>CAZFXI010000005.1:0-10464 GCA_964522855.1 uncultured Sedimenticola sp.
CCACAAAGAATGGAAATGGCCATGGCAGCTGTCCCGGCGCCCATGGCGGAAGAAGCGCTGTTCGAATACCATTTGTACACCTTGGCACACCCCACAACCATTGCCGACAAACAGACCAAGCAGGTGTCACTGCTCACTGCCAGCCAGGTGCCCGTCACCAAGGAACTGGTCTTCAGGGGTCAGGACTACTACTACCGCAGCGCCTTCGATTCACTCGGCGAATCCATCAAGGCTGCGGTCTATATCCAGTTCCAGAACCGGGAAGACAAGGGCATGGGCATGCCCCTGCCGAAAGGCATCGTGCGGGTGTACAAGCGCGACAGCAAGGGCAATGCTCAGTTCGTCGGGGAGGATCGTATCGATCACACCCCCAGGAACGAGAAAATTCGTCTGAAGCTGGGGGAAGCTTTCGATATCACCGCCAGCAAGAAACAAATCAACTACAAAAAGGTAAATTTCGGACACCCTTACCGGTATGCGGCAGAAAGCACCTATCGCATCGAATTAAAGAATGCCAAGGACGTGCCGATTGAAGTGAAGGTACAGGAACCGATACCGGGCGACTGGAAGATTCTCCGCGAATCCATGCCGCACCAGAAGATAGCATCAGGACTGGCCGAATGGCAGATCAAGATACCGGCCGAGGACAGCTTCATTCTGGAATACAACGTACTGGTACGTTACTGAAAGGCAACCACTAGGACCCGGTAAAGAACAAAACAGGAAAGCCTGCAGTAGCCGGCTTCAAGGGAACATTCAAGAGTGTGTGACACATGCAAAAAACTATCGCTGCTGGTTTGCTGGTGCTGATATCAGGACAGACGCTGGCATCAGGAGAAACAATGATTGACCTGACCACACACTGGGTGGGGCCCGCATCCCTGATCATCTTTTTCCTTTCCTACCTGCTGGTAATGGCCGAGGAATTCACCCATTTGCGCAAATCCAAACCGGTGATGCTGGCGGCGGGCATCATCTGGGCACTCATTGCACTGGTTTATCAGTCTCATGGGATCGACCATACAGTGGAGGCTGCAGTACGTCACAACCTGGAAGAATATGCCGAACTGATGCTGTTCCTACTGGTTGCCATGACCTACATAAATGCCATGGACGAGCGCCTGGTGTTCGAAAACCTGCGGGTCTGGCTGGTACGCAAGGGATTGAGCTTCCGGTCCCTCTTCTGGGCTACAGGTCTGCTGGCATTTTTTATCTCCCCCATCGCAGACAACCTGACTACAGCATTGCTCATGTGTGCCGTGGCAATGGCAGTGGGCGGCAGCAACACGCGATTCATTCTTCTCGCCTGCATCAATATCGTCGTCGCGGCAAACGCCGGGGGCGCATTCAGCCCGTTCGGTGACATCACCACGCTGATGGTCTGGCAAAAAGGAATCCAGACACCCCAGGGCGCCATCGACTTCTGGGCTTTCTTTGCCCTGTTCATCCCTTCGCTCGTAAACTGGCTGGTACCCGCAGCCATCATGAGCCTGTCCGTGCCCAAGACACTCCCGGACCCGATCGAGGAATCCTGCTCGACCAGGCGCGGTGCCAAGCGCATTGTCTTCCTGTTTCTGCTGACCATCAGCACCGCAGTAATGTTCCACAACTACCTGCAGATTCCTCCGGTCATCGGCATGTTGACCGGCTTGGCCTACCTGCAATTCTTCGGTTATTACCTGAAAAAAACCCGCACCCGTGACGAGAGCCTGAAATCAGCAGAAGAAGCCGGGCAGATCGGTGACCCGGTTGCCTTCGACATTTTCAGCAGCGTCGCCCGCGCGGAATGGGACACCCTGTTTTTCTTCTACGGTGTGGTGCTGTGCGTGGGGGGACTGGGCTTTATCGGCTATTTGTCCGTGGCATCAGAGGTCATGTACAGCCAGTGGGGTGCAACCTACGCGAACGTGACGGTGGGCTTGATGTCCGCCATCGTGGACAATATCCCGGTCATGTTTGCGGTACTCACCATGATGCCGGAAATGTCCTCCGGCCAATGGCTGCTGGTGACCCTGACTGCAGGCGTTGGCGGCTCCCTGTTGTCCATCGGCTCCGCCGCTGGTGTCGCCCTGATGGGCCAGGCGCGGGGCAAATACACCTTTTTTGGCCACCTGAAGTGGATGCCCGTTATCGCCCTGGGCTACGCCGCCAGCATTTTCGTTCACCTGTGGATCAACAGCGGCCTTTTTACTTCCTGACCTGTTGCGCTGCCTCAATCCGGGTATCAGTGGATTATGATATAGTTCGAGCCTTGCATGGCTTTAGAGTCAAGTCACCTGTAGCCATCACAGGTGATTTCACTCTTGAACTATTTCAATCATGATTTTCTTTTTCCGGAGGCTGACATGTCCAAGAAACACCCTGTCGTTGTTGTAACCGGTTCATCCGGCGCTGGCACCACTACCGTAAAGCGCGCATTCGAGCATATCTTCACCCGCGAAGGCATCAAGGCTGCTGTCGTTGAAGGCGACAGTTTCCACCGCTATGATCGTGCTGCCATGCGTGACAAGATGGCTGGCGGCATGAGCCATTTCGGCCCCGAAGCCAACCTCTTCGACAAGATCGAAGATCTGTTCCGCGTTTACGGTGAAACCGGCGTCGGACAAAAGCGCTACTACCTGCACAGTCAGGAAGAAGCGGACGAGCACAATGAACGCCTGGGCTGTGACAAGAAACCCGGCGAATTCACCCCCTGGGAAGACATCCCTGCGGGCACAGACCTGCTGTTCTACGAAGGCCTGCATGGCATGGTGGTCACCGATGAAGCTGACGTTGCCAGCCAGGTGGATCTGGGCATTGGCGTAGTCCCCGTGGTCAACCTGGAGTGGATCCAGAAGATCCATCGTGACGCCAAGGAACGCGGCTATACTGCCGAGGCGACGGTTGAAACCATCATGCGCCGTATGCCGGACTATATCAACCACATCACCCCACAGTTCTCCCGCACCGACATCAACTTCCAGCGTGTGGCAACGGTCGATACATCCAACCCGTTCATCGCCCGGGACATTCCTACCCCTGATGAGAGTTTCGTGGTTATCCGCTTCGCCGATCCGGACAAGTTCGATATCAACTTTCCGGATCTGCTGAACATGATCCCGGACTCCTTCATGTCTCGCCGCAACACCATCGTGGTGCCCGGTGGAAAGATGGGCTTTGCCATGGAGATCATCCTCGGCCCCATCATCGACAAGATGATGGACGAGCGCGGCTGACGACTACCGTCAACCCGACGATAAAAAAAGGGGATGGCCATTGGCCATCCCCTTTTTCATTTTCTGGCAATGCTTTACCGGTTTTTCAACCGCGCTGCCGAATTGCCTCGAGTATCTGTCCCGCAGTCAAGCCGGCCATTTCCAGTTGTTCCTGCTGGGTTCCCTGCTCCAGATAGTCATCCGGCAATCCAAACTGGATCATTTTCACATTCAAGCCATCCGCATGCAATTGCTCGGCAACCGCTGAGCCCGCACCACCCATGAGCGCATTTTCCTCCAGAGTCACCAGCAAACTGTGGCTTTCTGCCAGCTGGCGCAGCAACTCCCCGTCCAGGGGTTTCACGAAACGCATATTGACCAGCGTGGCGTCGAGCTCTTCAGCCACATCCAATCCAACTGACACCATGGAACCAAAGCAAAGCAGCGCAATCTGCCTGCCCTGGCGCCGCACCTCGGCTTTCCCCCAGGGCAGAGGCTTTGCATCTGATTCGGGCGCCGCTCCCGGCCCCTTGCCTCGGGGATAACGCACCATGGCCGGACCCTGGTGCTCCCAGGCAGCTTGCAGCATCTGTCGGCAATCCCTCCCGTCAGCAGGCGCCAGGATAGCCATGTTGGGAATACAGCGCGCATAACTCAAATCGAAGGCACCCGCATGGGTAGCGCCATCGGCACCCACCAGTCCCGCCCGATCTACCGCCAGGGTCACATCCAGATTTTGCAGGGCAACATCATGAATCAGCTGGTCATAGGCACGCTGCAGGAAAGTGGAATAGATGGCCACCACAGGCTTGAGGCCATCACAGGCCATGCCTGCAGCCAGCGTCAACGCATGCTGTTCGGCGATACCCACATCGAAATAGCGCTCCGAGAATTCGTTGGCAAAACGCACCAGACCGGAACCTTCACACATGGCCGGAGTGATTGCCACCAACCGTTCATCGGTTGCCGCCTGATCACAAATCCAGTCGGAAAAGATCTGAGTATAGGTTTTTGCACCGGAGCTGCCGGAACCTTCCTGCTCTCCCGTATCGGGGTCAAAAGGACCTACCCCATGATAGACACAGGGATCTCCTTCTGCCGGGGCGAACCCCCGGCCCTTCTGTGTCACCACATGCAGGAAGCGGGGGCCACGCATCTGCTTCATGTTGCGCAGAGTCTGCACCACCAGCGGCAGATCATGACCATCGATGGGACCAATATAGTTGAATCCCAGCTCTTCGAACAAGGTGCCGGGAATCAACATACCCTTCATGTGTTCTTCCCAGCGATCCATGAGATCACGCACACCGGGCATGACACCCAACACGTTCTTGCCGCCTTCACGCATCTTGTTGTAGAAGCGGCTGGACAGCACCCGCGCCAGGTAGTTGCTCACCGCACCCACAGGACGGGAGATGGACATGTCGTTGTCGTTGAGCACCACCAGCAGATCCATATCCAGGGCGCCGGCATGATTCAGGGCCTCGAAAGCCATACCTGCCGACAGGGCGCCATCCCCGATCACGGCAATATGTTCACGCTGTATGCCTTCCAGTTTGGCGGTTATCGCCATACCCAGAGCGGCACCGATGGAGGTGCTGGAGTGACCCGCACCAAAGGCATCGTATTCCGACTCGGCGCGCTTCAGAAAACCCGACAGGCCATCTTTCTGGCGCAGGCTGTCCATCCTGTTGCGTCTGCCGGTGAGAATCTTGTGGGGATAGGCCTGATGCCCCACATCCCAGACCAGCCGATCCCGGGGGGTGTCGAACACATAGTGCAGCGCGATCGTCAGCTCCACCACGCCCAGTCCCGCCGCCAGGTGGCCGCCGGTGCGGGAAATGCTTTCTACCAGAAATTCCCGCAGCTCTTCCGCCAGAGACGCCAATTGATCAACTTCGAGCAAGCGCAGATCTTCCGGCAGATCGATCTGCTGCAACAATGAAGATGTCTGGTGCTCGTCGCTGCTGGACATGAGGTAAAATACGTCGTTTGCGGGAAAACCCTTATTCTACCAGTTTAGAGCCTGTCTATGAGTGAAAAACTGTCGGCGCGGCAACTGCGCAGGAAGCGCCAGGAGCAACTGCTGCGCGCCTATGAAAAAAACCGCCGCCGCAACCTGCTAGCAGTCCCAGGAGCACATCATTTCGTGGTGGTGCTGGATCATCTGAAAGCGGGATACAATGTACCCAAGATTTTCCGCAGCGCTGAAGCGTTTGGAGCCAGAGAAGTGCAGCTCATCGACATCGGACCGTTTGACCCTGCGCCTGCCAAAGGTGCCTTTCGCCAGGTTCCCGCACGTTTTTTCACTACTTTCGATAAAAGTCATGCCGATCTCGTACAACGCGGCTATACGCTATATGCCTTGTCTCCGGAAAACAGCCAACCTCTGGCGGAAGAACGGTTTCCACACAACAGCGCCTTTGTTTTTGGTCACGAGGAAATCGGCCTGAGTTTTTCCGCCAGCGACTACCCGGACATCCGCTATCTGCATATTCCCCAGTTTGGCCGGGTGGAAAGCCTGAACGTGAGCATTGCCGCTTCCATCGTCATGTACGAATACACCCGGCAGTTGCCGGCATGAGTCTGATACGTGTCCCCTGGCGCTTCCTGCTGTTGCTGGCGCACATGCTGGCCGGCGTCTGGCTGAGCCTGTACATCAAGAAAGTGACACTTCCGGATGGAAACCGCCTGCCCGATCCTCAACCTGTTGCCCGCTGGTCAGCCAGGCTGCTGACCATCATGGGGATAAAAGTCATCACCCACGGGGAACCGCCAGAGACAACCGGCCTGATCGTCGCCAATCATATCTCCTGGATAGATATCCCCACCATCAATTCCCTTACCGGCGCGGCCTTTCTATCCAAGGACAGCATTCGCTACTGGCCGGTGGTCGGCTGGTTTGCCGCCGCCTCGGGAACGGTTTTCATTCGCCGGGGAAAGCATGAAGCCCAACGCGTATCGGCCGCCATCGCCGAGCGACTGCTGGAAGGACGCAACCTGGCTATCTTTCCCGAAGGAACCACCTCGGACGGCCGTCAGGTCAAACGCTTTTTCCCCCGTATATTTGGCGCCGCCATCGACACCCACAGCCCGGTAATTCCCATCGCCCTTCGTTATACCTATAACGGCAAGCTGGATCAGCGCATACCCTATACCAAGGGGCGCAGCTTCTTCCTGATTCTGCTCAATGTGCTGGCACGCAAACGCAGCGAAGTTCACGTCTGTTTCTGCGATCCGATCTCCACAGCCGACCGGGATCGGCGCAGCGTGGCGGATGCCGCGCACGCGGCCATTCAGGCAGCACTCGCCGCCGCTTCCGACGCCTGAAGAATGGTCTTGTCCCGGATGAATGGCGTCAGCAGGGCGAACAACACGGCAGTAACCGCCATCAGCGCGGTGAAGAACCAGTAGTATTCAGCACCTTCGAGCATCACCGTGCCATCTTCGTTCTGAATGAAGAAATTGACGGCGCTGGTAAAGATATTACCCAAGGACACCGACAGCATGAACAACGCCATGATGAAGGATTTCATGGTGCGCGGCGCTTGGGTGTACGAATACTCCAGCGCGGTAATGGACACCATGACCTCACCACTGGTCAGCAGCACATAGGCCAGCAACTGCCACCAGATCCCCGGCATCGCCCCGGCGTCGATACGTTCCTGGGCCAGGGAGGAAATCGCAAAGGCTGCGGCGGCCAGCACAAAGCCCATGGCCACCTTGCGCATGGGCGTCAGCTTCATCAGTTTTCCAAGAAAGGGATAGATGACATAGCTGAACAGCGGGATCAAGATGATGATCAACAGCGGATTGATCGCCTGAATCTGCGAAGGCAGCAGCTCGATGCCAAACAGTTTCCGGTCCATATGCTGGGCCTGGAGCACCCAGGAGGAGCCCGTCTGGTCATACAGCGCCCAGAACACGGCGATGAACAGATAGATCAGCAGCAGACGCCCGAAGATACGCAAGCTGTCCACCGACAAGGCTTCCTTCAGGAACGCCTTGCCCGCCGGGGGCACATGCACGAACTTGTTACGACCCAGCCAGAACGTGAATGTCGCCAGGGCCATGAGGACGCCAGGCACGCCAAAAGCCCAATGTGGCCCGTATTCCTTCAGCAGCCACGGCGTCAGCAAGGTAGAGATGAAGGCACCGACATTGATCGCCATATAGAACCAGCCGAAGGTCCGGCTGATCAACTTCCGGTTTGTATGACCAAATTGATCGCCCACATGCGCCGACACGCAGGGCTTGATGCCCCCCGCTCCCAGGGCGATCAACCCAAGGCCCAGAGCCAACCCCAGCCGGGTATCGTCCAGCGCCAGCGCCAGATGCCCACCGCAGTACACCAGAGAAAGCAGCAGAATGGTCTTGTACTTGCCCCACCACACATCCGCAAGCACTGCGCCCAGAAGCGGCGTAAAATAAACCGCGGAGACAAACAGGTGATACCAGCCCTTGGCATCTTCTTCACCCATGGGTGCCAGCACCCCGGTTTTCCCCATGAGGTACTGGGTCATGAACACCACCAGGATGGTGCGCATGCCGTAGAAGCTGAAGCGTTCCGCTGCCTCGTTGCCGACAATATAGGGAATACCGGCGGGCATGCCTTTCTGATCCAGGGGACGGGTAAGATAGCTCATGTTGGTTACGCTAGGTTATGTGTTTGTTATTGAACCGGAAGTATAGTGCCTGAGAACAAGTTTTACGATTTCCTGATTATCGGACAAGGACTGGCAGGCAGCTTGCTGGCCTGGCGATTGATCGAGCATGGACAAAAAGTCCTGGTACTGGATGATGCGCATGCCACCTCTTCCTCCATGGTCGCTGCGGGCGTCATCAACCCCCTCGCCGGCAAGCGTTTCAATCACTCCACACATATCCACAGCTGGCTGGATTCCGTGGAAACCACTTACGGCCAGCTGGCACAACAGGCAGGACAGCCTTTCCTGCAATGGCTGGACATGCTGCGCCTGTTTCACAGCCCGGAGCAGCACCGCTTCTTTGCACGACTGGCGGAACAGGACGACATCGCTGACCTGCTGGGCAGCGCCTTTGCCGCTGAGAAACCACCACAACCTGTACAGGCGCCACTGGGTGGCTTCATCCAGCATCGCACCGGTTATGTACGCCTGCCGGCCTTGCTCGAATTTCTTGCCCGTTGGTTGCAGGAACGCCAGGCACTACATATCACTACCGTCAATCATGATCACCTGGAAATCAGAGCCAACCAGATAAGCTATGGACATTTCCAGACCAGGGAGCTCATCTTCTGCGATGGCTATCGCAGCATGCACAATCCCTGGTTCGGCTACCTGCCTTTTGCACCGGACCAGGGGGAGATACTCACCCTGCAGAAAAAGCCGCATACCCGTCCCGGACAGTTGCCGGACAGGATCATCAACGGCGCCAGCTGGCTATTGCCCATCGACCATGATCAGTTTCGCCTTGGCTCCACGCACAATCACGACACCCAGGACAATCACGCCACAAAAGCGGGAACCGACAAGTTGCTCCAGAACATGCGCTCCCTGCTGAAAAACCCTGAGCAGCTGGAACTACTGCGCAGCGAAGCCGGTGTGCGTCCGGCAACCAGCGACCGCCAGCCCTTCCTGGGTACACATCCCGATGCCCGCAACCTGCATCTGTTCAATGGCTTCGGCGCCCATGGCAGCCTGACCATTCCCTGGTACAGTGAGCAAATGCTGGCGTGGCTACTGAACAGCCACCCTCTACCGGAGGAAGCTAACATCCTGCGTCACGATGGAACCCTTGCTTCCTGACGGCGCTTGACAAGATAGTGTTACAAACAACAGAGAACGGGAAATCGTCACAAAGTCACTACCACAGGTTTTGATACAGGCTTTTCTATGTATAATCGTGTCTCCTCCATCCCCTGATGGAAAGCGCTGGCGTATACCATCGTCACGACTTCTCATTTTATGGCTGTAAAGGTACGGACACAAAAACATGAACGATGGATCAGAAATTTCTGCTCTGGGTACGGCACATTACCTGTTCGTCTTTTTCGTTTCGTTGCTGTTGTGGATGTTACTGGCGGGCAGCCTGAATCCACAGGAACTGCTGGCAGGCAGCCTGGTTTCGGCCCTGGTTACTCTGCTGTTCAGATCCCGGTTCGGTATTTTTACCGGCTTTCGTTTCAGCTGGCTGGCGCCTGTCTATGTACTTCAATACCTGGGGGCTTTCTTCCTGGCTCTGGTGGTGGCCAATGTGGAATTGGCAAAGCGCATACTCATGCCCTCGCTTCCCATTCGCCCGGAAATGGTCGAGATTCACACCATGCTGCGCTCACCCCTGGGCAAGATGTTGCTGGCAAACACGATTACCCTGACACCAGGCACCCTCACGGTGGATGTACAAGGCGACAGCCTACAGGTGCACTGGGTTTATTGCCCGGCCGGCACCGATGCAGAACAGGCCACCTGTGCGATTTCGGCCTCCATTGAAAAACGCCTGGCAAAATTTTTGTTATGACTGCTTCCTTTCTGCAAACCCTCGCCATCGCCCTGTTGCTCACCGGTCTGGGGCTGAGCACTATCCGCCTATTCCTCGGCCCCACTGCTGCTGACCGGGTGGTGGCCGCAGATACCCTGGCGGTAATCACCACGGCTGGTCTTGTCGGACTGGCTGCCTGGTTCGACAACCCCGTGTATCTGGATGTAGCGCTGGTGTATGGCACCCTGGCTTTTGTCGGCACGGTCGCCATGGCCAGGACCATCGAGGGAGGCAGGAAATGAACGTGATCGCCGACGTACTGGTACTGATCGGCTGCATCGTCATCGCCATCGGCGGACTGGGATTACTACGCATGCCGGATGTTTACAACCGCCTGCAGGCCGGCACCAAGACGGCGACCCTGGGGGCGATGTCGGTATTGCTGGGCATCGGCTTTCATCACCCCGACTGGTGGGCCAAACTGCTGGTGATTGCCGGATTCATCCTGTTCACCAACCCTGTCGGCTCGTCCACCATCGCCCGTGCGGCTTACCTCAGCGGCATCAAGCCCTGGCGTGTCAACCCACAACAGGATCAGGAGTAAGCACATGGAATGGTTTGCCTTGATCATCGTTATCGTCATGCTGACCAGTGCCCTGGCCGTACTGCTGCTGAAAGATTTCCTGTCGGCGCTGGCGGCCTTTTCCGTGGTTTCCCTGGCACTGTCTGTCCTGTTTGTCCTGTTACGGGCACCGGATGTGGCCATGACCGAAGCGGCCATTGGCGCCGGTCTCAGCAGCCTGCTGTTTGC
>CAZFXI010000005.1:10564-21623 GCA_964522855.1 uncultured Sedimenticola sp.
GGCGGATTTCAGGGCGGCGTGATCCTGGCCTGTGCCTTTTTCGTACCCCTGCTGGCCCGTCCCGGTCAGCAACTGGATCAGCGCTGGATAAGCCTGCTCGAAGGGCTGGCGGGCGCCGGTTTCATCTTGATCGGGCTGCTGGCCATGCTCGATGGCACGGCGTTTTTAACACCGCTGTTGGGTAAAGGCGAGCTGGGCAGCCTGTTTTCCGCTGGCAGCCTGCCATTACTGTACACCGCCGTGGGTCTGAAAGTTGGCGCAGAGCTGGCCGGGCTGCTGTCCCATTTGTCCGCACAGGATGCGCTGGACTGAACATGGACATGACGCTGGTTCTTTATGTTGGTGTAGCCGGATTGATGCTGATCGGTATCAGCGGCATCGTGCTTTCGCGACACCTGGTTCGGATTATTTTCAGCATTGCGCTGTTGGAATCAGGTGCCAACCTGCTGTTGTTGATCTCCAGCTACAAGGACGGCACCGCCGCCCCCATCATGCTGGCGCAGGGCTTTCCCGCCAGCATGGCAGACCCTGTCCCCCAGGCACTGGTGCTCACGGCGATTGTCATCGGCGTGGGTATTCTGGCACTGGCACTGGTTTTGGCGCTGCGGGTGCAGTCGGCCTATGGCACCCTGGACATCCGGCAGATGCGTCAGCGCATGGAACAGGATATCGCCGAGGAAGCAGGCATTCCCATGCTGACCAGTAGCCAGGCACCGCTCCCCGTCAGCTCGGACAGCGGTGACAAATCATGAACAGCCTGCTGTTGATGATCGCCCTGCCGCTGCTGGCCGCATTCCTGCTGCCCGTGGTCGATCGTGTGTCACCCGCATTGGCAAAACTGACAGGCCCCGTGGTACTGGCCATTACCGGCATCCTCGGCATTATCCTGTGGGCAGGCATGACAGCACCCATCGTTGTCCAGCTGGGCGGCTTCCGTCCCCCCATGGGTATAACCTTCTATGCGGATCAGCTGTCCCTGATGTTCGCGGTAGCCATCAGCCTGGGCACCTTGCTGCTGTGGCCAGATGAATCCGAACAGCCTTTGCGCCAATCCACGTTGGCGTTGCTGCTGGCGGCTGCCGGTGCGGGCCTGGCACTATCAGGCGATCTGTTCGATATCTATGTCTTCTATGAGCTGGTGGCGGTCGCTTCCTATGGCCTCGTTGCCAGCAGACTCCACCCGGCAGCGCTGGCAGCAACTCTGCGATATCTGATCGTCAGTGCATTCGGCGCGGTGCTGATACTGGCGGGTATCGCCCTGATCTACCAGGCCACCGGCACACTCAACCTGGCGCAGCTGGCGCAACTGGCTCCACAGAAACTGTATAACGTACAGGGTCTGTCCGCCTTCGTGTTGATGCTCATCGGATTCGGCGTGAAGGCCGAGCTGTTCCCGGTGAACGCCTGGGTGCCGGAAGTCTATGCCACGGCACCCGTGCGGGTTTCGGCCCTGCTCGCCGGCGTGGCATCGAAGCTGGCGTTGCTGGTCGTGGTCAAACTGCTGGTGCTGGTATTTCAGCAGCCGGAAGCACATCTCATCGTGCTGGTGCTGGGCATTCTGGGGCTGGTTTCCGGGGAACTGGCCGCTTGGCGGGCCACGGATTTCAAACGCATGCTGGCATTTTCTTCCATCGGCCAGCTGGGTACCATATTCATCGCGTTTTCAGTACCGGGAGAAGCCGGTGTATTCGCAGGTCTGGCCGTGGGATTGCATCACCTGGTGGTCAAACCCGCGATGTTCCTGCTGGCGAGGCGCTGGGGTGGCTCTCTGAGCAATCTGGCCGGTGCCGCAAAAACCGCCCCTCTGGCTGCCGCATTGTTTGTCCTGTTGGCGCTTTCTCTCATCGGCGTCCCCCCGCTGCCCGGCTTCTGGGCCAAGCTGCTGGTGCTGGTCAATCTTGCCGGACAAGGGCAATGGTTGTACTACCTGGGCGGGCTGGCCATCCTGTTCGGCGCGGCTCTGGAGGCAAATTATCTGTTCCGGGTGGCCAGTAGTTTTTATACCAGCCCAGGCCAGACGCTTCCGCTGCCCGCACACAAGGGCAAGGATCTGCTGGTGGCCAGTCTGCTCACCGGCACGCTGGTCGCTGGCGTGTTTTTCATTTCCCCACTGGCGGACAACCTGTACGACATCGCCCATGAAGCGACAGACGTGAAAGCCTATATCGACAGCATACAGCCGGTGCAACTGACGCCCTTGGGGGCTTTCCGATGACCGCTCTGGATTTGCTGATCGCTATGTCTGCCCTGACCACCATCCTGGCACTGTTGCTGGGTAAACGGCCCGGTTCGGGATGGATCATCACGATACTCTATGGCGCGCAATTGCTGGCCCTGTTCAAGATCGGCGGCCTGGCTTATGGCAGCCTGCAACGAGTGGAATCCGGCTTTACTCTGACCTTCATGGATCAACAGCTGCACTGGGGATTCGATGCCCTGTCCTGGTTCTTCGCCCTGATCACCATCGGCGCCGGATTGACGGCCAGCTGGTTCATGGCGGGTGACTGGGGACGACACTATCAGGCCAGGGGCAACAATCTGAGGCTGCTGCAGTTTTCCCTGGCGATCAACGTGACCAGTATGTTGATCCTGCTGGCCAGCAGCGATCTGCTAAGCCTGTTCATCGGCTGGGAGTTCGTGAGCTGGGCCAGCTTCCTGATCATGGCGCAGGGTGGAAGCACGGCAATACGCTATGCCATGCGCTACATCACCTATGCATTTGCCGGCGCCATGGCGATTTTTGCCGCCATCGCGTTGATCTATGCCAGCACCGGCAGCATCCAGTTCGAGGCCATCGTGCAGATGCTCCCCGACCTGTCGACCACCAGCCTGTGGCTGCTGGTAGGCCTGTTCACCATCGGCTTCGGCATCAAGATGGCGCTGTTGCCCTTCCATCTGTGGCAAGCCAAGGCCTATGCGGAGACACCGGGACCGGGAGCTGCCTTCCTCGGCGCCATTTCTTCGCGCATGGGGCTGTTTGCCATGATCCTGATCGTGGTTCAACTGGTGGGCATCGGGCGCCTGATGGCCATGGAGATTTCCTACACTTTCCTCAGTGCCAGAGACCTGCTCGCCTGGATCGCGGTGTTTACTATCATCTTTCCGACCTATACTGCCCTGCGCCAACATGACGCCCGGCGCCTGCTGGCCTGGCACGGCGTGGGCCAAACCGGTTACATGTTGCTGGGTGTAGCCATCGGCAGTGACCTGGGCAGCGCCGGCGGCCTGATGCATGTCTTCAACTATGCCACCTACCAGGCCATGCTGTTCATGGTGGTAACCGCGGTGCTGTACCGCACCGGCACCACAGACCTGAACCAGCTGGGCGGCCTGGTGGCGCGCATGCCCATTTCATTTTTCCTCATGCTTATCGGCATCATCGGCCTGGCCGGACTGCCTCCCATGAATGGCTTTGTCTCCAAATGGATGATCTATCGCGCCCTGATCATGGACGGCAGCCCGTTGTTGTTCATTGGCGCGGTGGTGGGTACATTGGGCACCATTCTCAGCGTGTACAAGCTGATTCACAATACTTTCCTCGGGCAGCTGCGAGTCGAGCATCAGCAGGTGGAAGAAGTACCCTGGAGCATGCTCGCTCCCATGATCATCCTGGCGACGCTGGTTTTCGTGACCGGCTACTTCCCTGGCCTGGTGCTGGACTGGATCGGCGCGGTACAGGCGGCCGTGGGGCTGCCCGTACTGGCCCATACGCTGGGAGGCATCCCCCTGGAAAACGGCGGACTGGACATGATCTGGATGGTCTCGGTGCTGCTCGCCGGCTTTGGCATCGGCACACTGATATTCCTCGCCGGCGGTCGCAGCAAGCGGGTGCATCAACTGGACAACTACGCGGGGGGGCATTTTCTCACGGCGGAAACCCGCTACCAGTACAGTGACAACTTCTATCCCGGACTGATGCATCTCATCGGCCCTTGGTACCGCAAGAGCTTTCGCTGGCTGGAACGCAGCCTGGTGTCCCTCATCGACATCCTGTCATTGATGATGCAGGGACTGTATCGCCATGTGCATCCGGCATTCTATGTGCTGGCCGTCGTGGTGCTGTCCCTGTCCTGGGTGGTGATGAAATGAACCTGCTTCATCTGTTGCTCGAACTGATGTTGATGCCGCTGGTAGCCTTCGTGGTCGGCCTGCTGATGGTGCTCATGCTGCGGCGCATCGGCGCCAAGCTGCAACGCCGTGTCGGCCCGCCGTTCTTTCAGCCGCTATTCGACATCATCAAGCTCTATAGCAAGCGCACGCAGATATCCCATGGGCTGATCCATGAGATGGGCATCGTCATGGCGGTAGGCGGCTATATCGCTGCAGAAACCCTGCTGCCCGTGCCCGGCATGTCGGGGCTGGCCGACAAGGGCGGCGTGCTGACCCTGGCTTATATACTGATGATTCCCTCCCTGGGACTGGCGCTGGGCGTGGGCCAGTGCGCCAACCCCAACGGTTCCATCGGCATCTCCCGGGCGCTCACGGCAATGCTGGCCTACGACATTCCTTTCATGCTGGTGATCTTCGGCGCCGCCTATGTGTACGGTACTACCAACCTGGCCGAAATGATTGCGCTGCAACAACAGGGGGCAGGACAATGGGGCATCGTGCAAATGCCCTTACTGGCCCTGGCGGGCATGCTGACCCTGCCCGCCATCATGGGCAAACAACCTTTCGAGATTTATATCGCTCCTGCTGAAATCGCCACCGGGCCCATGGTGGAGATGGGTGGCAAGTTCATGGGCGGGCTGTTCGTGATGCAGGCGTTCCAGCTCTATACCGCCGGCGTACTCTATTCCACTCTGTTTCTGGGAGGCGGCGAATACTGGATCACTTTCCTACCGAAGATCTTCCTGGTGGTGGCCATCCCCATGTCCATCGCCTACTTGTTCCCCCGCTATCGCACCGAGGACGTACTGAGGATCATGTGGAAATGGCCGATGCTGGTGGGACTCCTGGGCTTGGCAATGGTGATGAAATGACAAACGAGATCGACAACATCAAGCTGGAAACCCAACTGGCGACCACGGATGGCGGCGCGAAACGCACCAACCCCCTCGCCCACGTCTTCGATGAGCTGATGAGCTTCTGCCGCGCCCGCTCCCTGTTCATGCTGCACTACTGTACCGGCTGTGGCGCCATTGAATTGCCCCCTGCCATGACCTCCCGTTTCGACATGGAGCGCCTGGGCATTCAGCCCATGGTGACCCCAAGACAGGCGGATATCCTGCTGGTCACCGGTTATGTTTCCGTCAAGACACTGAAGCGTATCATCCTCACCTACGAACAGATGGCCTCACCCAAGTATGTCATCGGCATCTGCTCCTGCACCGTCAATGGCGGCATGTACTGGCAAAGCTACGCCACCGCCAAGATGCTCAAGGACTACCTGCCGGTGGACATGTACATCGCCGGCTGCATGCCCCGGCCCGAAGCTGTCATCGCGGGTCTGCAGGCACTGATGGGCGACATCAAATCCGGCCAGGCAGATTCCTGGAAGCGCTACTTCCAGCACTACGATCACTATCTGGGCAACCAGCAGAAGTTGTTTGGCGACAACTGGCAGACGCCCACGGACATCATCGCCGAAGCCGAGCACTACGGCCTGTTGACCGAGCATACCCTGGGTGAACACACCGCCCTGCTGCAACAGCATCAGCAACCCCTGGAAGCCCTGGACATGCGCCTGCATGAATCAGCGAAGCCTCTGGAGGAGCAGGATTCATGAGCCAGGATCTGAACATCTGGCTGGACAATCTCCTCGAAGACATGGAGAGCATCCAGTTCCGGCGCAAGAATTCCCGCCGGGTGCGTGTGGACGTGAAGTCCGAAGCGCTGCCCGCCCTGCTGGAATTGCTGCAGGGTCACGCCAGCTACGTGCATCTGTCCGCCATCACCTGCGTGGACTGGATGGAGGAAAACGAATTCGAGCTGGTGTACCACGTCTGGTCCTACGAAACCCGTTCCCTGGTGTCCGCCCACACACGCATATCCCGCGATCCCGGTGTTTACCTGTCCGTGTACGACCTGTACCAGCCAGCGGCCTTTTTCGAGCGCGACATTCACGAAATGTATGGCGTGTATTTCGAAGGTAGCCCGGACATGGAAAAATTCATCCTCACCGAATGGAACGGACCGCCTCCCATGCGCAAGGATTTCGATTCCGAAGCCTTCGTCAATGAAACCTTCTCTTGGGAAGAATACCGCCCGCAGTGGTTGCAGGATATCGAGGAAGAAGGTGGCGGCATCACCACCCGTCCCGAGGATGTGCGTTCATGAGACCGGAAAACTACCAGGCAACCAGCCAGCCCCCAAGCAACGAGTTCGAACTCAATTTCGGTCCCAACCATCCCGGCATCGAAGGCAACTATGCCCTGCGCGTGAAACTGAATGGCGACAAGGTCATTTCGGCCAGGGCCGATGCAGGCTATCTGCACCGCGGCTTCGAAAAGCTCATGGAAGGCCGGTTGTGGATTCAGAACATCGCCCTGGTGCCGCGCATCTGCGTGCCCGATCCGGTGCCCATGGAAGTGTGCTATTCCCTGGCCATCGAGGAACTTTGCGGGCTGGAAATACCAGAGCGGGCAAAGTGGATTCGCGTCATGCAACTGGAGATGTCACGCCTTGCCGCCCACCTGTTTGCTTTTGGCGGACATGCCGCCACCACGGGCATGTACACCACCATGTTCTGGGGGGTGGCGGATCGTGACCTGATACTGGATCGCTTCGAGGAGCTTACCGGCGGCCGGGTGTACAGCATCTACAACATTCCCGGCGGGGTGCGACGGGATGTGCCTGACGGTTTCCTGGATCGACTGTCCAGCCTGCTGGACTACTTGGACTCCCGCCTGCCGGATTACGACAACCTGTTCTTCCGCAACCAAGTGTTCGTGAAACGCGCCCGGGATGTAGGAGTGCTGACCCAGGAGAAGGCGCTCAAGTGGGGCGTTACCGGTCCCAACCTGCGGGCCACAGGACTGGCTTTCGATGTGCGCCGGGATGACCCTTACCTGATCTACGACGAGCTGGACTTCGAGGTAGTCACCGAAAATGCAGGCGACGCCCTCGCCCGCAACCTGGTGCGGCGTGGCGAACTGAAGCAGAGCATCCGCATTCTGCGCCAGATCGTGAAGCGACTGCCCGCCATCGACGGCCCGATTCGTGCGCCCATACCCAACCCCCTGGCCTGGAACGTACCCGCTGGTGAAACCTATACTCGTGTGGAGTCCTCCAAGGGCGAACTGGCCTACTACGTGGTTTCCGATGGCGGCGACAAACCCTACCGAGTGCATGTGCGTGGTCCGTCTTCCATGCATGCGGTGCAGGTGCTGGAAAAACTGGCCGTGGGTTCCCGCCTGGAGGATGTGGCACAGATCATGTTCTCCCTGGATGCCTGCCCGCCGGAGGTGGATCGCTGATGTCGGACATTCTGCACAAGGACAAGGGCAGTATCCTCGGGCCGCTGAAGAGCCTGAGCTTTTTCTCCCGCGCACCGGTCACCGAAAAACTGCAGCCACGCACGGCCTCGGCTAATTATCGCGGCTTCCATGTCAATGACTGGATCAAATGCATCGGTTGCAGCACCTGCCAGAAGGTCTGTGACAATGCCGCCATCACCATGGTGAAGATCCCCGGCCTGCCGGAAGACCCGGTGAAAGGCATCCGCAACGAGCGCCCTGCTATCGACTATGGTCGCTGCTGCTGGTGCGGGCTGTGTGTGGACATCTGCCCCACGGGGTCGATCGCGTTGACCCAGGAATATGTACATACCTGCCGCGAGGATGAGCTGGACAGTTATTTCGTACTGCCGGATCCCAACGGGATTCATGATCAGCATTATCCCAAAGGCTGGGACAAATCCGCCGATGCCGATCTGGTGGACCTGCAACGCCAACCCATGGCAGAGATGGAAGCGGAGCAGCGCTCGGACAATTTCGATGAGATGGTGGCCGGCTACACCGACCAGCAGGCGATCATCGAGGCATCACGCTGCGTGCAATGCGGTATGTGCCATGATTCCTGCCCCACCCACATGCACGCACCTGAATACATCCGCGCCATCTGGCAGGGCGACATGGAGGAAGCCGTGCGGCAGATCTACCGCAGCAATCCTTTCTCTCACGTATGCGGGCGAGTCTGCACCCATCGCTGCGAAACGGCCTGCTCCATCGGTCGCCGGGGCGAGCCCGTCGCCATTCGCTGGCTGAAGCGCTACGCCATGGATGCGCTACCCGATGCGCGGGTGAAGGAAATCGCCGCGGAAGGCAAGGCGGACTATGTTACCGGCAAGAAAGTCGCCATCATCGGCTCCGGTCCTGCAGGACTCACCGCCGCCTATGATCTGGTCAGGCTGGGGCACGAAATCACCGTTTTCGAGGCGCTGGAAAAACCCGGCGGCATGCCCCGTTACGGTATTCCGGAGTATCGCCTGCCCTATGACCGACTGGATGCAGACATCGGCGTCATCGAATCCCTGGGCGTGGATATCCGCTGCGACACGCGGGTAGGTCGGGATCTGAGCATGCTGGATCTGGAACGGGATTACGATGCCGTACTGGTGGCCATCGGGCTGCAGCAGGGACGCTCCACACGCATTGCCGGCGCAGACAATGCGCAGGTGTATGTAGCCGTGGATCTGTTACGCAGGATCACCACTGGTGAAAACATCGAGGTGCCGCAACAGGTCGTGGTCATCGGTGGCGGCAACGTCGCCATGGACATCGCCCGCAGCCTGGGGCGTCTGCAGCGCCAGCAGCATGGCAGGATCGACATCACCGTCTCCGCCATGGAAGATTTCGATCACTTCCTGGCCGATCCGGCGGAGCTGAAGGAAGCCAGAGAAGAAGGCATCACCGTGCTGGCCAGTCGTGGTCCCAGGGAAATGCGTATCGATGAGCAGGGCAGGCTCCTGGGTCTGATCACCCTGGGGGTAAAATCCATTTTCGATGCAGACGGACGCTTCGCACCCAGTTATGATACGGAAGATGAACAATTCCACCCGGCCGCCATGGTGGTCGAATCCATCGGGCAGATGAGCGATATATCCTTGCTGGGCGAAAAACTGACCGAACAGCTGGAATGGAACCGCGGCCGGCTACAGGTGGACGCACAAGGGCGCACATCGCTGCCATGGCTGTGGTCGGCTGGCGACATGGTACGCGGCCCCGATGTGGTGCATGCCGTGGCTGACGGACATCGGGTGGCAACCAGCATCCAGCAATACCTGGAATCTGAAGCGGATCAAAAGGACAGCAAATCATGAGCGAGCATCAGGAAGGCCACAGCGCCAGTTACGAGCAGATAGCATCGAAAAAGACCCTCGCCGAGATTCTCGAGGTTGCCCGCAGTTTCGAGCAGAAGGCGCATGAGTTCTACAGCGCACTCATTCCCAGGGTACACAAGAACATCCGCTACCTGGTGGAGGAGCTGGCTGCCGAGGAAAAGGAGCATTTCGAGCTGTTCAGCAACCTGATGCGCAACCCGGCCCTGAAAGCGCAAATACAGGAAAGCATTCAGACGCCGGTGGAAGACTACAAGTTCTCAAACTACATTCATCTGCCGGATCTGGGGGACAACCCGGATGACCAGACCATCCTGCAATATGCGCTGGGACGCGAGGATGCAGCGATGAAACAGTACCGCTCCCTGGCGGAAAACACCCCACCCGGCCCCATACAACAGCTGTTCCAGTACCTGGCCGACGAAGAAACCCAGCATAAGCGCGAACTGGAAAAGCTCTACTATGAAACCGTGCACAGCGGCGGCGTATAGACAAACACCACCGCCATGTGCCGGTCAGGGTACGACCTGATCGATCACCAGTTCCACCGGCTTCCCTTCCGCCACCGAGACGATCACTTCCTTGCTCTGCAGGTCACCGCTGGCCGCCATGGGCTGGGAGCCTTTGGCAATGCGTGCAGCAATTTTCAGCTGTTTGTAGTCAGCCAGCTTGCTTCCCTGCTGCAGCATGGCGCTGTCATCCAGCACCAGCTTCGCAGGCAGGTCACCGGCGGTGATGCGCACGGCTGCCACCGGCATGGGCGGCCCCTGCACCTGCTTGGCGAAGATGAACAGGCGGTCGCCAGGACTCACCTTGCCCTGCAAGGCAGGCGCCAGGCTGACACTTAGCGCAATTCCTGGGCCAGCGGCAGCGGGTTGTGGGGTTTCAGCGATGGATGAACCCGGGTCCTCTATGCTGACACCCGCTTTGGCAGCAACTTCTATTGCCTGGCGAATGAGCGTGCGGAGCTCCTGAATATAATCCGGCTTGTCCGCCAGACCTGCTTCCGCCTGACGCCAGTAATAGATGGCATTCTGGTAATCTGCAGACTCCATGGCGCCCTGTCCCGCCAGCCACAAGGCGGTGGGATCTTCCGGTTCCTTATCCAGTGCCTGGCGCACCAGATCATAGGGTCTGCCGCTGAGCTTGCCACCCTGTACCATGGCCAGGGCATCGGCCAGGGCAATGAGCGCCTGAGGATGATCGTCGGTGAGCTTGCGCAACTCCTCGTAGGCCTTGACCGCATCGGGGTAACGCTGCATGGATTGATACACACGCCCGAGCATGAACCAGCCTTCTGGATCTTCCGGCGCCTGTTTAACGCGCTCTTCCAGCCCCACCAGCAATTCCGCCATGGTCGGTGTCTTGCCACCGGCATTCATGGCATGGGGGCTCTGCGCCCCCGGCGCCCCGCTCATGTCCACATATTGAGGTGAACCGAGTTTCAGGTAGATGCCCACGCTGAGCACCGGTACCAGCAGGGCAACGACAACCGCTGCCGCACGGGCACTGGCCGGTCGCACGGTGGCGACGGCCTCTTCCACAGCCGTGTCTTCCAGCAGGCCGGTTTCCAGCTCTTCCTTCGCCTGGACATAGGTTTCTTCATCGATATTGCCGGAAGCCTTTTCCTGATCCAGTTCGGCAAGCTTTTCCCTTGCCAACAGCAGATTCTGCTCACGGCGGTTGCCCTTGATATCCGGGCGTTTGCGCAGCAGCACAAATGCCAGCACAGCGATACCCAGCCCTGTCATCAGGGCGATGATAATCCAGAAAGTCATT
>CAZFXI010000005.1:21723-62005 GCA_964522855.1 uncultured Sedimenticola sp.
GGCCGGCGGCGTATGATGCGGATCAATACGATCACCGCGATGATGAAAATCACGAAAGGGCCACCCCAGAGAGCCAGGGTATTGGTCTGCAAGGGCGGCTTGTAGAGCACGAAATCGCCATAGCGTGCCACCATGTACTCCACTACCTCGTCCTTGCTGAGTCCTTTCTCCACCATCTCGTAGGTCTTGCGGCGCAAATCCTGGGCAAGCTCGGCATTGGAATCCGCCAGGTTCTGATTCTGGCATACCAGGCAGCGCAGCTCATGCACCAGCACCTGATAATCCGCTTCCTTGCGCGGATCATCGAATTTGTAGGTTTCGATGTTTGCCGATACGAAAGCACTTGCTGCCAGCAGGCAGATCAGGAACAACTTTCTCATCATCCTTCCTCGGCCTGCAATTGTTTGATCAGGGGAATCAGTCGTTCCTGAACGATCTCTTCGGTCACGGGACCAATAACCTTATCGCGTACGATGCCTTTCTTGTCCATGACGAAGGTTTCCGGCACGCCATACACACCCCAGTCGATGCCGGCATTGCCGTCCTGATCCGCCAGGCTGGCCACATAGGGGTTACCCAGGGCACCCAGCCAGGCTTTTGCATCCTGGGGTTCATCCTTGTAGTTCAGGCCGTAGATGGGAACCAGGCCGGTCTTTGCAAAGCGGGTGACCACCTGATGTTCCGCACGGCAGGACACGCACCAGGAAGCCCACACGTTCAGCAGCCAGACCTTGCCTTTCATGTCCGCCGTGGCGACGCGTTCTTCCGGCTTGTACAGCTTGGGCAGGTTGAACTCCGGCGCGGGCTTGCCGATGAATGGCGAAGGCACCTTCTTCGGATCCAGACCCAGACCGACAAACAGGAAACCGACGATGACGATAAATATCCCCAGAGGCAGCAGATAACGGATCATGCCACACCTCTCGCCAGAGCTTCCTGGCGCCGACGGGCCAGCACCCGGTAACGCTTGTCTGAGGCGGACAGTATGCCACCGAAGGCCATGATCAAGGCTCCCAGCCAGATCCAGCGCACGTAGGGCTTGTGATACAGACGCACACTCCAGGCGCCATCCGATCCCAGGGGTTCACCCATGGCCACGAACAGATCCCGCGTCAGACCCGCATCGATGCCGGCTTCGGTCATGGGCATGCCGGAGCGGTAATTGCGCTTTTCCGGGTAAAGTACCGCTACCGCCTCACCATCACGGGTAATCACCATCTCGCCCCGGTCGCCTTCATAGTTCGGTCCCTGCAAATGGGAGGCCCCTTTGAAAGTAAATTCATAGCCACCCATTTCATAGGTTTGGTCGACTTCCAGGCGCAGATCCTTCTCGGTACTGTAAATGGAAGTCAGGGTGATGCCGACGATGAATACGGCAATGCCCGTGTGTCCCAGCACCATGCCCCAGTGCGACAGGGACAAACCGCTTAGCCCCCGACCACGGGCCTGCTCCCTGGTCGCCTTGAGGGTAGTGAAGAACACCCAGAATGCCAGGGTCATGCCCGCAGCCGCCTGCCAGCTGAATTGCTGCATGACCACGATGGGATAGAGCACACCAAATATCAGGCTGGCTACCAGTGCCACTCGCAGCTTGGGCCAGATGTTCGCAAAACTGTCACGTTTCCAGCGCGTTAATGTTCCAATCCCCATCAATACCGCAAGCGGTGCAGTCAGTGGGATGAATACACTGTTGAAGTAAGGAGGACCGACGGAAATCTTGCCCATACCCAGAGCATCCAGCAACAAGGGGTACAGAGTACCCAGTAACACACTGGCGCAAACTACCACGAGCACGACATTGTTGAGCAACAAGGCGGTTTCCCGGGATATCAGATCGAAGCGCACGTAGCTGCGAACCTTGGATGCACGTGCGGCATACAGGATCAGCGAGCCGCCTACGACCGCCACAAGGAATACCAGAATGAACAATCCCCGGGAAGGATCCGACGCAAAAGCATGAACTGAAGTCAACACACCCGAGCGTACCAGGAAAGTACCCAGCAGACTCAGTGAGAAAGCGAAGATGGCCAGCAGCACCGTCCAGGCCTTGAAGGCACCCCGCTTCTCCGTCACCGCCAGGGAATGCATCAGTGCCGTGCCCACCAGCCAGGGCATGAAAGAAGCATTTTCCACCGGATCCCAGAACCACCAGCCGCCCCAGCCCAATTCGTAATAGGCCCACCAGGAGCCCAGGGCGATACCAACAGTCAGAAAAACCCAGGCGATCTGCGTCCAGGGGCGGGACCAGCGTGCCCAGGCAGCATCAAGACGTCCGCCAAGCATAGCGGCCAGGGCGAAGGCAAAGGGAATGGCAAAACCCACATACCCCATGTACAACATAGGCGGATGTATGGCCAGTCCCACGTCCTGCAGTAACGGATTCAGATCTCTGCCTTCCGCAGCCGGCGGCATCAACCGGTCAAACGGATTGGAAGTAAACAACATGAAAGTGATGAAGCCCACGGAAAGCAATCCCAGGATGCCTAGCACTCGCGCCATCATGACGGGCGGAATGCTGCGGCCAAACACCGTGACTGCCCCTGTCCAGGCAGATAAAATCAGCGCCCACAGCAGTAGTGAACCTTCGTGCGCACCCCACACGCCAGAAACCTTGAACAAGGTCGGCAGCAAGGTATTGGAATTGGATGCCACATACAGCACCGAAAAGTCGCTTTGCAGAAAACTCCAGGTCAGACAACCGAAGGAAATGCTCATGAACAGCAGTTGCAGCCTTGCTGCCGGTTTGGCAATGGCAACCCAGGAAGCGATGCCTTTTTGCGCACCGATCAAGGGAAGAATGGATTGGATCAGGGCGACAATCAGCGCCAGGATCAGGGCAAAGTGACCAATTTCAGGAATCATAGCGGTTTATTCCCCTTGGCCATGGCAGCAACACCTTTCTCGTGTCCTTTCTCCAGCGCATCGGCTACCTCGGGTGGCATGTAGTTTTCATCATGCTTGGCCAACACCTCTTCCGCCACGAAAATGCCATCCGGCCCCATGCGTCCCTGGGCAATGACACCTTGCCCTTCCTTGAACAGATCCGGAAGAATGCCGGTGTAGGCCACCTTTACGGTGTGGGCATTGTCTGTTACGTCAAAATGCACGGTGAGCTTTTCGCCTCTTTCCAGAGTACCGGGCTGCACCAGACCACCGAGGCGGAACACATGGTTAGCAGGCGCCTTGTTTTCAGCCACTTCAGTGGGTGAAAAGAAATAGGACAAATTGTTACCCAGTGCATTAAACACCAGCCAGCTGGCAGCACCCAGTACCACCAACCCCACCAATAAAAAACCCAGTCGCTTGTGTCTGGCTTTCATGATTTTTGCTCCGATTTGAGACGAACAAGACGGGAAACCCGTCGTACAGCCGCTTTACGGCGTTGTTTTACCAGCAAAGGTTCGACGATCATCAGCAGTGCCGTGACGCCAAAAGAACCCCATACATACAGGGCATAACCACCCATGGCAAAAAATTCCGACAATCCACCTGTCATCGACGTATCTCCGGTAGTTCAGATACCCAGCGTGCGTCTTTCTCACGCTCCAGAATAATGGCACGCGCCCGGTACATGGCAACAGCGATGCTGTAGGCCCAGAAGGCGAAGGTCATGATGAGCATGGTCTGCAACATGATGGTACTCATGTTGGAGCCCTTGGTCACACTCACCGATGCCCCCTGATGCAGGGTATTCCACCATTTGACCGAAAAATAAATGATGGGAATATTGACCACACCCACCAGCAGCAATACCGCACCGGCACGGTCAGCCCGGCGCGTATCATCGATTGAACCCTGCAGGGCGATGAAACCGATGTAGAGGAAAAACAGGATCAGCTCCGAGGTCAGACGCGCATCCCATACCCACCAGGCACCCCACATGGGCTTACCCCAGAAGGCGCCGGTCCACAGAGCGATGAAAGTCATGATGGCTCCCGTGGGCGCCAGTGCCTGGGCCACCATGGAGGACAAACGGGTATTGAACACCAGCCCGATTCCGGCCCAGAAGGCCATCACCAGATAGATGAACATGGACATCCAGGCGGCAGGCACATGAATGAAGATGATGCGATAGCCTTCCCCCTGCTTGTAATCCGTGGGCGCCACAAAAAAACTCATGTACAGGCCAATGGCGAGCAATACCACGGCAATCAATGCGGATATTTTCCCGATCTTGTCGGCCAGCGGGTAAAAAGTTGCCGGAGAGGAGAACTTGTAGAGATTCAATCTGCCACCTATAGAAGCGCACGCCCTGTGTTGGGCATTAAAACCTGTGACCGCAATATACCGGTAAAATTCCGGCTGCAGCTTAAGTCAGTATTAAAATTCATTGATTCAGCTTACCAAAGGTTACTCGGCCGATATCCTTAAAGCCGCTGCGGTTGCCAGGGGAGCCGCCAAGGCTGATAGCAAGAGTATTGCACCCAGCATGGACAGATGCCCCACTCCCCCCAGTCCGGAGGCCTCGGCTTCCACCGCACCGGCACCAAAGATCAGCACCGGGATATACAGGGGCAACACCAGCAGAGAAACCAATACACCTCCACCACGGATACCCAGGGTCAACGCCGCACCAATGGCGCCAATCAGGCTCAACGCCGGGGTGCCGATGAGCAGGGTCAGCATCATTGTACCAATGGTAGTGGTGGAAAGGTCATATTGCAGCCCCAGAAGTGGTGACAGCAACACCAGCGGCAAGCCGGTCACCAGCCAGTGGGCCAGCACCTTCCCCAGCACCAGAATGGACAAGGGCTGGGGTGCCAGCAGCATCTGCTCCAGGGCGCCATCCTGATAATCGACGAAAAACAGTTTTTCCAGCGCCAGCATGGAAGCCAGCAGCGCCGCCACCCAGAACACCCCTGGTGCGATCAGACGCAAGGTGTTCAGTTCCGGACCAATACCCAAGGGGAACAGGCTCACCACGATGACGAAGAAAAACAGGGTGGTGAGCACATCCGAACGCCTCCGCATGGCCAGCAGCAGGTCGCGCATGACGATGGTGCGGAAGGCGTTAAACACAACCGTCCTCCTTCCAGCCCAGACGCAGCTTTTTCACCTTACCGGAAGTCAGGGCCACTTCCTGATGCGTGGTCAGGATCACCATACCGTCCTGAGCCACGTGATCGGCCAGCACTTTCTCCAGCAAGGCTACCGCAGCCACATCCAGTCCCACGAAGGGTTCATCCAATATCCACAGGGGCGCCTCGCTCAACAGCAGTCGCGCCAGAGCCACGCGCTTCTGCTGCCCTTGGGACAATACCCTTGCCGGCAGATCTTCATGTCCCCGCAGGCCCATCTGCTCCAGCACCTCCCAGGCCTTGTCCTCCGCCACGGAAACACCGGTCAGGCGGCAGGCCACCAGCAGATTCTCCACGCCGGTGAGGTCATCCTTGAGGCCGTTCTTGTGTCCCAGATACAGGAGTTCGGCGGCATACTCATCCCGCTGTTTGCGTATGGGTTCGCCGTTCCAGCGCACCTCACCCTCCGTGGGGGCAATCAAGCCGCACAGCGTGCGCAACAAGGTGGTCTTGCCACTGCCATTATGGCCATACAGGTGCAGCAATTCTCCCTCGCCCACGCTGAAGTCGATGCCTGAAAACAGGCATCGATCACCGCGCGTACACTGCAGATTGACCACGTCGAGCATGAAAGCTGTTTATCCCGAACCAAAGCTGGCAATTTTACAGGGAATCGGACAGGATTGCCTGCTTTCTAGCGTACCGCGCCAACCCTCTGATAGCGTGACAAGGCGAAGCCGATCGACACCGCTATCATGGCAAGCAGCCATACCACCACGGGGCCGGCCGGCAAATCATAAAATGATGAAATCACCAATCCACCACCGTAAGCCAGCACGCCAATGAAGTATCCCGCCACCAGGCCTTTGTATTGTGGTAGCTTGCGAATAGCCAGTGCCGGTATGATCAGACTGGCAAACACCAGATAAACACCAACGATTTGCACAGATGCCGTCACCGCCAGGGAAAAGAGCACATAGAACCTGCGCCCCTGATAGCCCATGAAAACCCACAGCAGCAGAATCAAGGCATACAAACCGGCCATCCATTGCAGCTGTGTCCATCTCACCCACAACAACTGCCCGGTAAGCAATTCCTGCAAATGTTCGGCGCCATGGGGATTGCTCGCACTCATCAGTAATCCACCGGAAGCGGCAAGGACAAAACTGATACCGATGAGTGCCTCCTGTTCACGGGGCCAGAACCGCTCGAAACTATGCAGCAGCAAGGCACCGGCAAGTGCCGCACCCAGGGCCGCCGCCTGGGTCTCCCATCCACCCTCTGGCCATCCCAACTGCTGCGCCAGCATCACGCCCAACACCGCGATCTGTGCGATCGCCAGATCGATGAAGATAATTCCGCGTCGCAGCACTTCCTGTCCCAGAAGTACGTGGGTGCTCAGCACCAGTAAGCCCGCCAGGAAAGGCGGGCCTACGATGGACCAGTCTATCAGCTGGTTCATGGCTTGCTCACCGACAGCAACAGGTGCAGGGTACGATCATACAATTTGAATAAATCCCCGGATTGATCGTCACCGCCCACCGTGAAGGGCAGCACCAGCTCGGATATCCTGGCACGCTCCGACAGCCACGCACTGGGGCGGTCGTCTTGATAGGCAGCGCGAATAACCGCCTTTGCCGGCTGACTTTTCAGCTGAACCAATACCCTGGACAAATCAGCACTGCTGGGAGGCACGCCAGGCTTGGGCTCCAGGATCGCCACCTGTTTCAACCCCAGCCAATGTACCAGATAGGTCCAGCCATTGTGCTGAACCACGACAGGCATGTCTTTCAGTGCCCTGCCTTGTTCGTCCCAGCCCGCCAGCGCTTCTGTCCAGCGCTTTGAAAACCCGGCCAATCTCTGTTCATAATAGGCCGCGTTTTCAGCATCCAGCTGCCCCAGGCGCTGACTCAATATCCTGGCGACCCTGAGCATGTTATGAGGATTGGTTTGAATATGTGGATTCCCCTGTGGATGCACATCTCCCTGGGCACGATCCAGTCTTGCCGGGCGATCCCGTAGCGTGACCGCAGAAGCTGCTTCGAAATAGCCTGGCTGACCGGGCTGGACACGGGCATTGCTGGCGCGGCGCAATAGCACCGGAAGCCAGCCGATTTCCAGGTCGGCACCTGTGCACACCAGCAGATCCGCCTTGCGCAAACGGGCGATCAAACTGGGCCGGGCCTGTACATGATGGGGATCCTGCAAGGCCGTGGTTGCGGTGCTGATATTGAGCTTGTCGCCCCCCAGCTCCCGAACCAGCGACGCCCATTCCGGTTCACAGGCAAAAACTCTCAAATCGGCATGGGCAGTAGCGTTGAATCCCACAACAATCAAAAGTAGTAAAAACAGTTTTCTCATGATGGAATCCTCAGAATTGGTGCGCACCGTGAGCACCCAGGCTCACGATGTATTGCAAAATCAAACGGTCGTCGCTGAGCAACTGCGCTTCATCATGGGTGTATTGCAGACGCAGGCGGCTGAATTCGCTGTGACTCCAGTCGACCATTACACTGGCCTCCCAGGGATCATGACCCTGTGTATCCAGAGATGTGCCGGAAAATGCCGTCCCCGGATCGTCCGCACTCAGGCCAGAGCCACGCACACCAATGCGCCAGCCCGGCATGAACTTATATGCCACTTGTGCATACCAGCCGAACTGATCTCCGGCATAGAGCAGCCAGTTTGCTCCCGCTGGTGCGAATTGGCCCGATTCATCGCGCCAGAACACTCCACCCTGAGCAACGGCATTGTGGCGATAGGCATTGCCTTGTGGCGCCCATTTCCACACCAGATCCGCAATCACCAGATCACTGTTTCCAGTAAACAGATCCGGAGCATTTTCATCCCCCGACTCACGCTCACGCGCTTCGGCTGACAGATACGAAAGCCCGGCCAACCAGCTGTTGCTGATGCCGACATCACCACCGGTATGGGCAAACAGACTCCAGCTGCCGATACCGTTGTGCGCCGCCCCTCCCGCCGGAAACTGGGCACCGCGCAGCAGCTCACCACCGAGCTCCACAAAGGTATCGGTGGGTGCCAGCCAGCGTAGCTGCACTCCATCGTCCAGATAACGGCCATTCAGCATGGCGCGATAAGGCAAAGGACGATCTGCAAAATCGTCTGTATGGGAATGCCGTTCGTTCATGTAGGCAATGGCAGAGAAGAACCGGCCTGCCTTCAGGCCCAGATCCACCGGCATGGACAAGGTTTGTATCCAGGCTTCCTCCAGCTCAACAGCCGTCTCGCCATCTTCATCCGCCAGTGACAAAGTAAGATTGCCGAAGAACAAATCATCGATATTCGACTGGAAATTCAACTCCGATTCTCCCAACGAAAACCCCTGGCTTCCGTTACCCGCCTCTCCGGCAATGCTGAACCCGGGAATGTCATCTCCTCGATCGTGGCTGAAGGACGTATAACGACCATTCAGGGTCAGAGAAATGGCAGGATTGAAGGCGTTGGGACGACTCTGTTCTGCCACGGGAGCAGACGCCGGCGGAGCTTGAGCCTGCTGCGTTTCAAGCTGCTCGATACGCGATTCCAGCGCATGAATCTGCGCCTGATAATTTTTCTGGATCTCTGCCAACTGCTGTTTAAGCGATTGAATATCCGGGGCAGTTTCTGCCTGCACGCCAGATGTGGCACAGGCCATGCTGGCCAGCAGTATGATACTGAATCTAACTTTCATGATTATCCTGGTAGTTGTATCGCCCGATCCAGGAACACGGAAACGCCCGACTCCTTGGACAAAGCAGAATTGTTCATCAACCTGACCGCAAGGGCCGGCAATCGACAGACAGATGACTGAAGGGCGGCGAATTTCGTCTGGTATCAGACACGCAGGAAAACCTGCCCGCACACCTGTTTCAGCAATCAGACAACTTCAGAGGGAGGACCACGCGCAACCGGAGCAGTAACCTGTATCTCATGCAGGCTATCCAGAGCAACGACAAAAGGAAGAATCAACCAGGAAACTGGCTGAAAAAAAGAAAGTGAGGGCGCAGGCAATGCACTGGAAACCTGCTGCAATACCAGGCACTCAAGGCAGATTTCACCCTGATTGGCATCCAGGGGTTGATGTTGATGTAAAACAGACAACAGCTGCGTTGCCACTAGATAGGCAGCAAGCAGCAGCGGGAATACCCGTTTATTCAGAATAAGCTTTAAAGGACCAAGCCGCATTTCAAGAAAAACAATACCTTTACGGGAACCTATTTTAACAATGGTAGCACATAGGTATTGAAGGCCTCTTCATCCATTTGGCCGCGGTGAATGTACTTGATGCGACCATCCGGAGCGATGACGACCGTATGGGGAATCACCCCCGCATCATTGCCCCATTTGCGCATCAGATTCCCGGCAGCAGACGGCTCCAGTACCAGGGTGGGATAATTCACGCCCAGGCTACGAGCGACATTTTTCAGCTTGCGCTTCTCATCCACGCCGATACCGATCAGCTGCAAGCCTTTTTCACCATATTGCTTCTGATACTGAACGAATTCAGGTATTTCATACTGACAGGGTCCGCACCAGCTGGCCCAGAAATTCATCATGATGACCTTGCCCTTCCAGTCCTCCAGGGTGTGCATCTCACCCTGCAGATCCTTGAGGTAGAAGGGGTTCATTTCCCAGGCGTTGTTGGTTCTTTCCGGCAATGCCATGCTGCTGGTTTTTGACTTTTCCTGAGCCGCACCAGTTTCTGCGGGCATCGACAGGAATTCTTTTTCATTGACCGATGATGCATCTTCAGAGCTGCAGCCGGCAGACAACAGCAGCATCCCCAGCAAAGCTATCGGCCAGTACTTATTCACTGGCGCCATCTTGCGACGTGCTGTCAGCCAGTATTTTCCAGCCCACCGGGTACGTGGATTCCAGACTCAGCAGATAAGCCGGGAGTTTTTCATTGATGATGGCCTGGCGGATCTTGTCTTTCATGGCAGAAAACTGCCGCGTTTTCCCTGGCCGCCTCTCGAGTACTGTCACCAGGTGATAGCCTTTGGCCGTCTTGATGATGTCACTGAGTTCACCATCAGCCATGGTTTTCAGGCGTATCTCAAACTCAGGAAGACCTTCGCCTTCCTTCAACCACCCCATATCGCCGTTGTGAGCACGCCCATAGTCATCGATGCTGTAGCGTCCCGCAAGGGTAAACAGGCTTTCGCCCTGACGAATGCGCTTTTCCAGCGCTGCCGCCTGGGCATAGGAAGAAGTCACCAGCTGCCCTATATGCCAGCGTTCGGGAATCCGAGCCAGCTCCGGGTTGGCCTCGAAGTAGTCCCGCAGGGTCTTTTCATCCGGCACCCACTGCTGTTCCAGTTTTTCTGTCAGCATGGCAGGAAGCCGCTCTTGCGCATAAGCGTCCATTTTGGCATCGATGTCCACGCCCTCTTCACTTGCAGCGCGAGCAAACAGCAATAATTCAGCATGCTGGTAAAGCTGCTCCTCTATCCACTCCGGATCAGGCATGGTGGGAAACTGACCATCCTTCACCAGATCGCCGTAGCGAATGACTACATCCTTTCCTTGCATAAGGATCGTATCCGGGGAGATTCCCTCGACGATACGATCTACATAAAAGCCCACCTGTTGCCGCTCACGCAGCATTTGCAGGCTGAGCAGGCGCAGACTGCGAAACTCTTCCGCCAGCCAGGCGGTTTTCGCTGCCTCCTGAGCATCAGGTTGGCCCGGGTATTTTTCCTTCATTGCTTCCAGTTGATCCTTGGGAATACGCAGCTGATCACGCAGCTTCTGGATGTAATAGCGATACAACTGCGCGGTGCGATAGTCATCCATCTCCTGACGAAACTCGGGGGAAGCATCCAGCCCCTGGGCCACGGCCTCCAGGCCCAGCAAACGCAGGGCTACCAGCCGTTTCAGCAAATCGCCACGCAGCACCGCCTGCTCCTGTTCTTCGAGCGCATTGAATTGCACCGCGAAAGGAGAGGAACGTACAGCAGTTTCGAGATCACCCGCCGTCACCGTGGCTTTTCCCACGGTCACCAATACCTCGGATACCTTGCCTGCCGCGATTCCCGGAGCAGCCAGCACCACAAGGCCCAACATGGCAATCACGCCAAATGTATGATTGAAAACCTTCATATATTCATTACCATCTCAAAATCATTTCCATGCACGGCTGGCGTGCATCAGAATTCACACTCTGGAACAAAAACAGGGAGCGATGCTCCCTGTTGCTGAAATCAAGCCGACCTTACGGCCGGCTTGTCATTTACGGATCAGTCGTCATCCTCATCAGGAATCTTGCCACCCAGATCCGGCGCACTGGCGTGCATCCAGGAAACAGCTGACTCATAGTCCTCGAGGATAGCCCGGCCTTTCCACACATGCTCGTCATCGTTGGCGATGAAGGGCACGCCATTCTCGTTCACCTCATGACAGGCCGCACAACGGAAAGGCCCATGAGAACCGTCCGGATTGTACTGAGGAGCCTGCTTGTAGGTGGTTGTATCTGCTACTGGAGACACAGGATACAAACCATGAATGGACTGGTGACAGCCCTGACAAGCGATCCCGGCATGGCCTTTTGAATAGCGCATCAGGCTGTACTTCCCAGGCTGGTTGATGGGGAATGCCACACCACCCTGACCTTCCACGAATGGTGCTGCATGACAGTCAGCACAGTGAGGCGCACCTGCTGACAGCCAATAGTCTGCACCGTGGGTAGCTGCAGTATATGGCACAGCCGCAGCACCGGTAGCGCCCTTGGGCAGTTTCAGGCTGGCAATATCCACTGCCGGGTTGGCAGACAGGGGTACGACGCTGAAATCACCATCGACATCCTTGCTGCCCATGGGACCCTTACCCTTGAGGGCAATGACCGCAATATCCGGAACCATGCGCTTCTTGGACCAGGTCAACATGATGCCGGATGCGTCGGTGTCTTCACCCTTGGCGTTAAGCACTACCTTGGGGTCCATGTACTTGCTGATGAGTTCAGACTTGCTGACACCGATAGCCTTGGCAATCTCATCCAGGGACTTATTGCGAATGGTGCTGCCGGTCTGCGCGAAGGCATTTTTCAGGTTGTCGCGCTGATACAGCTCACGAGACAGCTGGTTGTGGCAGTTGGTGCACCACAAACCCTTGCCGCCTTTCCCGTTGCCGATACCGGAAACGTTGGTTTGCAACCACTCGCCGATGGCATTCAGATGCTCGTCGGTTTCCACGCCATCCTTATCCTTGTTGGGATTGGAATGCACGTCTCGACCCACATAGCAACCGCCGGATGCATCGCGGTTATCCGCATCTGCATAGGCATTCTTGCCGTCAATCGTAATGGGATAATCCTCCATGCCACCATCGAAACGGTGTGCGGGATGACAGCCCTGACAGGAACCTGAACGGCCATGGGAATCAGGCAGAGGTACCTTGCGCTGATGTACCGTATGAATCGCCTGAGTGAGAGGAGGAATCGTCTTCTCTTCTCCCTTCTTGTTCTTAAAGGTGCCTGCGCCCAATACGCCAATGACATTGTCGCCATGACATTTCTGACACAGTACGGGATCACGACCCAGACGGTTCATGGTGGAACGGCTGTTGGGATCATAGTTCTTCATGAACTCGGTGCCGTTGTGATCATCGTGCATTTCCAGGATGGAAACAGACGTCGCCTTCAGATCCGCGATCCAGTCGGATGCCCCCAAACCTTTCCAGAAGGCCCGTTCCTGCTTGTACAGCTTGTACTTCTTGCCGTTCGCCGTGTCATTGGCGTGACAATTGGAACAGTTGGGAATGTCAATGGGGTTGGTGCCCACAAAGGTGATCGGCTTGCCACTGTGGCTGTCGATCACCGGCTTGCCGCTCTCAGCATCCATCAGGCTGACCCAGTTTTCCTGGAAAGGCTGGATATCACTTTCCACCAGGGTCAGCAGATCTTTCGCCGCCGTACGATCGGTAAAAGGCGTCAACGGCAGACCCAGCGCATCCCAGATACCGGGATTGGTCAACACGATGGGCACATTCTCCAGCACCGGCGACTTGGTATACACGATAGTGCCTTTTTCACCGGTGTAATGCAGGTGTCCACCACTTATGGGGCTAGGAGCCGCTGCGCCAGCGGGGCCGTTATCCCTGGGAACAGGAATCTGCATACCCACAAAGAGTTTCTCCTTGTCCGCACTCGTATTCTTTGGATTAGTGCCTTTCAGGTCCTTATAGACATACAGGTGTGTGAAGTAGGCATTGGCAACACTTTCGTCTTTCTCATACTTACCGTCACCATCCACATCATAGGGCACATCCCAATACTTGAGTTTATTGCCTTCTGAATAGGTATTGTCAACAAATCCATAGGCAAGCTTGAATCGCTTCTTGCCATCCACGACGACGGTGGGATCCGCCTCATCTGCCTCCAGCATTTCTGGATATTTCTTTTTACCGGTGGCCGTTTTAATAATTTGCGACTGTACCGAGTTATAAGGTGGCAGCACACAACAGTAAGTGAAATCGAAACCGGTACAGTGCATGCCCAGTTCGTAATTTATGGTGATGTTGTAATCATTTTTTGGCTTGCTGGTGTCAGCCGCCACTTCCGGTCCGCCATACATTATAGAACCAGATGGTGTGGCTGCAGCATGTGATGCTTCAGTTTTGGCAGCGCTCTTTTCTTCAGAGACTTCTTCTTGAGTCGTACAAGCGCCAACTGCCAAGGCAGCAAGAACCGCTGCGGATAAGGCTTTCTTCATGGTAACCCCCCTTGAACCGGATAGTCTTTTTTCAGGATAGAAAATCAAGACCCCGGCATTTTTCGAATTCTAGCGCCACCCTCCCTGGCAGCACCCCCCTACAAATTCGTCCCTCCTTTGGTACAGCTTAGGTAATTCTTGAGACGCACCCCGAAGCATAACACCACAACCTTGTAGCCATCAATGAAATTTCACGTAAAAACAATATGTTAGAATATTAATAGATTGCGTTTTTATGATATTGTTCTCATCCTTATTTTTTCCGAGTGCTTATGACTTGGGTCAAGGACAGACCTCACAATAACGGATTAATTTGACAATAGGCTTTTTTGCGGCAAAAAAATATTCCTCAAAAGAAGCGATGGAGCGCGAAACACCGCTCGCCAAAACAATCAAAATATTCAAGGGTAGATCAGTTGTTCTAACGATTGCTGCATGGATGCCAGACATGAATTGACCGCAACTACCCATCACGTAAAGGGATACTTTTCATGAGCAAACAAGCATCAAACCATTTTCACAGCCCCCCTCTCCTGAGAGGAGCCATCGGTCTTTTTGCAGGGCTTTCCCTTGTCGGCCTTCCACTTCAGACTGCGGCGGAAGGGCATCTGGCCGAATTCGAGCAGGCCATCAAATTAAAACCAGACATTGAAAACGGCAAGAGGCTATACAAGGCAACCTGCATTACCTGTCACGGCCCGGAAGGCTGGGGTGTGGCCGGCAGTGGTTATCCCCAGATCGCCGGCCAACTCAATACCGTCGTCATCAAACAACTCGCCGATTTCAGGGTAGGCAACAGGGACAATCCGATCATGCGTGCCTTTTCGTCACGCAGGTCGTTGGGAGGACCCCAGGAAATAGCGGATGTGGCTGCCTACGTCGCCAGCATGCCCATGGCACCCAACAACGAGCAGGGTTTTCCCTTGCGCCTGGCGGAAGGCAAGGCTATCTACGACAAGCTGTGTGCAGAATGCCATGGCGACGAGGGAGAAGGTGATCCGAAAGACCATATCCCACGTATTCAGGGGCAACACTACAGCTACCTGACACGTCAGTTTGACTGGATCCGCAATGGCCGGCGCCGCAACGGTGATGAGAAGATGATCAAGCAGATCAGGAACTTCATTCCGCCTGAAGAGGTCGCCGTATTGTCTTACGTTTCCAGCCTGAAACCGAAAAACGTGGCTCCGCCGGGATGGCGCAATCGCGATTTCAACAACTTTGACCGCAGTTGGCGCCCGATGAGAATTCGGTAGCCATAACCAGGAAAGATAAAAGCCCCGCAGCTGCGGGGCTTTTATCTTGTGCCGGAGTCGTGAGTGCTTATTTGGCGTTATCGAGTATATCCAGGCATTTGTGATCACGGAATCCCCTGGCTATATCCTTGACGGTTTTGCCTGCCTTGTTCTTGATGGACGCATCCGCCCCCCTGGCCAGCAGGATCTTCACCACTTCCGGCTCGCGGACATCCACCGCTTCCATGAGCGCCGTGGTGCCGTCATTGTCCCGGGCATTGATATCCGCACCTTGTTGCAGCAGGTAGGCAACTGCCTCGCCATTACCGGCTCCAGCGGCCCAGATCAGTACGCTGGCACCATCTTTGGAACGCGCCTGCACGTCGGCTCCTGCTTCTACCAGGGATTGCACCAGATCCAGCTCCTTGTTGGCTTCAACGGCATAGATCAAAGCCGTCTTGCCTTTCTTGTCTGCGAGATTGACCTTTGCGCCATGCTTGAGCAGCAGCTTGACCACATCGGTGTGCCCATCAGCTGCAGCCAGCATCAAGGGCGTGCGCCCTTCCTTGTCCCGATCATTGGGGTCCGCGCCACGGAACAGCAACTGTTCCACCATGTCTGTGACACCATATCGTGCCGTCAATAACAGCGCAGTCGCACCTGAGCGGGTACGAGCATTCAGATCGGCACCGCGTTCGATGAGCAGCGCCGTCACTTCCGGCGAATCATTCTCGGCGGCCAGTGTCAGCGCGGTACAGTTAGCGACTGTCTTGCGATTCACATCAGCGCCATGGGAAAGCAACGCAGAAGCGGCGCCCAGGTTCCCATTCTCTGCAGCCATCATCAACGCGGTCTTACCAAATTTGTTGGCACTGTTCACATCGGCGCCCTGTGCCAGCAGTTTTTCGATCGCCTCCACGTCGTCGACAATCGCCGACAGTCGTAATTCCTTGTCCAGTTCTGCATCGCCAGCCAAACCATTGAACGATGCCAGTAACAACAAACCACCCAGAAGTATTCGGAAATTCATCAGCAACCTCATTCTGTGTTTCATCATCATCTGTCTGATCAGGGCATCAGCCCTGCTCAGATCCCTCTGTCTCTTCCGGCTCGTCCGGCTCTTCGTGAGCAATGCCTTTGTGGCAGTCGATACAGGTCTTGCCTTCATCCGGGGCGCGGCCATGACGCTTGCGAGCCGAGCGATCCTGTTCCGCAAGATCCATGGCATCCCAGGCGTGGCAGGAACGACACTCCCGCGAATCGGTTGACCTCATTTTATCCCAGACCCGATTTGCCATCCCCCAGCGGTGGGATTCATACTTTTCTTTCGTATCCAGGGTGCCAAGTATCTCGTGCATGACATCCTTATAGGCAAGCACCTTGGCTACCATCTTGGGAAAGAATGGTTTGGGAACATGACAGTCGGAACAGGTGGCGCGCACACCGGACGCGCTCTTGTAATGGATGGTTTCCTTGTATTCTTCCAGATTGACTTTCATGGAATGGCAGGAGGTACAGAAAGCCATTTCATTGGTGGCCGAAAGCCCCACATTGAAAAGACCCGTGAAGACCACACCCGCAATAAATATGATGATTGCCAGACCAAGGCTTATTCGTTTTGCCACAGCATTCCCCCTCTTTGTTTACTTGTAGAACGTGTCGGCTGATACCTCTCGTCCCAGAACCAGCTTGCTGCTGAAGGGAGCCGGTATCACCGGCCAATTATTGTTATTCCCGCAAAAAGCCACTCCTCAATGACTTCTCGCTCAATTCTCGTACACCACACCGGGTAACCAGGTTGCCAATTGCGGCCACCAAGCCAACATGCCAAGCATGATGAGCTGTATTACGATAAATGGTAACACACCCCGATAAATTGCGCTTGTAGTGACCTCTGGAGGGGCAACTCCCCGCAAATAAAAGAGGGCGAACCCAAATGGCGGTGTCAGGAAGGAGGTCTGCAGGTTGATGGCGATCATGATTCCCAGCCATACGGGATCCAGCCCCATGGCCAGCAATATTGGGCCAACGATGGGTACCACCACAAAGGTAATCTCGATAAAGTCCAGGATGAAGCCCAGCAGAAACATCAGCAACATCACCACCGCCACGGCGCCAACCACTCCACCGGGAAGACTGGTCAACAGATCACTGACGCGTTCATCACCGCCAAATCCCCGAAATACCAGAGAGAACACCGCCGCACCGATAAAGATCATGAATACCATGCTGGTGACCTTGGCCGTGGACGCCATCACCCCACGCAGTGATCTGAGGTTCAGTTGCCTGCGCTGGGCAGCCAGCAGCAAGGCACCCACCGCACCAACAGAAGCCGCTTCGGTGGGTGTCGCCAACCCCCCGAGAATCGAGCCCAGCACCGCCACAATAAGCAACAGCGGTGGCATCAATACCGTCAGCACCCGCCACCACAAGGCCGCTTGGCCTGAGGCATCCACTTCGGCAGCAGGCAGGCGCCGAGGCTGGAAGAATGCCACGCCAACAAGATAAAGCAGGTACATGAATACCAGCCCCAGGCCGGGAATCACCGCACCGACAAACAGATCCCCCACGGATACGGTTTCCAGATTCCAGATGCCCATTTCCAGTTGCGCCTGCTGATAGGCAGACGAGAGCACGTCTCCCAGCAACACCAGCACGATGGAAGGCGGGATAATCTGCCCCAGGGTTCCCGATGCACAGATGGTACCGGCAGCGATGGCCGGGTCGTAGTTGCGCTTGAGCATGGTGGGCAGGGACAGCAAGCCCATGGTCACCACCGTGGCACCGACAATGCCGGTACTGGCCGCCAGCAACATGCCCACCAGGGTCACCGAGATGCCCAGCCCCCCACGCAAGCTGCCAAACAGTGCCGCCATGGTATCGAGCAGGTTCTCAGCCACTTTGGAGCGTTCGAGCATCACCCCCATGAACACGAACAGCGGTACAGCGATCAGGGTTTCATTGGTCATGATGCCGTACATGCGATTGGGCAGTGCCTGCAGGAAGGCACCATCGAAAAGCTCCAGCCATTCCCCGAACAGCGCGAAGATCAGGGAAATGCCGCCCAGCGTAAAAGCCACCGGATAACCCAGCATCAGCACCAGCGCGACCACGCCAAACAGGATAAAAGGCATCCACTCAGCCATGCCTGTCCCCACGAATGGTCTGCCAACTGCGCAACACCAGGACCAGGCCCTGAATCATCATCGTCACAGGCATCAACAGCAACAGTGTCTTGATCAGGAATACACCGGGCAGGCCACCCGCTTCCCTGGAACCCTCGAATACCTTCCAGGATTCCACCACGTATTCCCAGCTGACCCAGAAAATAAAGCCCATGAGCGGAAACAGCAACAACAGGGTACCCAGCAGATCAACCCAGGCACGCCCTCTCCTGCTGAACTTCTGGTAGAAGATATCCACACGTACATGCCCATGGTGTTTGAGCGTGTAGGCTGCCCCCAGCATGAACACCAATGCATGCAGATAGGTAATGGATTCCTGCATGGCGATCCAGCCTGTATCCAGCGCATAGCGCAACACCACCACGGCAAAGGTGATCAGCACCATCAGCAGCGTTCCCCAGGCAATAATAAGCCCGGTGAACTCGGCCAGGGATTCCAGTCGTTGAATCAGGTTTTTCAAGGCATCTGAACGAGGCGTTCTACCAGCGGAACAAAACCCACTGCGGGACCACTACCCCATTGGGATCATCTTCCTGAGTATCCATCTCACCGTCCCCATCCAGATCCAGCAAGTAGTAGGGGGGGCCTTTTATAGGCACAATCTTCACCATGTACAGTCGCCCATTGATACGGTATTCGTGGATGGTTTTGGAACCTTGCTGGCGAATGGTCACCTCTGGTTCCAGGTCTTCTTCACCTTCCTGAACCGGTGGTGGTGGTGGGGGTGGCGGGTCTTCTGCCCACAACAAACCGGAAGGTAGTAGCAGCAAGCTGGCGAGAATCAAGGGTTTCATGAGTCGGTCCGTAAAAAATGGGATAGGGAAGCCGTGCCTGGTTTTACAGCCTGTCATTCCGGCACTCAATTCCGGCTTACGCCGATGTAATGACAACAAAATACCACCACAGCATCAGCTTGTGTTTCATTATAACTCCAGAAGAATTTCCAGTTCATCCGCCGAAGGCTCGAAGCCACGCCCACCATAATGATCGAAGATAGCCTGCACGATCTGCCTGGGTTCATCACAGACCTGGATCAAATCCATGTCTTCCGGGCTGATGGTGCCAGCCTCGCTCAAGGTATGACGAAACCAGTCCAGCAGACCACTCCAGAAACTGCTTTCCACCAGGATAATAGGGATTCTTCGTCCCTTGCCGGTTTGCACCAGAGTCAGGCATTCAGCCAGTTCATCCAGCGTACCAAAGCCCCCCGGCAGCACGACGTATGCGGTCGCATATTTGATGAACATCACCTTACGCGCAAAAAAGTGTCGGTAACTCAGGGAGACATCCTGGTAGGGATTGGCCTGCTGCTCATGAGGCAGGTGAATATTCAAACCGATACTGGGCGACTCTCCGGCAAAAGCCCCCTTGTTGGCCGCCTCCATGATGCCAGGCCCACCGCCACTGATCACGGAAAAACCCGCATCAGACAACAGGCGGGAAACTTCCTCGGCCTTGGCATACCAGGGATGATCCTCCGGCGTCCTTGCCGAACCAAAAATGCTCACCGCTGGCCGGATACGACTAAGCCGCTCAAACCCCTCTACAAACTCGGCCATGATCTGGAATACACGCCAGGATTCGCGACTGAGCTCGGCATTGGCCGCCGGGTTTTTCGGGCGGCTGGCGGAAAAATCATTCATGAGCTGTCTCTCTGGGGTAGAATTTCCATCCCCCGGAATAAAGACCCCAACTATAGGCCATGAACGATCTTAATCCAAGGCAGGGTGAAGCGGCGGCCTATCTCGATGGCCCGTTGCTGGTGCTCGCGGGCGCCGGCTCGGGGAAAACCCGGGTTATCACACGCAAGATCGCACACTTGATCAACACGGTAGGCATGGCACCCCATCACATCACCGCCGTGACCTTCACTAACAAGGCCGCTCGGGAAATGAAAGCCAGGGTGAGCGAACTGCTCCAGGGCAGCAACAGTCGGGGACTGAGCATCTCCACCTTCCATACCCTGGGCCTGACCCTACTCAAACGCGAACATAAAGCTGCCGGTCTGCGCCCGGGATTTACTATTCTGGACACCCAGGACAGCGAACACCTGATCCGCGAGATCCTGCTCAAGGACGAACCGGACAACGAAACCATCAGGCTGGCGCGCTGGCAGATCTCCCAGTGGAAAAACGACCTGCTCACACCGGAAACGGCCATGTCCCGGGCCGAAAATGCGCTGGAACTGCGCTATGGACAGATCTACGCGGCCTACCAGCGCACCCTGGGTGCCTATAATGCCGTGGATTTCGATGACTTGATCCAGCTGCCGGTGCAACTGCTGCAGGATAATGCAGACATTCTGGAGCGCTGGCAGCACAGGATTCATTATCTGCTGGTGGACGAGTATCAGGACACCAACAGTGCCCAATACGAACTGGTGCGCCTGCTGGTGGGGATTCGTGGTGCACTGACGGTAGTGGGCGACGATGACCAGTCCATCTATGCCTGGCGCGGCGCCCGGCCGGAGAACTTGGCGAGACTCAAGGAGGATTTTCCCCAGCTCAAGGTCATCAAGCTGGAGCAGAACTACCGCTCTACCGCACGCATCCTCAAGGCCGCCAACCAGCTCATCGCCAACAACCCCCATGTGTTCGAAAAACGCCTGTGGAGCGAGTTGGGACCGGGAGACGAAATCCGCGTTTTCCAGTGCCGGGACGAGGAAAACGAAGCTGAACGGGTGGTCTCGGAAATCATCCACCAGAAAGTGATGCACAAGCGAGACTATGGCGATTACGCCATCCTGTATCGCGGCAACCACCAGTCACGTATCTTCGAGAAGCTGCTGCGGCTGCATAATGTGCCCTATTTCATCAGTGGCGGCAGCTCCTTTTTTTCCCGCACCGAGATCAAGGACATCATGGCCTATCTGCGTCTGCTGACCAATCCCCAGGACGATGCCGCCTTTCTGCGTGTGGTCAACACTCCCCGGCGGCAGATCGGTCCAGGCACCCTGGAGCAACTCAGCAGCTATGCCAGCAGTCGGGAGATCCCTCTATTCGATGCTATCGAAGAAATGGGCCTGGCGGAACGGCTCAAGCCTGCGGCCATCACCCGCCTGCGGGAATTCAGCCAGTGGGTCCGGCATTTATCGCGCCTCGCCCAGGTCGATCATCCGGTGAAAACCGTGCGCGAACTGTTGGGAGATATGGACTACGAAGCCTGGCTGTACCAGACCTCGCCCAACGACAAGGCGGCCCAGCGCCGTGTGGAAAACGTGGAGGAACTGCTGGACTGGCTGCAACGCCTGCACGAAGACGAAATGCGCGGCGAGAGCCTGGCGGAGATGATCAGTCACCTGGCACTGATGGATATCCTGGAACGCCAGGACGAGGACAGCGCCGACGACCGGGTGAGCCTCATGACCCTGCATGCCGCCAAGGGTCTGGAGTTTCCCTATGTGTTCCTGGTTGGCATGGAGGAAGAACTGCTTCCTCACCGCGTCAGCATCGAGGAAGACAACATCGAGGAAGAGCGGCGCCTGGCCTATGTGGGCATCACCCGCGCCCGCCGCGTGCTACACATCAGCTTCGCCCGCAAGCGCCGCAAGGGTGGTGAAGTGGTGGATTGCGAATCCAGCCGCTTCCTCCAGGAACTTCCTCAGGAGGATCTGCAATGGGAGGGGCGGGAGAGCAGCGAATCGGCAGAAGAAAAAAAGGCCAGGGGGAAATCCCACCTGGCCAATCTCAAAGCAATGCTCGAATAGTAGGCTATTGCTTGGACAGCCACTCGGCAATGGTCTTCATATCCTCATCAGACACGGCAGCAACGATACCTTTCATTACGGCGGACTGACCGTTGCTGCGGGTGCCGGTCTTGATGTCCTTCATCTGCGCAAACAGATACTCGGCACTTTGGCCGGCAATCTTCGGATAAGCATCCATGATGGTGGTCTTGCCATCTGCACCGTGACAGGTAAAGCAGCTTTTTGCCTGGTACAAGGCTGCACCGGGATCAGCAGCTGCCGCCGCGGGAGTAACTGCAGCCGGTGCGGATGCAGTCCCGGCAGTACTGGCAGCCGCTGGTGCAGGTGAAGATGCCGCAGGTGTAGGTGCAGCAGCCGTTTTACCGGCTACATTCACTTCACCCACAGGCTTGATACGTGCTGCCATGTCGTCTTCGGCAACAGCCACAGAGCTCATGGCAACAACCGCCAGGAGAGATAATGCAGAAATTTGGAATGTCTTTGCCACAATCGTTTCCTCAAGTCCGAGCCGGGTGTTATTGCAAACACCCAACAGTAAATCATAACTTTCTAATTGTATCACTCATCAGGGATGGAGGAAAAACGTAATCCAGGCAACCGTATCTCACAGGCGAACCAATTTCCATATCTGTTCCAGCATACGTGTCAGTCCACGCTGGGCCAGACGTTCATTCCCGGCCAGCACATCCACGGTATCCATGAGCTGAACCTCGAAGTTCCCAGCATATAACCGCCGGACTTCGTCCTCACTGACGCTGAAAGGCGGGCCATCCATTTCCTGCTGGGGATAATCCATGCTTACTAACAGCACCACCGCCCCCGGAGACAGGATGGCAGCGAGATGCCGGACATATTTTCTGCGCATGGCCTCAGGCAGAGCCACCAGTGCCGCCCGATCATACACACCCTTGACGTCCGCCACATCAGCATTGTCCAACTCAAAAAAATCGCCCTGACGCAACCGGATAGCCGGCGCCTGTACAGCAGAAAATTCGTCCTGTGCATGGATTTTCATGTCCAGGGCATTCTCTTCGAAGAATTCCTGCACGGCAATATGACTCAGTTCCACGCCCAGTACGCCATGCCCGATTTCATGCAGCCACAGCATATCCAGCGACTTTCCGCACAGGGGAACCAGCACCCGGTCTCCGGCATTCAACTGCAGCGCAGACCAATGCTTGCGCAGATATGCATTCACCTGGGGCAAATGAAAACCAATTTGCCGTTCCTCCCAACGATCCAGCCAGAATTGTTTTTCCACGGTCGCGCCTCAACCCATCAGATACCCCATCCCATCACCCCATCAATCATGGGAAAATGAAATGATATGTTGATATAGTAGTTAAATGATCTCAACTCCCGAATCGATATGAGCACAAAAAACGAGGCAAAGCCAGACAAGATCTCTGATGAGCAGTTGCTCAGGGCCAGCCGCTCTTTTGAAGCCATGATGCTCAGCCAGATCGATATCTCTGCCAAGCTGGCCAACGATCTGAAACATGCCATTCGCATCGGCATGGCAGTGCTGGCACTCATCGCCATCTCCATACTGGTTCTGCTACTGACTCTGTCATCCCAGATCAACCGTATCTCAGATGTGGTACTGGACATGAATACCAATTTTTCATCGGTCACCGTACGCATGGACCACATGAGCCAATACATCGATTCCATGGCCAAGCGGGTTGCGCTGCTGCAACTCATGGACAAACAAACGGCGGGTATGAAACAGGAAATCGCCACCATCACAACCAACATGTCCAGCATGCGTAACACCATCAACGACATGTCGGGCAGAGTTACCAGTGTGCGCAAGTCGGTGGAAGGTATGTCTGTTTCCATCAGCCGCATGGATGACCAGGTACAGCTCATGGCGGCAGACATGCAGTACATGGCGAAACCCGCACGCAGCATCAACAAGATGTTTCCCCTGCCCTGAGGCACGAAAGAGATGCCACAAAAAGAAAAACGCATGTTTATCGATATGGTGGGGCGCCTGAGCTGGGAAACCCAACTGCATCTGGATGAACGGCATCACCATTTCTATATCAACAAGATCATCATCATTATCATCTCTGTGCTGTTGATGATCGTGGCAGCTGTGAACGTCTACTATGTAGCCGTGCTCTATGAAGACCTGAACGGCATCGTGGACAACATGGATTCCATGCACAGCAACATGCAGCAGGTGTCCAAACGCATGATGCACATCACCGACAATGTAAAGGAGTTTGATATCTACATGCGGCGCATGGACAACATCGTCGAAAGTACCGGCACCATGGCGGCCATGATGCCCTCCATTTCCGCCAGCATGCAGAACATGGATAAGGATATCGCTGTGATGGATGCAGACATGGAAAAAATGGCCGGCGGGATGCTGCACGTTGATCAACGCTTCAAACACATGACGCAGGGCGTTACCGTTATGCGCCACCATGTACGTGAGATCGCCCGCCCCATGGGCGCCATGAATCCGTTTATGCCATAGCAAGTTCGGGGCAACCCCGATCGAGTCGTCGTTGTTTGGAAGTTCCCTGATTTACCGCTCACGGTACTGGCGCACGATTTCCGGCAGGGCTCTTTCCAGTGTGTAGAATGGCGAGAATCCCAGCTCTTGTACGATACTCCCCGCATCGAAGTACGCAGAATGACTCAGGCTATGCAGTTTTTCACGATTCAACGGCATTTTCCTGCCGGTCATTTTTTCCAGCACGCTGCCCATGGCCGCGCCGGCACCCAACAACCACCTTGGCACCCTGAAGGATGGTGGTGTTTTCTCCAGCGCTCTGCAAAGAAGCTCATAAATCTGTCGCATGGAATATTGTTGCAAATCGGTCGCCACATAGATTTTTCCACCTTTGGCAGATGCCGAGGAGAGCAGCAACAACGCCTGCACCGCATCGTCCACATGTAGCAGCGAGCGTATGTCACCAAAATCCGGGAGTGATGGGAAATACCCGCTATCGATAGCCGCCAGCATTTGAGCAATATTGCCCTGCTGCGAAAAACCATATACCGGCGGCAGGCGCAACACCGTCGCATTCAAATGAAAGGCGCTTGCCAGTACTACCTGTTCCGCCTCCTTCTTTGCCCGCGCATAGGAATTGCTGCTGCCATCGATAACCCGCGTGGAACTGGCGAACACCAGAGAGCCGACCCCTGCTTCCTCAGCCTTGTGCATCAGATGCTGTGTGCCGGTCACGGTAACCGCATGATGCAAAGGGTTGTCTTCCGGATTTGGATCATTTTCCGAGGGGGCGTAGCTGGCCAGATGAAAAACGCTGGCAACCCTCTCGAGGGCAGGCATCAGGCTGTCTGGATCATTGAGATCAGCCACATAAAGCCGGGCGCCATCCGGAATGCTCGCATCCCCATTTCTGCTGATGGCTCGAACGGGCAGGTCTGCCTCCACCAGAACTTCCACCAGCCGCCGACCGATGCGTCCGGTGGCACCGGTGACCAGAACAGGGCCGGGACGCAATGCCCGGGCGAGATCCAGCAGGCGCTCATTCATGTCCTTCCTGCCATCTTCTTGATACCGCCCTTCAGCGCCTGCCACAGGAAACGGGCATAGATGCCCGGAATCACCACCATGGAGACCAGTGGGCCGTTGCTTCTTGCGAGAAATTTTCGGTAATAACGCACCATGCCCCGATGCAGATACCAGGAAACCCTCACCGGTGTGGCTTTGCTGCAGGTACCCTGGTGATGCACTACCTCCACATGAGGCACAAACAGTATCTTCCAGCCCATATCCAGAAAGCGCCGGCACCAGTCCAGATCCTCACAGTGCATGAAGTACTCCTCATCCAGCAACCCGACTTCATCCAGCGCCCTCCTGCGTACCAACATGAAAGCACCGGAAATGGCCTCAATCAGCTGCGGCTGATCGGGTAGCGGTTGCAGATGCAAATCCACAGCCGTTTTTCCACCCTGGCTGCCTGCAGCCTTGCGCAGGCCGCTGCCGAGGGTGGGCAGATTCCGGCGGCAACCGCGCTGTTCACTGCCGTCAGGGTTCAGAATGCGACAACCTGCCATTCCTGCCTCCGGGTAACACCGTAATACCTCAAACATGTTTTGCAAGGTGTCCGATGCCAGGATGCAGTCCGGATTGAGCAGCAGCAGAAAATCTGCTCTGGCAGCCCGCAAACCCTGGTTGGCCGCAACTGCAAAACCCCGATTCCTGCTATTATTGATCAGCTGAACCCGGGGATAGCGTTCCTGCACCTGCTCTGAACTGCCGTCAACAGATGCATTGTCTATCAGAATGATTTCAACAGACAGAGTACTTGCCAGTACGCTGGCAACACTCTGGAGCAACAGCTCACCCCCATTGAAGTTGACGATGACCACCGAGCACAGCGGCTTGCCTGTATCAGGTGACGCTTCAGCTTTTTCCATCAGGGTTGTACTGGGCCTTCTTCAAGTCCTGAAGCAATGTCAGGTTGTGCCTGTAGGCCTCGGCAACCTTGGAAACGCCGTCTTCCTTCAGATAACCCTCGTTACCTGCAGCAAGAAACGTCGCATAGTTGCCGGATGCCAACATGAACGCCGCATTGACAAGATCCGTATTGTTGCCTTCATCCTTGAGTTGATTCGCCACGGCGACGAAACGGTCGATCATGCTCAATATCTGTTCGTCTTGATTGGGTGTCTCTGCCATAAAACCGTACCTGCATTTATTGGAAATAGTGGCGGGATTATCCCACATCCACCGTTATCAGCGGGAATGGCGTATCCGGAGAAAAGGGCGTTCCACCACCCAATAGGACAGGGATGACACCACCAGCACGGGCACAGCGGCCCACAGCAGGCCGTTCAACAAGGGCCATCCGCCCAATAGCACCGGCAGCCGGGCCAGATGCAGCCATTTCACCAACGGAAAATGCCACAGATATAGGCTGTAACTGATCACCCCCAGGTACATGATGAGCCGGTTGGACAGCAGGAAATCCGTCACGCCTATACCCAGCGCAGCGACCAATACGATCATGGCGATACACAGGCCAAACAGACTGTGCCAGATAAACAACGACCAGTGTCCGCCCCAGTAGGTCAAACCTTCCGCATTGACAGCCCCAATCGGCTGGGTGACATGAATGAACCAGGCTAACAAAGTCAGCCCGCCCAATCCCGCCAACAGTAACAGGATGCGCCAACGATAGATCAGGGAATGGGCGAAACCTTTCTCTCGGATTGTCGAATAGATCCAGGCAGCCACCATCCCGGAAACGAACTGATCCAGCCGTCCAGGCAGCTGATTCAGCCACCACACTTTCTGACTCACCGGTAATTCATGGATAAAGAATCGGTACAGACCATAGCGATAGGCAATCACCAGCGCCATGGCAGCACCAAGCAGCCATAGCCAGCGTCCTGGCACGATAAACAGGGCAAGCAGTGGCAGCAGCACATAAAAATCAAACTCCACGGGCAGCGTCCAGTACACCGGATTCAGTTGGGTAGATGGATCGCCAAAGACATTATGCACCATCAACAACTGAGCAAGCACATCCCGGCCAGCAGGCAGAGCAGATCCAGCAATCAGCATCACCAGCAATAACACGGCTATCTGCACCCAGTAGGCAGGCAGCACCCGTAACAGGCGACGGCGGAAATAGTCGGCAATACGGATGGGTGGACGATTCCCCAACCAGGCCTGGCAATAGGCCAGCCCCAGGACAAAGCCAGACAGCACGAAGAACACATCGACACCCGCCCAGCCGGTCCGCACCAAGGGGGTCAGATCCAGACGCATCCCCAGCAGATCAAATACATAGACAGGCCGTCCGGCAAAGCCCCAGACATGCCAGATCGCAACCCACAAGGCAGCTATGCCACGCAAACCAGTGAGGGGATCGAGATAGATACGGGCACTGACACCTTCTTTTTCCAGCTTGTATATGGAATCAGTGGGGAGCATGAAGTTCAGCGCATAAAAATGGGCGGGATGATCAGATTATCATTCCCGCCCATTTCTCACAAACCAAAGGGCAATGCAAAAATCCTGCAGCTTACTGACCTACAGGCAGCTACTGTGGCATGGATGGCTGGATGGATAGCACAGAGCCTGCCTCCAGGGTAAACGGTGTCCAGATACGAACCACGGGCTGAGCTTGTCCATCACCCTGGAGCGTAAGGATGCTGTTCCCCCTGACCGTGCCTCCGATGAGGTCGATACCATCTTTGGCAATAAAGTCCATGATCACGGGGGTTTCTGCAGCCCCGATGCTGGTATCTACTGAAACCACCTGATTCGGTGCGGGTAAAGCACAGCTTGCATCAGCAATAAAAGATGCACTCGACATACTAACGGATTCGTTTGGGCTATCCCCCTGCACGACACATGTATTACCTGCAGCTTCACTCGGAAGCGGATCAATCAGGTCGGGTATGGCATCTCCGTCTCCGTCAACGAAACAATCACCCTCAGCGGTTATAATCATAACCCCGGTTATGTTCATGGTCATGCTACCAAAGTTGCAGCTATGGGTCGTATCACCGTTTTCCTGGAATTTGAGATTGCCCTGGTCACCTGCCAGCGTCACATCAGCACAAGAAACGCCTTCCAGCGCCAGCGAGCCATCAGCGCCCATTTGCACCGAAGTGGCACTACATTCGGTGCGGAAACGATCGTCCCGTAAAACAAAGGCTGTGGAATCCGCTTCCGCCGCTTGAATCTGCGCGGCAGCTAGTGCAGAGGTATTTGCTGTCAACAGCATTACCGCACCAGCAATGGCAATAAAGCCCAAAGGGACATTTCCGAAAGAACCTCGCCATACTCTATTCATGAACCACTTCGCACCTACAACAAAAAAGCCGCACCTGCGGGGTTTGGCTTCGTGTTGCAATCTAAATAAACGTTAACAAATAAGACCATGGCAGAAGAAAAAAGTTGCGCCCGGAAGTACGTTATTTACGATGCAGTTCATGAATGGGTTTGCGGGAGAGCTTGCGTTTGAGCTTACGCTGGATATTGACCGGCACCAGCCGGGACACGAAACGACCGACCCGACCTTGTCTCAGGGTCAGGAGATGGATCAACAATTGCTCTTTCCTGCTCAGACTTCCCTGACTGCCTTCTGCACGTCGGGATTGCAACAGCAGTTCTTTCAACCAACTGTCATCCACCGGGGAAAGTGCTTCGCAGTTGACGGGGTTTTTCTCTGGCAGATAATCCCAGCGATAAAATTCCGCTGTTTCCGCAGGCACCGGCTGTCCCTTCCAGGCAATCGCATCCAAGCTTTCCCGGCCCAATGAATCCCTCAGGGAAACAAATCGATCCAACCATCGATCGATTGATTGATCCCAGGATTCTACCCAGGTCAGCGGGCGATTGACCACGCGCTCGGGAAACGCACCGATATCCGGCACCACCACAGGCAGGCCGACCAGAAACATTTCACTCAACGTATAGCTGTAGGTTTCGGGCCACAGCGCCGTGAACCATACCAGGTCTGGCTGCAGCTCCTGGAGGTGACGAGGCAAATCGGCTTCACGGTAGGCACCATGCTCTATGACCGCATCAGCCAGTGGCCGGTAGGCGTATCCAAGAAGGTGAAACTCCAGCGGCAAGCTCCGCTTGAGTGCTTCCACGGCAACGGCTTCGAGCACATCCGGTCCCTTTTCAGGACTCAAGGCGCCCAGCACCAGCACGCGCAAAGGACGAACTCCAGAATAGCGGTTCTGTACATCCGGCCAGGGAATGTGCGCTTCACTATCAGGATGCCAGGCTACCAGATAGTTCAAACCAGGATAATGCCGTTCGAACTCCCGCATCGCCCAAGCGGAAGGCGCAATTACACGCTGAGCTTTTTGCAGCAATTGACGTTGATTGGCTTGCCATTCCTCGATGCTCACCGAAAGCGGGTAGGAACTTGCTTGCGCCTGGAGATCCGGTGTATAGCGTCCCTTGGAATCGGTCTGGCTGGGATGGGCATTGACGAAATAGTAATCATGCAACGTGATGTCGAAAGGCAGTTGCAAATCATCAGGCAAACCCCACAAGCAGGTTTCGAGGCCCAGGGTATGATGAAAATGCAGGTGACTTACCCCCATCACTCGAAGCAAACCCCGAAGTTGGGAATACATCTGTGGCAAGGAAAAGAACAGATCAGGCGCTTCATCCGTTACGCCGAAAGACAGCCTTGCCCCGCCACCTTCTACCGGTCGAACCACCAGTGCATCCATGTCTTCGGCCAGCCAGGTTGCCAGCTCGCGGATGTGTTTCTTGGTACCACCACCCAGATGGTGGGTCAGGTGCAGCACTTTCTGCCGGGGCGAAGTGCGCAGCATTTCAATCAGTACTCTTGTACGTTGCAGCTGTGCCGGGTCCTGCTGGATGTGTTTTTCCACCAGCGCATGATAGTCGGGATGCAGTTTCTGCAGTATTTCCTGGGCATGAGCCACGCGCTCTGCCTGCTCATGGGAAAAACTCACGCCGCCCTCATGAAAGACGAATACATCACAGCACAGGACATTGCGCCATCCCAGCCTGGCGGCGCGGCGGCAAAAGTCGTTTTCCTCGCCGTAACCACGCCCGAAACGCTCTACATCAAACAAGCCCGTCTCACGCAGGCAAGCACGACGGATATACTGGCAGAAACCCACGCCAGTGGGAATGTCCACCACATCGGCGGCATTCACCCGGCTGAACAGGGCATCCAGATCGGCTACATTCCAGTGATCCGGCAAGGTGCTGGACTGGCAGAAGCGGGGGAAACTGCAAATGGTGGCGTTATTGGAAAAGGGGGTCAGGGTACCGATGCGCTCATCCCGGCCTGCAGCCGCAACCAGCCGGTCCAGCCAGTCATTGGCAACCTCGGTGTCGCTGTTGAGCAACACCACATCGTTGTGCTCACTGAGCGACATACCCCGGTTGACGGTGGCGACAAAACCAAGATTTTCTTCGTTCTCCAGCAGTTCCACCTGATTGTGGGCGGCGGTAAACCGGCGCAGATCTTCCTGTATGCGGGGATCCGGCGAGGCATCATTGATGATCAGCAGACGATAGGGCGTCTGCTGCGGGTTGCTCACCACCGATTCCAGGCAGCGCAGTGACTCTTCGCGTCCGCCATAAACAGGAACAATAACATCCACCACACGATTCATTGCTTGTCCAGGGAAAACAGCTTGGCCATCACCTTGATAGCCACATGGCTACGCAACTTCTGATAATCATCCTGCAACTGTTTCAGCTGAGCATCCCGTTTCTTCACTACTGATCCGGCATGTTCAAGTTCTGCAGAAAAATACTGCAATTGATCATCCCGTTCCTCCACTACAGAAACGGCATGCTCCAGTTCATTTGCCAGCTGATCCAACTGCTTATCCTTAACCGCAACTACATCCAGTGCCTGCTGATGACTTTCACCCAGCGCCTGCAGATCATTGTTGACTGCAAACAACTGCTGATTGGCCTCTTCAATCCCAGTGACAAGCGAGGAGCAATCCTTGAACAAGCGGTCAAAATCCTGCCAAACCACATCCAGCTCCGCTTCGTTCAGCTTTTCAGCCCGAAGCAGGTGGTAAACCTGCGCTGCCTGGGCGGCAATTTCACCGGCAGACTCTTCAGGACGGGAGTACTGATGGCGCAGGCCGGGATCTATTTCCGACGCAACCGCATCTGCAACAGCATCCACAGCTTGGGGCCAGTCAAGCGCCAGTTCCTTGGCGACCCGGGAAAGCACTGCCTGCCAATCTTCCAGCAAGGCAGCGTAATCCACCCTGCTGCGCGGCAGCTCGCGGCTGTTTTTTTCACTTTCCCGGGTATAGCGCAGCCACAACAATCCGGCGCTGGTACTACTCAACGGATCACGCCGACACAGAGATGCAGAGACTTCCCAGGGAGCACGGGTAGCCAGAATGACCAAGGGCTTCCACCCTGCCCGGCGTGCGGCCTCCTTCCAGAAGGGCAGCAACACACACAGGCGGGGATCCTTGATGACTGCCAATGGCGCAGTTTCCGCAAATGCGGTAGTCAGAAAGCTTATGGCTCGCGTCATCGGGGCGCCCATCTGGTCATCAGACCACCAGTGCCTGGGCAAGGGCTGGAAGTCATACCAGCTTCGCTTTAGCCGGGAAAGCAGGGCTTCATTGATCGCTATCAGTTCCTCATGCTCCCAGAATCCTCGCGCATTAACACCGGGCTGCGCCTGCAGCAGACCCGTTCCCACATCGGCACCCAGCAGGTTCAGCACCCGCGTCAGCACCGAAGTGCCGCTGCGGTGCATACCCAGCACCAGGATCAATGTTCTGTCTTCAGACACAGCGAAACAATCCCCCGGAGAGAGCAGAGTCGACTGAAATCGGGTAAGCTTCGCACATAGTATCCAGGATGATACGTGTTTTCTCCGTCCAGATGAATCATGAATGACAAAGTAAACTATAACTATTCCTTCAGCTACAATCTCGCGTCCACGCCTGCGGCGAAAAAGGAAGACGAACTTATTGCTTTCGATGACTGCCTGGAATTCTCCTTGCCGGAACAGCGGGTGCTGATCCGCAGCAGGCACCGTGACAAACAGATCATCGTCACCAATGATGTGCTGTATTCCCTGCACATGTGTCATGAGTTCAAAACGACGGAAGAACATGTGGCTCATCTGGGCCAGGCAATCCCCGAACTGGCAGATGAACCCGAAGACATCGTTCAGGTGCTGCAAAGCATTCGCCAGGCGGGGCTGATGCTCTCTGCGCGTGACAAGGCACGAAGCATAAACCCGGCAGCAGGTTTTCAGCCCACCGTCCAGCTGCTATGCTTCTGCATCCTAACCTGTGATCGCACCGCATCCCTGTCCCGTCTGCTGGATAGCATGGCTGCAACTCACCAGTTTGATGCAAACAATCGTTACTATGTCATCGACGACTCCCGGGAACACGCCAATCGAGACGGTAATCGGGAAGTTTGCAAGAAATTCTCGGCTACACAGGGTGTAGCCCTGAGATATTTTGGTGCGGAAGAACAAGACAAGCTGCTGGAGCAGTTGAAAGCTGCGTTACCTGAACACGCCAAGGGCATCGATTTCCTGCTGGGACGCTATCAGAACGACCCCACTATCGCTTCCTATGGCCGCAGCCGTAACTGGGGTCTGCTGCTGGGAAGTGGCCGCAAGCTGCTTCTGATCGACGATGACATCCTTTTCCAGCGTGTCGAGCCGCCGCTCAGTGAGCCAGAAATCAACTTCAGTTCCCACTCCCGCGGCGCCGCATTCTTCCGCTCGAATGATGAATGGCAGGAGCTCTATAACACCGACGTAGCAGATCCCAGTGCTGATGCCCTGAGTACCGTTCTTGGCACAACATTGGAAGAGACCCTTGCCTGCATCAACGTCCCATCGCTGCCGCAAAACGCGCTACGGGATCTGCATCCGGAAGCATTTCACCGTGTGCATGCCAATTCCAGAGTGTTGCTGACCTCTTGCGGTTACGCGGGAGATCCCGGAACGACAGCCAACATCTGGCTCTATCAGCTGCCTGAAAAATACCGCCAGCAATTGATCGCTTCAGAGCAGGATTATCAACAGCATATCACTGCACGCAACGTCTGGCTGGGCAGCTTCAGCCATACATTGCGTAACAGCATGACCCTGATGTCCCCCATCACGGGCATCGATGCCCGCCAGCTCATCCCGCCGTTTTTCCCCCTGTTCAGGAACGAAGATCTACTGTTTGGAGAAATGCTGCATTTCCTGTACCCTCAGGATCTGTTTCTGGATACGCCGTGGGCCGTGCCCCATATTCCTGCGGAGCACAGGCGATGGGAAAAAGATGCTGCACTTCAGCCACAGAACTATGGTTTACTGGACTTTTCATCAGACGCCCTGGTACTGCACACACCGGCATTCCTGCCTGACGACGCCGGCAAGCGACTGCTCAGCTGCAGCAAGTTTTTTTCCAGTCTCGGGCAATTGGCCGATGAAGCACTAACCACGAGGATTGCCGAACAGACTCTGGGCTTACGCAGCGCTCAGGTCAGCAGGATCAACCGAATTCTGGAAAACAGCGACGACACCCCGAAGTTCTGGAAAAACGACCTGCAGCGCATCGTACAGGCCGGCGAACAAAGCCTGACGGCAGCGCTGCCCACCGGCTTTCAGGGGTTACCCGGGAACGCACAGGAACAAAGATCCCTGGCACGTTCGTTATGGACAGATTTTGCACAGGCGCTGTTGGGCTGGGAAGCCTGTCTGAATGCTATAAAAAACAATCAGATCGACGATTCGTAAGCCGCCAGCACTTCATCAGCCTTCCCTTGCATGCGGGAAACCCCTTGCTCTATCCACACCACACGGTCGCAGAGTTCCGCCATTATCCTGGTATTATGCGACACCAGGATCACGCTGCGATTGGAGCGTATTCGGCGCTTGATTTCATCGGACGATTTCTTGCGAAACGCGGCATCCCCCACGCCCAGCACTTCATCGATGAGCAAGATATCCGGATCAGCCTGCATGGCAACGGAAAAGCCCAGACGGGCGCGCATGCCAGCCGAATAGCTGGACACCGGCTCATCAATGAAATCTTCAAGTTCGGCAAAGGCCACCAGTTCATCCATGTTGGCTTCGATGCGGGTTTTCGGCGCTCCCAGCAACATGCCGGAAAGAATGGCATTTTCCCGCCCGGTGAGCAGTGGCACGAAACCCACCTGCAGTGACAGCAGGGACGCACTGACACCGGCGTTGCGAATCTCTCCACGATCCGGGGCGATTATGCCAGCAATGACTTTCAGCAGTGTCGTCTTGCCAACGCCATTGCGACCAATCACGCCCAGTGTTTCGCCGTGCTTCAGTTCCAGGGAGATGTCTTTCAGCGCCCAGTACAGCTCGCCACCGCGCAGGCTGCGCCCACGCCGGTAGGCGACTCCCACCTTGTCCAGTGCCAGAACCGGATTCATGCCAGCCTCGGGTAGAGCCTGTCATAGCGGCGTAGCAGATATAACCCTAATCCACAGAGAAGCAGTGAAAACAGCAGCACCAGAGACAGGCTTGTCATATCCGGCCATCTTCCGTACAGCAATGCATCGCGCCAGGCATGAATGACATGCACCATTGGATTCAGATCAAGAAGCGTCGCCAACCAGCCTTGCAAACTGCTGGTATCGAAGAACACACCGGACAGGAAGAACATGAGCATCAGCACGTTGTTCATCAACAGTTTCAGATCAGGATAGAGGGGTGTGAGTGCAGCCACAGTGAAGGTCACACCACAGATCAACAGCCATTGCACCAGTAACAACACGGGCACCATCAGCCAGGTCCAGCTCAGGGGCATGCCGTACACCAGCAGAAACAGCATCAGCAATACCAGGGTCACGAGAAATTTCACACTGTTTTTGAGAATTGCCACCGCAGGAAAAAACACCTTTGGCAAATACACCTGAGACATCAGCCCTCTTCCGGCGGTGATTACATTCAATGACATACGCACCGTGGTATCGAACCACTTCCAAACGACCAGCCCGGTCAGCAGCCAGGGTACAAAGTTTTCCCCACCGCGTTGCAAGGCGACGGCAAAGATGATGTAGAAAGCGCCCATGTAGAGCACCGGCTCCAATACCCACCACAACATGCCCATGTAGCCGCGGGCAGCTTCCACCTTCAGGTCAGCCCAGGCCTTGTACAGGATCAATTGCAGATAATGCGGCGTCATTCGGTCTGGCCGATACGAAATAGCAGGGGTACTTCCAGCACCTTTGGATGGGAGATCCCGTGCTCCCAGAGTCCGTCTTCTCCCCAGCAATCACCATGATCGGCGCAAATGACAACAGTTGATTCGGTGAAGGCTTCCAGCAAAGGCGCCAGTTGGGCATCCACCCATTCCAGCGCCAGGATCTGGCGCCGACGGGCTTCTGCCGCATCGTTGTTTTCGCCGAAGGGAATACAGGGGTTATCCTCGGGTGACCAGGGTGCACCTTCGAAATAATAAGGCACATGGGTTTCACCGATATTCAGAAAAGTAAAGACGGGCTCGTCATTATCGTTGAGCTGGCGATTCAGCCACTGCAGCTGCTGGGGTAAGGTCCAGGTCACACAAGGATCACCCGGATAATAAAAATTCTGGAAGTCAGTGATGAGATTTCCAGCAGTTTCCGTTCCCGGATTAAACCAACCCACGGCACCCGTACCGACGGTACGATAACCCTTGCGATTGAAGCCATCGATAATATTGCGTCCCTGTAGTAAAAAGTATTCCTTACCCTTGCCCGCAATACCCCCCTGGCTCATGCGGAAAATTTTACCGTACTTGGGGTTCACGCCCGTGATGCGGGACTGGGCATCACCCGGCGTAAAACCCATGAACATGGCCATGTGGGAAGAATAGGTAAAGTTCCCAGGAGCCATACTGCAATGCACTCCTCCTATGGTACACATCGCGGGTAGATCTGCAGATATAAAGCTATCGTAACGGCAGGAATCCAGGGTGATGAACAGCACGGACTGTCCCGACTGCGAGCAAAAAGCGGCTTTTGACATGGTTCGCAATATTAACAGAGTTCTATGCACATAAAAAAACCCGAAGCACGGTTATGACTTCGGGTCAGCAGTTCAGGACATCCGCAAGGTAACAAAGCGTCATTCCAGCACTGCTGGATTCCACACAAATCACGGCATTTTGGGTTCCGGCCTGCGCCGGAACGGTGTTATCTTTTTCCTTCAGGGAGTAAGTATAGGCTTGTCGGTGAACGCCTTGAATGCCTCTTCGTTGACTTTAGCTTCAGGATCATTCTTCACCTTCAGCCAGTAGTCGACCTTGATTTCATGTGCAGCGTTGTTCTTTGCCTGCTGAATGAGTGCATCCTTTACTTCATCGAAAGACTTTGTGTGTTCAGGGATACGCTCTTCCAATAGAATCAGGTGATAGCCAAAGCGGGTCTTTACCGGTTCGCTGATTTCTCCTGGCTTCAGTTTCAGCAAGGCTTCCTCGAACGGCTTAACCATGCGACCACGATTGAACTTACCCAGTGAACCACCAGCCACTGCGCTTCCCTTGTCTGTCGAGAACTTCTTTGCCGCTTCCTTGAAATCCAGTTTTCCTTCGGCAATCTGCTGGCGGAGTTTCTTCGCGCGCTCCAAAACAGCTGCATCCTTCTCCTCCGCATTAGCGCTAAGCAGTATATGCGAAGCCACAAATGACTCAGGTACTTTCAATCTGTCTTTCTCCACCAGGTAAAGTTCTTTTGCTGCTGCCTCATAATTGGCATCGGTAATCAGCTTTGCCTGCACATCTGCAATCTCGGCTTCCGCCAAAATATTGTTGGAAAACTTAAGGATCTGGGCCTGAACCTCCGGCTTCTTATCCAGAGCTTTTTTCTTCGCCCGCGTTGCCGCCACCTTCGTCATGTAGGTACTATCCATGACTTCGCGTATTTTTTTAGGCTGGGTCAACAACAATTTCTGAACATCTTCAGGTGTAGCACGCAGTGCCATGCGCAAATCGCCCAAAGTCAAATCCACTTCCGGGCCATCAATGAGTACCTGACGATCATCCAGCGCATACGCAACAACGGGCAATAATAAAAAAATAAATATTAAGATCCAATGCTTCATGGAAACCAACTACCTTATTAAAATGAGTAACGCGGCTATACAAAAAGGCGGTAGCTTACGCCACCGCCTTTTCTTTTTTTCAAAAACGAAGGAATCAATAAAAAAAGCTATAGCTCCCAGACTTTGGACTGGTAATTCTAAGGAAATAAATCGTGTCTGGTTCAATGTGACACTGCCCGTAGGTAGCCGTTTCATTCAAATACAGACTACCTGAAGCTACTTGCAATGTGCAGTATTCTCCTTGTGAATCAGCACTAAAACTCTCACTAATTGAAACCGTCATCACATTAGTCAGATAACGGAAAGAAAACTTCTCAAAAGATGCTCGCTTATCAGAGGCGATTGTCCATACCTGGGTAGTGTTGAAATCAATGGGAACATAGTATCGCTCACCATTTACAGAAAGATCCAAATCCCCTTTACAAAAAAGAGTAGAAGTATCCACACAGTCTGAACCGGGAGGAGGTGGCGGAGGGGCTGACACCGCATTCACGGTCACATCAAATGTCAATGCAGCAGACTGTGGAGGATTCGCAGAATCTGTAACGGTAACTGTAAAATTATCTACCGTATTACTATCAACAGCTACATTCGCCGCAGAGTAAGAAATATTATAAGTTAAATCGCTTACTGCACTAATGGTAACGGATGCACCGGCCATCGCTGGATTGCTTGAATCCACCTGGGCAGTTACAGGAGGAGTAAAGGTCACGCCATTAAGAATATTTTTTATCCGGGGAGTATAAGATCCTTCATCAACCGAACCCATGTTTATCGCAGTGGAACCCAGGGTACCAACGCCTGCGCCACAATTTCCTTTCATGCCGACAGTGACTTTACCTGTTGTGGTAGACATATTGACCAAGTCTCCACTACATAGCGGCTCTCCAGACCCATCATTGACTTCTACAACAACTGCCGCCACAGCCAGTTGTGGAATGAAAATACCTGCACAAACTACTGGAGCGGCACCTGCGAACAAAGACTTCAAACTCATACCCGACACCTGAATCATTAATATATGAAAAAAATCAACGAACAATATTTATATAAATATTAGCACAATAGACTAAACAGTTTGCGAATAGTTCCACATTCTCAATATTAAGCAACATTAACAAATTCAAAACAGAGGTTGCCTAGAAGCTTTAAGGGTGACCTGAACCCGCAGCATACACCGCCATGGACGGTGGAAGTGCTGGCAATGCAGGGGAAATAGCCAATGACGTAAATCACCCACATGGACGCAGTGAATGCTGGAAACATTGGAAATGTGTCCAGTGTCCAGTGTCCAGTGTCCAGTGTCCAGTGTCCAGTGTCCAGTGTCCAGTGCCCGCAGCATACGGTACATCCTGTACATAAAAAAAGGGCTACCGAAGTAGCCCTTTTTCATGTCACTAAGGAACTCAGCTTAAATGCTGAACCTTAGTTAGTACCACTAGCGGAGCCAGCCTGGAACACAGTTCCCTGACCAGAAACGCTACGCAGGTAAGCGTGGTTTACAGCGGCCGCATAGGAAGCACCGACACCCACGTTGCTGTTACCCAGAACAGTAGCTTTGAAACCGATTACTGGCAGACCAGCAAAGGTGTTCGTGCTACCAGTCATGGTGTGAGCAGGATCAGAGGTGAAGCCCATACGGGTCCACCCTGCCACACCAGGCAGACCGGAAGTCGCCAAATCAATTTCGGTGTTTTCAGCGCTGAACACGTCGGAGTCATCACCGAACTGGATCACGTTAGCCTCGTAGCATAGAGATACGCGTGCCTGAGGTGGACGTGGAGAAACGGTAGAACCGGTGATTTCTTTCTGTTGCTCTTCACGATCCCAGTTGGTAATGGTGATTTCTTCACACGCCTTGCCATCTTCCAGACCTGCAGCACTTTCGCGGAATACAGAGGTGAAAGGTGCACGAGGCGGAACAGCAGGTCCAAAATTGGAATCAGGATCTACGTATTTGCTCTTAGTTGGGAAGGTCACAATCCAGGCAGTTGAAGCTTCGGTTGCAGGGTTGGCGCTGTACTCGTTCAGCAAGGCAGAAGCCATGAGTACGGCGGAGACCGCATCTTCGCCAGCCGTCCAGTTGTCCTGGTACACAGTAACAGTACCAGCAGCAGAATCACTGTTAACCACAACACTCACAGGATCAGCATCCTGCCAATCTGGCTGCAACGTGCCCGGCTCGTTGTGCTGAGGAGTAGAAAGGAAGTTTTCCAGCACAGTAGCAGGAACAGATACTTCAGTACCTGATTGTACGTTGATGATGCTCAGGGTACCGAACAGGCCGCCTTCGGGAGCCGTTACAACAGAGTTGGCTGCCATAGTGCCGTTTACCCAAGCCTGACGAATCGCGCCACAGTTGTCGGGAATACCGTTGGAGCCGTGAACATAGTCTTCGCGACCGTTGTTATCGAGATCCATGGAACGAATAACACCCATCTCGATAGCGGTGAAGTAACCTTCACGGGTACGCTCGATACCGGTAGGACCACCATCAGTAAACAGCAGATCGCGGAATACTTCAGGATTGTTATCCATGGTAGTACAGCTGTTGTCCGGAGTGATTACTTCGGCACCACCGTTGGCGGAATCCTGAATCTTGGCAACCCAAACGTCGTAAGGAGACAGGTACACGTGAAAGTCGAGTACTTCACGGGTGTTGTAAGCTTCGCGGAAACGAACCTTTACGGCCTTGCCCTGGTTGGTAGTATTGACGATAGACAGCAAAGTCTCTTCGTTACCCTGAACAGTGTAGTAAGGGAACAGCAAAACTTCACCAGTACCATCGGTACTCATGTTAACTGCCTGCGCAGACCCTGCACCCAGTGCGGCCAGAACTGCTACGGACAGGATTTTCTTTTTCATCTTCATTTAAT
>CAZFXI010000006.1:0-18384 GCA_964522855.1 uncultured Sedimenticola sp.
TGGCGCCAGTGTGATCCACCATGATGAGGCGGTCACCATCGCCATCCAGGGCAATACCCACATCGGCGTGGTGCTGCAACACCGCCTGCTGCAACGCTTCGGGATGGGTGGAGCCGATATCCTTGTTGATGTTGAAGCCGTCCGGTTCTGCGCCGATCACCGCCACATCGGCACCGAGTTCTTCCAGTACCGGCGGTGCGATGTGATAGGTGGCGCCATTGGCGCAATCAACCACGATCTTCAGGCCGGACAGGTCCAGGTTGTGCGGCACGGTGCTCTTGCAGAATTCGATATAGCGGCCCGCGGCATCTTCAACCCGCGTTGCCTTGCCCAGGCTGGCCGAATCCACAGTCACCAACGGCTTGTCACATTCTGCTTCGATGGCTTTTTCCACATCGTCAGGCAGCTTGGTACCGGACGATGAGAAAAACTTGATGCCATTGTCATAGTAGGGATTGTGGGAAGCGCTGATGACGATACCGGCGGCAGCATGCAGGGTGCGCGTCAGATAGGCAATGCCCGGCGTCGGCATGGGTCCGAGCAGGCGGATGTCCATTCCCGCCGCCACCAGTCCGGCTTCCAACGCCGATTCAAACATGTAGCCGGAGATACGGGTATCCTTGCCGATGAGCACCTTTCCAGCGTTACCATTTCCCAGAATCCGGCCGGCAGCCCAGCCCAGCTTCAACACGAACTCCGGGTTGATGTCACCTTCCCCGACCCGGCCCCTGATTCCATCTGTCCCAAAATATTTTTTTGTTTTCATCTTTGTTCCCTTGTAACTGCTTCCAGTATTTTCAATGCATCCACTGTTTCCGCCACATCGTGAACGCGCACGATGCTGGCTCCCCTTTCCACCGCCAGCAAGGCTGCCGCCACGCTGGCCGCCATCCGCTGTTCCGGTTCCCGACCCGTGAGTGTGCCAAGCATGGACTTGCGTGACAAGCCTACAAGTACCGGACAGTCCAGTTTTTCGAGTTCATCAAGACGGCGAAGCAGCTCGAGATTGTGTTCCAGGGTCTTGCCGAAACCGAACCCCGGATCGATCAACAGTTGCTCCTGCGGGATCCCCTGCTCCACACAGGCATCGATACGCTCTGTGAGAAAGGCGTTTACTTCGTCCAGCACATTGTCGTATCGCGGCGCCTGTTGCATGGTATCCGGCTGCCCCTGCATGTGCATCAGGCAAACAGGAACACCCAGCTTCGCCGCCTGCTCCACCGCTCCCTTGCTGCGCAAGGCATTCACGTCATTGATGAGTCCCGCACCCGCCTGCACCGCCGTGGCCATGACTTCCGGCTTGCTGGTATCGATGGAAACAGGAATATCCAGCCGGGCCACCAATGCCTCGATAACCGGCACGACGCGATCGAGCTCTTCCTGCGCTGACACCGGACTGGCACCAGGGCGCGTGGATTCACCCCCCACATCGATGATAGCCGCACCATCCGTAGCCATTTGCACGGCCTGATTGATAGCGGCATCAGAGTGCAGAAACTTTCCACCGTCAGAAAACGAGTCGGGGGTGACATTGAGTATGCCCATGACGCGGGGTCTGCCCAGATTCAGAATCTTGCCGTTACAATCGAGTTTCATATCCGGTGAATGACGAAGCCTCCAAAGGAGGCTTCGTCATCTGCTATAAAGATAAACAGCTTAGTGCTGCCCGGCGGGATCCGGGTCTATGACCGGCTTGTCTTTCTTGTCTGCTTTTGGCACATCATCCACTGCAACAGCACTGCCACCAGAGCTTGTGGATGAATCATCATCCCAGTCTTCAGGCGGCTGTGGCGTACGTCCGGCCATGATGTCCTTGATCTGCCCGGCGTCGATGGTTTCATATTTCATCAGGGCTTCCGCCATGGCGTGCAACTTGTCGACATTCTCCTTGAGAATGCGGCGGGAACGATCATAGTTGCGATCGATGATATTGCGAATTTCCTCATCGATGATATGCGCAGTCTCGTCAGAAACATTCTTGTGCTGAGTGACCGAACGACCGAGGAAAACCTCTTCCTCCTCTTCCCCATAAGCCAGCGGACCGAGACGGTCGGACAGGCCCCAGCGGGTCACCATGTTGCGAGCAATCTCTGTAGCCCGCTTGATGTCATTGGACGCCCCGGTGGTGACATTCTCTTCGCCAAACACCAGCTCCTCGGCAATACGACCACCATACAGGCTGGAAATCTGGCTTTCCAGCAACTCGCGGCTCTGACTGTATCTGTCCTCTTCCGGCAGAAACATGGTGACACCCAGAGCACGCCCACGGGGAATGATGCTCACCTTGTACACCGGATCATGAGATGGCACTTTCAGACCCACGATGGCATGACCGGCTTCATGATAAGCCGTTTGTTTCTTTTCCTCTTCCTTCATCACCATGGAGCGGCGTTCCGCACCCATCATGATCTTGTCCTTGGCTGCCTCCAGATGCGACATGCGCACATCCTTGCTGTTTTCACGGGCGGCCAACAGTGCCGCCTCGTTTACCAGGTTGGCAAGATCGGCACCGGAGAACCCCGGGGTGCCCCTTGCAATCAGCGCAGGTTTGACATCGTCAGCCAGCGGCACCTTGCGCATGTGCACCTTGAGAATCTGCTCACGGCCACGTACATCCGGCAACGGCACAGTCACCTGCCGATCAAAACGGCCGGGACGCAGCAAGGCAGGGTCAAGCACATCCGGACGGTTGGTGGCAGCGATGACAATGACGCCTTCGGTGCCTTCGAAACCGTCCATTTCCACCAGCAGCTGATTCAACGTCTGTTCACGTTCATCGTGTCCACCACCCAGCCCTGCTCCACGATGACGGCCCACGGCATCGATTTCATCGATAAAGATGATACAGGGTGCATGCTTCTTTGCGGTTTCAAACATATCCCGCACCCGGGAGGCTCCCACACCCACAAACATCTCCACAAAGTCCGAGCCGGAAATGGTGAAGAACGGTACCTTGGCCTCGCCGGCAATGGCCTTGGCCAGCAGGGTTTTACCCGTACCCGGCGCACCGACCATCAACACACCTTTGGGAATCTTGCCACCCAGGCGCTGGAATTTGGAAGGATCCTTGAGAAACTCCACCACTTCCTGCACCTCTTCCTTGGCTTCTTCGACCCCCGCCACATCGGCGAAAGTCACCTTGACCTGATCTTCACTGAGCAGGCGGGCCTTGCTCTTGCCGAAGGACATGGCGCCACGACCACCGCCACCGCCCTGCATCTGGCGCATGAAGAAGATCCACAAGGCAACGATGATGATCAGCGGGAACCAGTTGATGAGGATGAGCTTGAGCATGGAGGGTTGCTCTGGCGGCTGGGCGCGAATATCCACCCCGGCCTTGAGCAAATCACCCACCAAGCCGGGGTCATCAGGGCTTTCGGTGAGGAAAGTACTGCCGGAAGAGGTTGTACCCTCGATCTTTCCACCATCATGAATGATGACGCTGGTTACATTCCCCTGCTTCACCTGCTCCAGAAACTGGGAGTAAGAGATCGCCGGTGCGCGGTTCTTTTGTCCATTGAAGCTATTGAACACCGTCATCAACACGATGGCGATAACAACCCACAGGACAATATTTTTTGCCATATCGTTCAAAACAAGATTCCTCTAAAATATTCTTGCCATATCCTTATCAGACAGCGGCAAAAAACTTACGTTCTTTAACTGTAGTAGAAAATATCAGGATTTATAACCCGTTGCTACCACGTACACTTCGCGGCTTTTCGGCCGTGAGGACTTGGGCTTGCGGGTTACCACGCGGTTGAAACTGCTGCGCACGTCCCGGATATAGTCATCAAACCCCTCTCCCTGAAAAATTTTTGTGACGAATCCGCCATCGGGCCTGAGGGTATTGCGGGCAAAATCCAGTGCCAATTCGCACAAATACATGGAACGGGGCTGATCCACCGCCCTGACCCCACTGGTGTTTGGCGCAAGATCAGAAATTACCAGATCCACCGCACGCCCTTCCAGAAGTTTTGTCAATGCTTCCAGCACCGACTGTTCCCGAAAATCACCCTGCAGGAAATCCACACCGTGAATGCCATCCATTTCCAGGATATCCATGGCCAGCACCTTGCCTTTGTCACCAACGATGGCGGCGGCCACCTGACTCCAACCACCCGGAGCGGCTCCCAGATCCACCACGATCTGCCCGGGCTTCAGGATCTTGTCCTTGTCCTGCAATTCCAGCAGCTTGTAACTGGCGCGCGAACGGTAGCCATCACGCTGGGCGCGCTGTACATATTCGTCATTCACATGACGTTGCATCCATTGATGACTGCTCTTGGATCGTGCCATTGGAAAAAGATATAACAATAAAGGCCTGATTATACCGGTTTTTCAGGCGGGTAAAATGTTTTCACCCGAGAACCGGGTAGCGGGTAGAATAGCCGTCCGTCATTCCCGATTGAACATGGAGTTGCCTGTGCCCCTTTCCAACCCCCAGATTCGCCATTTACGCGGTCTCGCCCATTCCCTGAAGCCTGTGGTCATGGTAGGCCAGCATGGGCTGCGTGAATCGGTGCTGGAAGAAATCGGCATTGCCCTGGACTTCCACGAACTCATTAAAATCAAGGTCAGCGCCGGTGATCGGGACAAGAGAGATGACATAATCCGCGAAATTACAGCCACTACCCATGCCGAACTGGTACAGCGCATTGGCAATATGGCGGTACTGTTTCGGCGCAACACCAAAAAACCGAAAATTGTGCTGCCCTGATCACAGAATGCGCTTGTTCGCAGGTGCGACAATGGCGCATGCACCGATCCTTCAGTATTACAAAAAGCCTGGCACGCCGATTTAAGCTGTTTCTGTTGCTGCTTGCACTGACGTCAGTCACTGCTTTAACGCCGGCTTCTGCTGCCGATAGCACAGCCGTGGCCGATTTGAAGGGCTATTCAACCATTCAATCGATTGGTGTGGAACTACAAATCAACGGTGATGATAATCACAATGCCGTTTGTACACTGAGATACCGGCCAGCCGGGGCCGGAGAATGGAAGTCCGCCCTGAATCTTTTTCGTGTTGATTACACCCCCCCTGATCCGGTTGCCGGCCTTTCAGCACGTTTCAACGGATTCGCCGGGAGCATTTTTTTCCTGCTACCCGGGCAATCCTATGAACTGTCTCTCGAGATCAACGACCCGGACGGCGGCAGCACCACTCGATCCCTCGTCGTCAGCACACGTCCCCAGCCAATGAAACCTGCCCATGGGCGCAGCTTCCACGTACGCCCGGGCAATGGTGGCGGGGACGGTTCTTCAGGTTCCCCTTTTCTTGGGATTGACACAGCCCAGGCGCAGGCGCGACCCGGCGATATTTTTCTGCTTCACGCTGGCACCTACTCAGGATTTGACTCCGGTGGTGAAATTCAGCTGAATGTGGCCGGTGGCAATGAAAATTATATCGTTTGGCAGGCGGCCGGAGACGGCAACGTCATACTCGATGCTCCCTTGCGCATTGCAGCAGATCACCTGTGGGTAGAAGGCTTCCATGTCCGTGGTCATGTGAACGAGGCAAATGAATATGGCTTGCGAACCTATGGCGCACCCACGGACGTCGTCATCAAGAGAAACCTGTTCACGGATTTTTATTACAGTATTGCATTGAATCACGGCGGAGAAAACTGGGTCATTGTCGATAATGAAATCATCGGCGATAAAGACCTGTACATGGCCGATGGCCCCGCAAGTTGGGGCGGGGAAGGCATCGAGCTTCAATTTACCGGTGGGCATACCATTGCCTACAACCGCATTTCACTCGTGGCAGACGGCATCTCTTCCTCACTGCGCAATACCGATATTTTCAGAAACGAGATCTTTGATGTCACCGATGACGGCATCGAACCTGATTACGGCTACGCCAATATCCGGGTGTGGGAGAATCGCATTTCCAATGCACGCCACAATGGTTTCAGTTTTCAGCCCATGAATGGCGGCCCCTGGTATTTCATTCGCAATCAAGTAGCCGCCCCCCTGGAATCCACACTGAAGATCCGCAGCACCAGCCGGGTACTCCTCGCACACAATATTTTCGTTGGCTGGGACAATGCGCTTGGCAACGCATATCCAAGTGACCTGCCGGGAATCCTCACCTTCCACTCCAGCAACAACATCTGGATCAGCGCCAACAACAGCTATGCCTGGCAGCACAACGCCGCTGCGCTTCTCCCCGACTGGCGCAGCTTCCTTGACTACGATGGTTTTGATTGGGGAAATGCACCCTACGCCATCAAGTGGGGCGGTGAGCGCTATCCTCTGCTCACCGACTTTTCCAAGGCCACGGGATTGCAATCGCACGGGCTCAAGATTGACCGAAACAGCTGTTTTACGCAGTTTGATGTCCCTTCATCACCACCCGCGCCCATGCCATCACAGTACATGGCGCTGAAGGCAGGCTGCAATGCCATCGATGCAGGCAGGATACTGGACAACATCAATGAAACTTATACAGGAACAGCGCCTGATCTTGGTCCTTACGAGTGGGGGAAACCCCTGCCCCGTTACGGTCCGAGAGGACATATCTTCAGCGACGGGTTTGAAAACCGATAGTTATCTCTTCAGATCCCAGGCATCGATCCAACCCGTCCACGCGGGCACCATATCGAGTTCTGAAACCAGTCGCCTGGCCATATCCGGCATGTGAGCGGCACCATAGAAAATCGCCAGTTTCTGCTTGCTGCCGGCCATTTCCTGACGCAAAATCTTCAGCGCTTTTTTGTTGCGCTCGGCCACCAGGGTACTTCCCTCACTGCCTTCGACAGCCTCTCCAAGGCGGATACTCTGCACCATCTGTTCTGCCATGAAAATCTTCAATGCCAGATCCCGATTCCCGGATAACAGGTTTCTCAACAACCTGACTTCACTCAGTATGGCCTTGCTGGAATATTGTTGGCCCATGCCGGCAATCCAGGCCTTGCCCATCATGCCGGCAACAGATTCATTGCGCTTTTCCATGCTCTGACTGAAATCTTCAGGAGAAAGATCTGCATGCACCAGATTGGGAGCAGAATAATCCACGTCTTCAAGCTGCATGCCCATGCCCAGCACATCCCGCATCCAGCTCTGCAATCCGGAAATAATGCCCTTCCTTCCTTTTCCCCCGCCTCTGGGAATACGGGTACCCTCGGGAGCTACAAGCTCATACAGCACTGCATCATAGTGGGGAAACAAGGCATTGATGGTCTGGTAGTAGGCATGTTCACCAATATGCACCGCGGATATGAGATCCACATATTGCAAAGGAAGATGCTGATCACGAGGAACCATGCGCACGACGGCCACTTGCATGGCGATGGGCCGTTTTTTCTCGTCCAGCTTCAGTCGTACGAATTGCTTGAGGTCAGTCGGCGCTTCCCCGGGCTGCAGTATCGGGGCAGAAGAGTCGGCAGCGTCCTGTTTGGGTAGCTGCGAGGCATGTGGCAGAGGGGAACTCAGCAGAAGTGTGAGCAGAAATACTATTCCCGATGATTTCATAAGGCAGCCTTCCTGTCGCCCCGACGTTGGTTCATATATACCGAACTTCCAGTATTTCAAATTCCCGCATACCACCGGGCACCTGTATTTCCACTTCATCGCCTTCGGACTTGCCGATCAGGGCACGGGCAATGGGAGACGTTACCGATATTCTGGAATGGCGGATATCTGCCTCATCCTCTCCGACGATCTTGTAGCTATGCTCTTCATCGGTTTCCAGATCCAGCACATCCACGGTAGCACCAAAAACAACCCGACCGCCGGCATTGACGGTGCTGACATCGATGATCTGGGCATTCGAAAGCTTGGCTTCTATATCCTTGATACGGCCCTCGATAAAGCTTTGCTGTTCGCGTGCGGCGTGGTACTCCGCATTCTCCTTCAGATCCCCGTGGGCACGCGCTTCCGAAATCGCCGCAATGACTTTCGGTCGTGCGACGGTCTTCAGTTCATTGAGTTCCTGCCGCAGGGCTTCTGCGCCCTGCACTGTCATCGGTGTCTTGTTCATATAATCGTTCGATTCAGGTGCAACAGGAAAGAGCCTGTCTGGTTTGATTGTGAGCTAACTGTGAAGTTCCTGCAAACTGACAACAACAGGTTCCCCCTGGTGCTGAATAGCCATCACAATGGCTTCTCCGCCCGACATGGTGGTTGTATAGCTGATCTTGTGCTGCAACGCTGCGCGCCGTATGGAGGCCGAGTCCAGCATCGCCTGCTTGCCTTCCGTAGTATTTACAATCAGGTCGAAATCGTCATTCTTGATCATGTCCACAATATGGGGCCGGCCTTCCATCACTTTGTTGACCCGCACACAATCCACATCTGCTGACAATATGGCATCACAGGTGCCACCCGTGGCATAGAGTTCAAACCCCAGTTCGGCAAGATCCCTGGCCACCAGCTTGATGCGCTGTTTGTCTGCTTCGCGCACGGACAGCAACGCTTTACCACTGGTTGGCAGCTTGATGCTACCCCCTTCATTGGCTTTGCCATAAGCTTCACCAAAGGTCGTTCCCACACCCATGACCTCACCGGTGGATTTCATCTCCGGACCGAGTACGGAATCGACACCGGGAAACTTCACAAACGGGAACACCGCTTCCTTGACGAAGTAGTGCTTGGGTATGATCTCTATTGTTGCATTTTGCTCCTGCAGCGACTGTCCCGCCATGCAACGTGCCGCAATCTTGGCCAGAGGCCGACCGATGGCCTTGGAAACGAAAGGCACGGTGCGCGAGGCCCGGGGATTGACTTCCAGGATATAGATATCCTCTCCCTTGATGGCGAACTGGGTGTTCATCAGGCCAATCACGCCCAGTTCCAGTGCCATGTCACGAATGTGGTGACGCATGCGGTCCTGCACTTCCTGGCTCAGGGTGTAGGGTGGCAATGAACAGGCCGAATCACCGGAATGCACGCCCGCCTCTTCGATGTGCTCCATGATGCCGCCGATGAGTACGTCATGCCCGTCACAGATAGCATCTACATCCACTTCGATGGCATCATTGAGAAAGCGATCCAGCAGCACCGGGGAATCGTTGGATACGCTCACCGCTTCTCGCATGTAGCGGCTCAGATCCTCTTCATTGTAAACGATCTCCATAGCCCGACCGCCCAGTACATAGGAAGGACGCACTACCAATGGATAGCCGATCTCCTCAGCCAGCTCCACTGCAGTCTCAGGATCTGTTGCGGTGCGATTGGGTGGTTGCAGAATACCCAGCTTTTCGATCATTTTCTGGAAACGCTCGCGGTCTTCTGCTGCATCGATGGAATCCGGGCTGGTGCCGATGATGGGCGCTCCAGCTTTTTCCAGGTCCCGGGCAAGCTTGAGCGGCGTCTGCCCACCGTACTGCACGATAACCCCGGCGGGATTTTCCTTGTAGATGATTTCCAACACATCTTCCAGGGTCAGGGGCTCGAAATACAGCCGGTCCGAGGTATCATAATCCGTGGAAACGGTTTCAGGATTGCAATTCACCATGATGGTTTCATAACCATCCTCGCGCATGGCGAAAGCCGCATGCACACAGCAATAATCGAATTCGATGCCTTGACCGATGCGGTTGGGACCACCGCCCAGCACCATGATCTTCTGCCGGTCTGTTGGCCGCGCCTCGCATTCCTCTTCGTAGGTGGAGTACATGTACGCGGTACTCGAAGCAAATTCTGCCGCGCAGGTATCCACGCGCTTGTAAACCGGTCGCACTTCATGCCCGTAACGCAGCTTGCGGATTTTCTTCTCCTTGACACCGAGAATGTCTGCCAGTCGCTTATCGGAAAAACCTTTGCGTTTGAGCGCGAGCATGCGCCTCTTGCCAAGGGCATCAAAGCCTTCTTCCGCGACTCTGGCCTCTTCCTCCACTAGATCCTGGATCTGCACCAGGAACCAGGGATCGATCTTTGTGGCCTCGAACACCTCGTCCATGCTCATGCCGATACGGAAGGCATCTGCCACATACCAGAGCCGGTCTGCCCGCGGCTGCCGGATTTCCGCCAGCAGGGTAGAGCGGACGTTTTCCGCCTCCAGATCGGTGATCGAATCCAGACCGGACATACCGGTTTCCAAACTCCGTAGCGCCTTTTGCAGCGATTCCTGCAGGGTGCGACCGATGGCCATGACCTCCCCCACCGATTTCATCTGGGTAGTCAGACGGTCATCCGCCAAGGGGAATTTTTCGAAGGCAAACCGAGGGATTTTTGTAACCACGTAATCGATGCTGGGCTCGAAGGAAGCCGGTGTCACACCGCCGGTGATTTCGTTGCGCAGTTCGTCCAGGGTGTAGCCAACCGCCAGCTTGGCCGCCACCTTGGCAATGGGGAAACCGGTCGCTTTCGAGGCCAGCGCAGAGGAACGGGATACCCGCGGGTTCATCTCGATGATGATCATGCGGCCATTTTCCGGATTGATGGCGAACTGCACGTTGGAACCACCGGTATCCACGCCGATTTCGCGCAGCACCGCCAGAGAGGCGTCGCGCATGATCTGGTATTCCTTGTCCGTCAGGGTCTGGGCCGGTGCCACGGTAATGGAATCGCCGGTATGCACACCCATGGGATCAAGGTTTTCGATAGAACAGATAATGATGCAGTTGTCCTTGTGATCCCGCACCACCTCCATCTCGTATTCTTTCCAACCGAGGATGGACTCCTCGACAAGCAGTTCGTTGGTTGGAGACAGGTCCAGACCACGCTCACAGATTTCGACGAATTCTTCCTTGTTGTAAGCAATGCCGCCACCGGATCCCCCCATGGTAAAAGACGGACGGATGATCGTGGGAAAACCCACTTGCACCTGTACCTGCAGCGCTTCTTCCATACTGTGGGCAACTGCCGATTTGGGCATGTCCAGTCCGATCTTGCGCATGGCCTTGCGAAACAGATCCCGGTCCTCGGCTTTGTCGATGGCCTCGCGTGAGGCACCGATCATTTCCACGCCATATTTTTCCAGTACGCCTTCACGCACCAGATCCAGTGCGCAGTTGAGGGCCGTCTGTCCACCCATGGTGGGCAACAAGGCATCGGGGCGCTCTTTTTCGATGATACGTGCCACCGTCTGCCAGGTGATGGGTTCGATATACACCGCATCCGCCGATTCAGGATCGGTCATGATGGTCGCGGGATTGGAATTGACCAATACCACTCGATAGCCTTCCTCGCGCAACGCCTTGCAAGCCTGTGCACCGGAGTAATCGAACTCACAGGCCTGTCCGATGACAATCGGGCCGGCACCAATGATGAGGATCGTTTTCAGGTCATTTCTTTTAGGCATCTTGTTTCAGTCTGCGCGATAATTATTTACTGGAATTGGCTGTTTTCATCAGTTCGATGAAATGATCGAACACCGGCGCCACGTCGTGGGGCCCCGGGCTCGCTTCGGGATGCCCCTGGAAGCCGAAGGCGGGTTTGTCCGTACGATGTATACCCTGCAGGGAGCCATCGAACAACGATTTATGCGTAGCTTTGAGGTTGTCAGGCAAACTCCCTTCATCCACGGCAAAACCGTGATTCTGGCTCGAAATCATCACCGTACCGGTTTCAAGGTCCTGTACCGGATGATTGGCACCATGATGGCCGAACTTCATCTTCACGGTACGGGCACCGCTGGCCAAGCCCAGCAGCTGATGTCCAAGGCAGATACCGAAGGTGGGAATATTCTGCTCCAGCACCTCCTGAATCGCAGCAATGGCATAGTCGCAGGGTTCAGGATCGCCCGGGCCATTGGACAGGAACACGCCATCGGGATTCATCGCCAGCACCTCGCTGGCAGGCGTCTGGGCAGGCACCACGGTAATGCGGCAACCGCGATCACGCAGCATGCGCAGGATATTGGTCTTGATACCAAAATCATAGGCAACCACATGCAGGTCTTCCGGGGTATCTTCCCTGACCGTATGCCCCTCCTGCAGATCCCAGGTGGTTTCTGTCCAGGTATAGGATTTGTCAGCGCTGACCTCCCTGGCCAGATCCATGCCTTTCAATCCGGGAAACACTTCTCCAGCAGCGCGAGCCACCGCTTCATCCAGATGCGAGCCCGCCTGTATGCAGCCGCTCTGGGCGCCTTTTTCCCGCAAGATACGCGTCAATTTGCGCGTATCGATATCGGCAATGGCAATCACAGCATTTTCCTGGAGAAAGTCTTCCAGGGACTGCTCGCTGCGCCAGTTGCTTGCAATAAGCGGCAAATCCCGAACCACCAAACCTGCAGCATGCACTGAGGAAGATTCCATATCCTCTTGATTTACCCCGGTATTTCCAATATGGGGATAGGTCAGTGTGACGATCTGACGTAAATAGGAGGGATCCGTCAGAATTTCCTGATAGCCGGTCATAGCGGTATTGAAAACCACTTCTCCGACGGTCTGTCCTTCTGCGCCAATCGAACGGCCGTGAAACACGGTGCCGTCTTCCAATACCAAAATTGCTGAATTAGTCATTTACGCGCACACATAAAGGGACTGACTCTGTGTGAAAGTCGTCCGAATACAAACAAATACAGTCGAGAGTTGGGGTCAGACCCCTGTTGAGATGGAAATTTTACGGGAGATGCTGGGCACTGTCTATGGAAATCGTCAGGAATTTGGTCGGCGCCTGAAGCAGGACGGAAACCCGTCCTGCCAGGGACAAATTTCCTATACTTTCTGGCTCACCCAAGATGAGATACCACTTGCATCCAGAGCACCGGACATACGATCTACCTCCTTCCCGCTCTTGAACATAATCATGGTAGGAATGCTGCGAATTCCCAGCTGACCGGCAAACTGCTGGTGTTGCTCGGTATTCAGTTTCAGCATGCGCACACCGGGTTCCAGTTGCGCTGTGGCCTGCGCGAAAGCCGGCCCCATCATCTTGCACGGACCACACCAGGGCGCCCAGAAATCTACGACCACGGGGATGTCGCTGCGCTGAATCTGCTTCTGCAGCATGGCATCGTCCACCTCTGCCGGCTTCCCTTCGAACAAAGGCTGTTTGCATTTGCCACATTTCGGATTCTGCTGCATACGCACCCGGGGAATACGGTTTACACCACCACAATGCGTACAAACGACGTGCAGACTATCAGACATTTCATGCTCCACAATTGACTTTATTTCCGTAAAAAAATGGGGGCGAAAATGCATGATTCAAGGCAGGCTTGTAATTTCCTGCATCTGCCCCAAAATACGCCCAAACCATTGAACTCAGTGAAATACGAATGAGCAATTCACCTAATATCATTGAAATAACAACGGAAAACTATCAATCAGACGTCATCGAACGATCCTTCGACGTGCCGGTGCTGGTAGATTTCTGGGCCAGTTGGTGTCAACCCTGTCAGATGCTCATGCCGGTACTGGCCAATCTTGCAGAGCAGTATCAGGGAAAATTCATCCTTGCCAAGATCAATACCGAAGAACAACAGGAACTGGCGGGACAATTTGGCATTCGCAGTATTCCCACGGTGAAGCTGTTCAGGAACGGTGAATCTGTGGATGAATTCGCCGGCGCTTTGCCGGAGTCGGAGATTCGCAAGTTTCTGGACCAACACATTCCCCGGGAATCCGATGCGCTGGTCGATCAGGCTGAACAGCTCCTGTTGCAAGGTGAAGTCGAGGATGCACTCAAGCTACTCGAGCAGGCGAAGCTTGCCGACGCCACCAACAGCAATATCGATATCGCCCTGGCGCAGGCCTATGCCGCAGCTGGAAATGCCGAAAAAGCCCTGGAGATCACAGACAGCCTGCCAGAAGACCTCCAGGAAAAACCCGAGATACGGGTTTTGCGCGGCCGGCTGTTTTTCGAACAATTGCTGGAAGGCGCCCCGAGTGATGCTGAATTGCAGCAACGCCTGCAGCACAACGACAGCGAAGCCCGCTATCTATCGGCTGCCCGGGATGCAGTCAATCAACGCTACGAGGAAGCCATGCAGCAACTGCTGGAATTGATGCGCAAGGATCGCGGTTATGGTGATGATGCCGCGCGCAAGGCATTGCTGAAGCTGTTCGATATTCTGGGGGATGACCCACGGGTACCACGCTACCGCAGCAAGATGATGAGCCTGATCTACTGAGGCTGTATTTCAACGTCGAGGATAGTGGCAACATTCCTTTCCACCCGCCAACGGATGTTGCTGTTTTCCAGACGCATGCCATAGACACGGTCCGCAACCGCTTCCTTCTTGTAGGCCGGCCTGGGATCGAGGGCGATGAGCTGTTCAATCAGGTTTTTCAGCGTCGTCCCGCCAGACATGTGCTGCAGCTGCTTTTCAGCTGATAAAGAAAAAACCACCTTCAGCACCGCCCCGGGGGGGGCATCGGCAAATCCGGCAAAGGCGTCGCCTATTGCATCCACATACGGCACATAGGGTTTGATATCCACCACCGGCGTACCATCGAGCAGATCGGCACCAAGCACTTGCAGGCTCACCCTGCCTTGTTCGATCAACAGCTTTTCCAGACGTACTACCGACAATCCCAGATGGTTGGGTCTGAATGGGGAGCGGGTAGCAAACACACCTTTGCTCAGATTCCCGCCCAAGCGCGGTGGGCGCACCCTCTCCTTCCAGCCCTGATTGATGCATTGATGAAATAGAAATGAAATCCAGATATGGCTGAAGGCTTCCAGGCCCTCGAACATGGCCGCCTTGTCGAAGCCGGGGAGCATCGCTATCTCACCTGCGACGTCCACCAACCCCGACTGGCGCGGGATACCAAATTTCTCTCGAAAAGGCGTCTTGATATGGCCAATGACTGACAGGAAATATTCAGATGTCATGCATCTCGAAACATTTGATCGATCGGTCAGCAGATTATGTCAGGAAAGGGGTTGGCAAACCAGAAACACCGGATTGCCAACCCAAGGAACCTCTGATCAAAACCCTTCAGCCCTTCTTGTCGGGAAGACCTTTGCTCGTAGATTGTGCGTTCTTGCCAGGCAGCTTGCGGCAATACCCGGCAATCACGCGGCCATCAGAACGCTCATAGCCTTTGATCCATCGGCAGCTGCTGGAGACGTTGCAGTTTGATTTTTCCATTCCCTTGCATACACCTTCTGCACTACTGTATCCAGATGTAAAAGAAAGGAGAATGGCGGCAGACAGTGTAGATATCATCATATTGGCTTTCTTCATTGTAAACAGTCCTTTGTAAATTTATGGAACGCCGGACAATCCCGACCGGCGAAACCAGCTTATGAAAAACAGCAAACTGTGTCTGTAGGAATAATCCTACTTTGGTATAGGGGAAACACCCTACTTCATCCTTTCATTGCTACCGGCAGACGTTTTGCCCCCCAGTCACCCGGTTTAGGTTCAAAGACGCCGGGAATTTTCTCACCACAGCTGGCACAACAGCCTTTTTCATCCAGCCCCCACTTTCCAAGCACATACCAATCACGTTCGATGAGCAGTTCTCCGCACTTGGGACACCAGGTGCTACCGCCGCGACTGTCATGAATATTGCCCGTATAAACATAGTGTAGCCCCTGAGCCATGGCCAACTCCCGTGCCTGAGTCAAAGCCTGTGGTGATGTGGGTGGCACATCAAGCATTTTATAGTCCGGGTGAAAAGCACTGAAATGCAAAGGCACATCCGGACCCAGCTCAGTCACGATCCAGTCCAGCATGCGCTTGAGTTCATCCTGGTCATCGTTGTGTCCGGGTATCAGCAAATTCGTGATCTCAAACCACACGTCGGTTTCGTGTTTCAGATACTTCAGGGTATCCAGCACCGGTTGCAGATGCCCGCCGGTGAGTTTGCGGTAAAAATCTTCCGAAAAACCCTTCAGGTCTACATTGGCTGCATCCATGTAAGAGAAGAACTCTTCCCTGGCACCGGGTGAAATATAACCGGCCGTAACTGCCACGCTTTTTATGTCCTGTTCACGACAGGCCTTGGCCGTATCCACGGCATATTCAAGAAAGATCACCGGATCGTTGTAGGTGTAGGCGACACTGCGACAACCCAGTTTCTTTGCCGTCTCAGCAATCTGCTCCGGCGTCGCCTGATTGGCCAGGATGTCCATTTCCCGTGATTTGCTCATATCCCAGTTCTGACAATATTTGCAGGACAGGTTACAGCCGGCGGTACCGAATGAGAATACCGCTGTTCCCGGTAAGAAATGGTTCAGGGGCTTTTTCTCTATGGGATCCACACAGAAGCCACTGGAACGCCCATAAGTCGTTAATACGACCTCGCCATTCTCACAGGCGCGCACAAAACACAATCCCCGTTGCCCTTCTTTGAGGTGACACTCTCGCGGACACAGATCACACTGCACCCGTCCATCTTCCAGTTTGTGCCAGTATTTGGTAGCAACATTGGTAAATTCAGTCATCTTGTATTTTCTCCACCTGAACCCATATTAATAATCATTAAATCGGGCTGAACAACAGGAATTCAAGATGAGCAGCGTATTACTCCCTTCCGTGGCCGGCATGTTTTATCCGGAACAGGCAGATGAACTGAAACAACAGGTAGACGACCTGCTGGCGGAATCCCCTGTCCCCAGCGAACCACCACCCAAGGCGCTGATCGCACCACATGCGGGGTACATCTATTCCGGTCCGGTTGCCGCCAGCGCTTATCGCAGGCTTCTGCCTGCAGCCGACAACATTCAGCGGGTGGTTATCTTTGCCCCATCGCATCGCGTGCCTTTTCGGGGTGTGGCAACTACTTCTGCGGATTATCTGCGCACCCCACTGGGGGATATCCCGGTGGATAGAAACGCCGTCGATCAGGCACTGACACTTCCCCAGGTCGAGGAATTCGATCGGGCATTCGAGGGGGAGCATGCACTGGAAGTACAACTGCCCTTTCTGCAGCGCAGTTTGAGTAACTTCAGCATCGTGCCATTTATCGTCGGGCAGGCAAATGCGCTGGAAGTCAGTGAAGTGCTTGATCTGTTGTGGGGTGGCGATGAAACACTGATCGTGATCAGCTCTGATCTCAGTCATTTTCTGGACTACTTCAGTGCGCAGGAAAAAGATCGACATACCACGCAGGCCATCGAATCGCTTCAGCCGGAAGCCATCGGCTTCGATGACGCATGCGGGCGCATACCGGTAAGTGGCCTGCTCGTGGCCGCAAAGGAACATGGCCTGCATGCCAGGACTGTGGATTTGCGCAATTCGGGCGACACCGCCGGCGATAAAAGCCGGGTAGTAGGGTATGGTGCTTATGTCTTCAACTGATCAAACACTGAATGAAAAGCAGCGAGGCATTTTGCTGCAGACCGCTCGTGCGTCCATACGCACCGGCCTGCTTGAGGGGCATCCGCTGAAAGTGAATCTGGCTGACTACGAGGAAGCGCTTCAGGAAGAACGCGCCACTTTTGTCACCCTGATTGAACACGGAGAGCTGCGAGGCTGCATCGGGCATCTGGAGGCCATCGAACCGTTAATCAAGGATGTGGCGGACAATGCCTTCAGCGCCGCTTTCCAGGACAACCGTTTTCCACCCGTCAGCGAAACAGAATTCGACCAGCTGGAAATCCATATTTCCGTGCTGAGTCCGTCGAAACCCATGTCTTTCACTTCGGAAGACGATCTATTACGGCAGATTCGGCCCGGTATAGACGGCCTGATTCTGCAGGACGGCTACTACCGTGGCACCTTCCTGCCGTCAGTCTGGGAACAGCTGCCCACCCGTGAGGAATTTCTCGCCCACCTGAAACTCAAGGCAGGGCTACCCGCCAACTACTGGTCGGACAGTCTGCAAGTATCCCGCTATACTACGGAATCCTTTGGCGAGAGTTGACAGCATTCATGAAACAAGCGCAAATCCAACGCCGGCAGGTCTGGAGCAAAACCCTGCGCTGGTGTCACTGGGGCATGGCTCTGGCGGTGCTGATGCTGATCTTTAGTGGCGGATTGATTGCCTGGGTGCCAGAAAGAGCGGAAGCTCTGGACGACATTCACTTTGTCGCCGCCGCCGTTCTGATCGCCGTACTCGTCTTCCGCATCTGGCTGCTGTTCTTCGGACAGGGAAATGACTTGCTCAAGAACCTGCAACCCAACCGGCATCAGCTCCAGCAAGGCTGGGAAGTGCTGCGCAGTTACCTGACCCTGGGGAAAATTCATCTGCCGAAATGGTATGCGCACAATCCCCTGTGGGCGCCCATTTATCTGATGTTGTTTGCCGTATTGCTGCTGCAGATCATCAGCGGACTGTTGCTGCTAAACCACGTCACCCTGATCGGCGATCTGAGCCTGCGCCAGATGCATGTCATCGGCTTCCAGATCATCACTGTGTTTACCTTTCTGCATATCCTGGCCAGCTTCTTTCATGATGCCAAGGGAACCGGCTCTGATATTTCAGCCATGGTCAACGGCCACCGCATCTTTATCATCGAGCCGGCAAAGCATAAACAACCCGACACCAGTGCGGTCATCTCCCTGGACAGTCTGCGCAAGACAATAAATAGCAACAA
>CAZFXI010000006.1:18484-38703 GCA_964522855.1 uncultured Sedimenticola sp.
GGAAAAGGCGCTGTTCTGAACATCAGCGCATTTCGGTGGCGGTGACGGATTGCCGCCCTTGCTGATCTGTTTGTCAGCTCAGTTGAGGAAGCTGCGGATACGCTCGACGCCCAGTTTCAGGCGTTCCAGATCCGTGGTATAGGCAAAGCGTACGAATTTGTCCGAACGAAAACTGCCGAAGTCCCGTCCTGGGGTAATGGCCACTGCGGCCTGATCGAGTAGCTTGCGGGCAAAGTCGAAGCTGTCGTCAGAAAAGGCGCTGATATCCGCATACAGATAGAAAGCCCCTTCCGGCTTGCCCTGGATGCGGAAGCCCAGCCCGACCAGCGCATCAAACAGATAGTCCCGGCGCTCATGGAAGACCTGCCGGCGCTGTTCCAGAACGGCTTGTGCCTCTGGCTGAAACGCCGCCAGTGCAGCATATTGCGCCACAGTAGGCGCCGCGAGGAAGATATTCTGCGCCAGACGATCCAGCGCAGGCACATATTCGGGTGGCGCGACGATCCAGCCAAGGCGCCAGCCGGTCATGCCAAAAAACTTGGAAAAGCTGTTCACCACGAAAAGATTGTCCTGACCTAAACGCAGCGCCGTTTCCGCTGACTGTTCGTACACCAGTCCCTGGTAGATCTCATCGACGATGAGCAGGCCGTTCGGTGCGCGTACAGCCTCATACAGGAAGCGCAACTGTTGCAGACTGAGCAGACGGCCGGTAGGGTTGGCCGGCGTGGCCACCATCAGCGCCCGGGTATCATTGTCCCAGTTACGAATCACCTGGTCATTGGATAAAGCAAAATCCTGCGACGCCTTTACGCCTAGTGACACAGCTTCTCCCCCGAACATGCGCACCATATGACGGTTGCAAGGATAACCGGGGTCCGCCATCAGCACCTTGTCACCGGGATTTATCAACACGCCCAGTACCAGTTGCAAGGCACCGGATGCTCCTGGTGTAATCACGATTCGGGAAGCATCCACCGGCACCTGGAACCGGGACAGATAGTAGTCACTGACGGCCTGGCGCAATTCAGGCAGACCCAATGCAGGCGTGTAGTGGGTTTTGCCCTGCCGCAATGCTGCTATACCCGCATCGATAATGGGTTGAGGGCTGGGGAAATCCGGCTCGCCCACTTCCATGTGGACTACGTCCCTGCCCCGGGCATCCATCTCACGTGCTCTGGCCAGGATGTCCATCACATGGAAAGGCTCGATGCCCGCCATGCGTCGTGCAAGTAAAGGCTTATTTCCACGCATATTCATGGATGGCATGCAGCGAATCGAGATCCACCTGATCTTTCACCAGCTCAGGTCCTGACAGTACATGACAAGGCTTTTCATCATTGCCCAGATGATCGGTTACCACCGTCGCTCCGCTGAAATCCTGATTGCGGGTATAGTCGTTGACCGTCACCAGCAAAGACCGGATGCCTGATCCCAACACGGATTTGACGCCATTGTCCGAATCTTCAAATGCCATGCAATTTTCCGGTGGCAGATCCAATTGTTCCAGCGCCCAGACAAAGATATCCGGTGCGGGTTTTTTGGCGGGCACGATATCACCTGCGGCAATCACCTCGAACCAGTCTTCCGCATCTGCGGCCAGACTGTTGGTCAATAGCGCGGTGACATTGGCCGGCGTGGTCGTGGTTGCAATAGCGAGCCGCAGCCCAGCATCCCTGGCTTCGCGCAGTAGACGTTCCACCCCGGGGCGCAAAGGCAAACCGGGATCGACCATCAGCGCCTTGTAGTGCTCGGTCTTGGCAGCATGCAGATCAGCAACAAAGCTATCGAGTTTCGTTGGCGGCGTGAAATCAGGCAGAAAATGCTTCAGAAAATACTTAATGCGTTCCTTGCCACCGGTCACTTTCAGCAATTGACCATAAACATCCACTGTCCAGTCCCAATCCAGCCCCGCTTCCGAAAAAGCTTGATTGAACGCCACGCGATGACCGTCACGCTCGGTATCTGCCAAGGTACCATCCACATCGAAAATCAGGGCCTGAAGCTGCATCACATATATTCTCACATTGCGAAAAAGGGAAGCATAGGATAAAGCATCAGGGGGGTTTTTAGGAGTACAGAATCCCACCGGGATCGTGTTTATTTAAGACTCTTCTTTCACAATTTCAAGACTTTCGCAGGCCCGAAAGTTGCTCCAAACGCCCGGGTCTGATACTTTCCCCTACCTGAAAAAGATACATAAGCGGAATTGACGCAAGCAATCCGCACAGATAGCCAGGCATATATCCAGTGCTATCGATATTTTTATTCTGGATTTCAATGCCTTGCATGAGAAACATGCAACTTCCAGTGTTCAGGTGCCTTTACTCCTGAGTCTGTAAGTTCAGATAACCAATCAAACGACAAGCTGTCAGGTAACTACCCATGGCGAAAAAGTCTATGAACATCGATCCTCTTTCCTTCGAGCCTTACAAGGCGAAGCGGGGCGAGGAATATATGAACGAGAAGCAGGAAGCACATTTCCGTGCCATCCTGGAAAAATGGCGTACTTCACTGATGGAAGAAGTGGATCGCACCGTACACCATATGAAAGACGATGCCGCCAATTTTCCCGATCCCAATGACCGCGCCAGTCAGGAAACCGAATTCAGCATCGAACTGCGCACCCGCGACCGTGAGCGCAAGCTCCTGAAGAAGATCAACGAGGCCCTGGACGCCATCGATGCCCATGAATACGGCTTCTGTGAATCCTGCGGAGCAGAAATCGGCATCCGCCGATTGGAAGCACGGCCTACCGCGAATCTCTGTATCGAATGCAAGACTCTCGAAGAAATCCGGGAGAAAAACTACGGCTGAGATGAAAGCCAGCGTTTCAACCTCGCAAAAGCCGGTGCCTATGCATCGGCTTTGTTGTTTCTGATGCCCCAAATGACTGACTATTGTGGACGATTTGCCCCCTCCCCCACGGGTCCCCTGCATTTCGGCTCTCTGGTTGCGGCCGTTGCCAGTTATGCTGATGCCCTGTATCACCGGGGACACTGGCTGGTGCGCATGGAGGATGTGGATGAAGACCGTGTTGTCAAAGGTAGCGCAGATAAAATCCTGTCAACATTGGAGGCCTTTGGTTTCGAATGGGGGCAACCGATCCTGTTCCAGAGCCAGCGCAAATCCCGATACGGGGAAATACTCGAATGGCTACGCCAACAGGAACTGGCGTACAGCTGCAGCTGCTCTCGCCGTGAAATAGCGGCACATGCACAGCGGGGGATTGAAGGTCCGGTGTATCCCGGCACCTGCCGACCAGGCAATGGAACTGGTGACATCTCGGGAAAAGCCGTACGTGTGCGCACCAACAGGACGGAAATTTGCTTCGAGGATGGCATCCAGGGCAGGCATTGCCAGGTCCTGGAAAAGGATATCGGTGATTTCGTCATCCACCGGGCAGACGGTTACACCGCCTACCAACTGGCGGTCGTGATCGATGATGCCGACCAGGCAATAAGTCAGGTGGTGCGCGGCGCAGACCTGCTTTTGTCCACTCCCCGGCAGATCTACCTGCAAAGGCTGCTGGGTTTTCCCCAGCCTGCTTATGCCCACATCCCCCTGGTTGCAGATGCCCAGGGACGCAAGTTATCCAAACAGGATCAGGCACATCCCGTCAGGGCGGCCATGCCGGTACGGACTTTGATCGCCGCATGGCAATTCCTGCAGCAACGAACGCCTCCGGAGGAACCGGGGTCTGTCCGGGAATTCTGGCATTGGGCAGCCCGAACCTGGGACATCAGTCGCATCATCATTCCGCCCTGCCAACCAGCCGCAACCAGATAAACCCCGTTACACCAGCAATCAGGGAGGCCATGAGCACCCCCGTCTTGGCCATGAGCAGATTCTGTGCATCGTTGGCAAATGCCAGTTCTGCCACAAATATGGACATGGTGAAGCCGATACCACCCATCAGCGCTGCCCCCATGATATGGGCAAAATTCAGTCCTCTGGGCAATTGACTCCAGCCCAGCTTCACCATCAGCCAAACCATGCCGGTGATGCCCAACAGCTTACCCAATACCAGTCCCATGATGACGCCCAGCGCCACCGGATTGGCGAACACATCACCCAGTGATCCGAATTCCATGGGGATACCGGCATTGGCCAAAGAAAATATCGGAATAATGAGGTAAGCACTGGAAATATGCATGCGATGTTCAAGAATCTGCGCAGGTGCCTGGGCCAGACTCACACCGTCAGCCAGCGCTGTCACGCGGCTGCGCATTTCATCGTTGAGGATGATGTTCGGCTCCCTGACATACGCTGTACGAATCTGGTCGAGCAGCCCACGCGCATCGGCAAGAAACCGCTCCGTATCCAGCTTGGGCTTCATGGGGATGGCAAACGCGAGGAAAACTCCCGCCAGTGTGGCATGCACACCACTTTCAAGCAGTGCCAGCCATAACAATATGCCAAGCAATCCATAGGGAAGAACACGGCGGATTCCGCCGCGGTTAAGCGCCGCCAGCAACAGCAGAATGCCCCCGGCCGTTCCCAGCGCAGCCAAGTTGATATCGGCAGTATAAAACAGGGCGATAACCATCACAGCCCCCAGGTCATCCACAATCGCCAGGGCCACAAGAAAAGTGAGCAACGCCGGAGGAACCCGTTTGCCCAACAGGGCCAGGGCTCCCAGAGCAAAAGCAATATCTGTAGCCATAGGGATACCCCAACCCCGGGCTTCCGCACCCTGCTGATTCAGCACAAAGTAAAACAGGGCCGGGAGCAACATACCCCCAACGGCTGCACCAATAGGCAGCAGTGCCAGTTTCAGGTTGGAAAGCTCCCCCACCAGCAATTCCCGCTTCAGCTCAAGGCCAACGACCAGGAAGAACAACGCCATCAAGCCATCGTTGATCCAGTGATGAAGGCTCATGCTCATACTCAATTTTCCGCCACCAAGGCTAACCCTGGTATGCAGAATATGTTCATAAGTATCGGCCCATGGTCCATTGGCGATCACCAGCGCAACCACCGCGCACACCATCAGCAACAGACCACTGGTGGTCTGCCGATGGATAAACTCTTCCAGGGGCGTCAAGACACGATCGAAAGCACGCTCCCAGGGAGCAAGATATTCTTTTCCTTTTGCTTGGTTGCTTTTTTTCATTGATTTCAAACGGGTTGGAAAGACAGATTGGGTAATCGAAGCCTAACAGATATGGACGATTGCACCAAAGGAGCCTCTGATCAAGTCGTGAACTCGCATCTTGCGGCCAAAATGTCCGGACTTAATCAGAAGCTCCCAAAATACACACCAACAGCTACAGCAGTAGCAAGAAAATCGGGCAATAAAAAAGCCCCTGAACCAGGGGCCTTGAAAATGGTGGGCCGTGGGCGATTCGAACGCCCGACCAATTGATTAAAAGTCAACTGCTCTACCGGCTGAGCTAACGGCCCGGAAGAGCGCGCATTATACAGCGTAGATCGTATCTCTCAAATAATTTTTTCAATTTTTTTATCTGTACTACCCGGTACGATAGCAGGTGGGATCTGGCAGGCCCGCTTCTGTAAACCCCTGCTTGCGCAGTCGACAAGAATCGCAGCTACCGCAGGCACAACCATGTTCATCAGCCTGGTAACAAGATACCGTAAGCGCATAGTCCACCCCGAGTTCCATACCGGTACGAATGATCTCAGCCTTGCTCATTTCGATGAGCGGCGCCTGGATATGGAAGCACTCACCCTCCACACCTGCCTTGGTCGCCAGATTTGCGACTTTTTCAAAGGCTTGGATGAATTCCGGGCGGCAGTCAGGATAGCCGGAATAATCCACGGCATTTACACCGATGAAGATATTCATGGCCTCTAAAACTTCTGCCCAACCTAATGCGAGGGACAGAAAAACGGTATTGCGAGCCGGCACATAGGTAACCGGGATACCTTCATCCTCCTGATTCTCGGGAACGTCAATCGCCTTGTCAGTGAGCGCCGAGCCCCCGATGCTGCCCAAGTCCAGGGTCAGAATTTTGTGTTCCACCACGCTCAGGGAATTGGCCACCCGCCGAGCTGCCGCCAGCTCGGCGCTGTGCCGCTGTCCATAGTCGAAGCTCAGGGCATGACAGGCATAGCCCTGCTGTTTTGCGATGGCCAGTACGGTGGCGGAATCCAGTCCCCCGGAAAGCAGCACCACCGCCTTTTTCTGTTTATCGTTCATCGGCCCGCCTCGTTTCCCCACAGGATCTTGTGCAGCTGCAACTGAAAGCGCACTGGCAGGTTGTCCTGAATGATCCAGTCAGCCAGCTCAGCAGGGTCCAATTGCCCCTGAACCGGGGAGAAAAGTACTTCACAGCGTTGCGCCAGCTCATGCTCCTGCAGCTGCTCTCTGGCCCATTCATAATCCGCCTTGTGACACAACACAAACTTGATCTGATCTTTCGTAGCAAGTTGTTGCAGGTTCTCCCAGCGGTTTTTATCTGCTTCTCCCGAACCCGGCGTCTTGACATCCATCACGGTGATCACACGGGAATCCACACCTGCCAGATCCAGGCTGCCGCTGGTCTCCAGAGAAACCTCATATCCGGCATCACAAAGCTTGGTCAACAGGGGTAATACCCCCTTCTGCGCCAGGGGCTCGCCTCCAGTGATAGTTACATAGCGTGGATTGTAAGCCGCCACCTGATCGCAAATGACATCCAGCTCCATCCACTCGCCACCCTTGAAAGCGTAGCTGGTATCACAATAGCCACAACGCAGCGGGCAGCCGGTAAGACGCACGAATACGGTGGGAAACCCTACGCTGCGACTTTCTCCCTGCAATGAATAGAAAATTTCGCTGATGCGCAGCCGGGACACACTAAGGAGACTTCATGTGTTTCAGACGCGCTTTCGCCATGCTGGCTACGGAAGATGAGGGATACTTGTCCACTACCTGCTGCAAGGCATTACGCGCTTCGCTCTGCTTGCCCATGGCAGCCAGGATATAACCTTTCTTCAGCAAGGCGCCCGGCACCTTGTCACTTGCGGGAAAGTCCTTCAGCAAGCGCTCGAAGGCAGTCAGGGCAGATTTGTTGTTCTGGGTGACGTAATAGCTCTCACCCAGCCAGTACAGGGCGTTGTCGGCCAGATCACTTTGGGGATATTTGGCCAGAAAGGCATTGAATCCGTTGATGGCATCCTTGTAGCGCCTTTTGGACGGATGCAACCAGGCATAGGCGGCACTATAGGCCGCCTGCTCCCGGGCAGGATCGCCTGGAGCAGACGGCCGGGGGTGAGCCGCCTGAGGCGGACTTCCCGGTACCGACGCAACAGCCGGAGCTTCTGCGGTTCGTTGTGCGGAGGGAGAATTCGCGACGGTTGATCCATCGCGGGAGCGACTCAGGCGCTCATCCAGATCCAGATACAATTCGCGCTGTTTCTTGCGCAGTCGTTCCAGGGCGTGTTGCTGTTCTTCAACTTGCCCCTGCAATTCCCTGTTAGTGCGCTTCAGTGCCTGTACTTCCAGCATCAATTCGGTGATGTGTCCCACGCGCCGTTCCAGGCGTTGCAGACGTTGCTCCAGGGCATCGTCTGCAGCAAAAACCATACCCTGAGACAACAGCATGGCACCCATAGTCACGCTCAACAGCCTGCTTTTCTTCATGTTTCGACTCTTCCTGCAAGCCAGAGGGGATCAAAGCCCCCCCTTTGCCTGTTACTGATAGACCAGTTCTGCTCGACGATTCCTGGCCCACGCATCCTCATTGTGCCCCAGGTCCACCGGACGCTCTTCACCATAGCTCACGGTTTCAAGCTGCACCGGACTCACCCCTTCTGCCTCGAGGAAACGCTGCACCGAATTTGCCCGCCGTTCACCCAGGGCGATATTGTATTCCCTGGAACCACGCTCGTCACAATGGCCTTCGATAACCAGCCGCGCTGCCGGTGTGTTGACCAGATATTCCGCGTGGGCACGTAGGGTATCTACATACTCGGGGCGAATCTCGGCGGTATCGAAATCAAAATAAACCACTTTTTCATACAGCGGGCTGTTAGGGTCTTCCAGGGCAGAACCTGTCCATGCACCGCCGCCTCCAGCCGCCGAGGTATCGGCACCACCAGCACCGTTGCCGCCAACTTCCGTACCCGCACCTTCTCCGTCCTGAGGTCCGCCTGTAGAACTACAGCCCGAAAGAAACGCCATGCCGAACACCAACATTAGCATCAAAATCATCGTTTTTTTCATCATTGAATACTCCTATTTATAATATGGAGACCACACCGGGTCCCGTACATCTCCTGATTGCAATGCCAGTCGTTGCTTGACACGACCGTCTGTCGATACCGCAGCCAATACCCCTTTCCCTTTATATCGGGTGGCATAAATAATCATGCTGCCATTGGGTGCAAAACTGGGGGATTCATCCAGTCTGCCATCAGTCAACACCGTAATGGAACTGCTGTTCAAATCCAGCACACCGATGCGATATTGGCTCCCTACCCGAGTGATGAGGGTAATGGATTTTCCATCCGGCGCATAGGAGGCACGGGCATTATATTTGTTTTCGAAAGTCAGACGCTTTACATCACCACCAGTCACGGAAACTTCGTAGATTTGTGGCGACCCTCCGCGATCTGAAGTGAACAGCAATTTTTTCCCGTCTGGCGACCAGGACGGTTCGGTTTCGATCGCCCAATGCCTGACCACGCGCCGTAGCTTGTGTCGCGCCAGATCCATAATGTAGATATCCGGATTTCCATCTTTGGACAATGTCATCGCCAGATAGTGCCCATCCGGCGACCAAGAGGGCGCGCCATTGATGCCTTTGAAGCTGGTAAGCTTTTGGCGTTTTCCGGTGAATACCTCCTGAATCCAGATGGAAGGCCGCCCATTCTCGAAGGAGACATAAGCCAGCTTGCGTCCATCCGGCGACCAGGCCGGCGACATCAGCGGCTCTTTTGAAGAAACGATGGTCTGGGCATTGTAGCCATCGGAATCCGCTATGCGCAGGGAAATTCGAGGGGATTTTGCCGATCCTTCTGAAATCACGTAGGCAATGCGGGTGGCAAATGCGCCTTTGCTGCCGGTGAGGGTTTCATAGATCAAATCCGCAATATGATGGGCAATGGCACGCAGATCCTTTGCCGTGGTGGAAAAGCTGTAACCGATCAATTGTTCTCCCTGATATACGTCAAACAGCTGAAAACGCACTTTGTAGCCCCCCGGGCCGTTGGATTCGATGCGCCCAATCACCAGATTGTCCTGGCGCAAAGCCCGCCAGTCTCGAAAATCCACTTCTGTCATGGTCGATGGTCGAGTCAGCATTTGCTCCTCGGCCAGGGTCTTGAAATAACCGCTGCGTTGCAAATCTGCCGCAATGACATCCCCCACCGATTCCTTCGGTAGCGCATTGGCATTGCCCATCCATTTGAAAGGGACAACCGCGATAGGCAGTGCGCCTTCCACACCTTCGGTAATTTCAATAACCAGTCGCGCCTGTGCCGCCTGTAGCGCAAACAACAACAGCAGACTGATGATGATTCCTGTCAGTTTTTTCATTTAGTAGGCCTGAAAATAAAGGTAAATTCTCTAAATTCCGAGATCAGTGTGCGCGATTTCGGCATGGGCAAAGGATCAGCCTTGTTGACCGCTGAAACCACGGAACGATCAAAAGCAGCATTCCCGCTGGATTTTAACACCTGAACCAGCAACACCGAACCACTGTCATTCAGGCGTACCCGCACCGTCGCTTGCAAGTTCTTGCTGGAGGCCGATGGGGGACGCAACCAACTGTTCTGCACCTTGCGTTTGATCGCTGCAGTCACACTGTCCCGCTCTCTACCGTCTTTCTCGGCAGCCCATTGCGCCTGCAACTCAGCTTCCCGGGCTTTCTGCTCGGCAATACGCTTTTCCTTCGCCTTGCGCTTGCGTTCAGCCTCCGCCTTTTTCTTGCGCTCTTGTTCCGCTTTCTTCTTTGCTTCCGCTTTCTTCTTTGCCTCTGCTTCCTTGCGTGCCTTCTCTTCCTCACGCTTTTTTTGTTCGAGTTTCTTTTTTCGCTCCAGTTCCTGCTTTTTCTTTTTTTCCTGTTCTTTTTTCTTCAGCGCAAGCTTGCGTTTCTTCTCGGCCTCGGCTTTCTTGCGCTGCTCTTCCTGCTTTTTCTTTTCGGCTTCCTGCTTCTTTTTCTGCGCTTTCTGCTTCTTGATCTCTGCCTGTTTTTTTCGCTCGGCCTCGCGGCGTTGCTGTTCCTTTTTCTTCTTTTTTTCTTCCTGCTTGCGTTTGTCTTGCAACTGACGCTTTTTCGCAGCCTGACCGGCGTCTCTTTCCCTGGCAAGCTGCTTCGTGTCCACTAGGCGCGCCTGCACCACCTGTCCCGAGGGCTGTTGTATCTTTGGCGGGTTGAGCCAGTCCAGACCAAAGATCATGAGCAATACAATGGCCACATGCATGAGTACCGCAAGCAGGAATCCCAGAGGGTGGCGGCGTATGATTTCAAGCATTATTCGGTGGGATCGGTGAGCAGACCGATATTCGGCGCCCCGGCTTCCTGCAACAGCACCATTGCCTGAATAACCCGCCCGTAATCCACGTTACGATCGCCTTTTACCAGCACGGGAATCCCTGGATTGGCGGCGATGATGGCGGCCGCCTGCCGCAGCAGTTCGTCGCCATCCACTGCCTGGGTGCGATCGTCATCATAGGTAAGATGGTATTGCCCTTCCTTGTCCACACTCACCACCAATGGACGCTTGGCATCCTCATCCATGGGTTTGGCATCTGCCTGGGGCAGATCCACCTTGACGCCCTGGGTAAGCAAAGGCGCGGTAATCATGAAGATCACCAGCAGCACCAGCATCACGTCGATGTAGGGAACCACATTGATCTCCGCCATGGGACGCAGTTTTCTGCCCCGCCTTGCCATTACTTTTTCCCGAGAAGCATGTGTGCCTGACGCTGGAGGATGTTGGCAAATTCTTCGGCAAAATCCTCGTAACGGCTTTCCAGGCGCTGCACCGTGTCCGCGTACTTATTGTAGGCCACGACTGCCGGGATCGCGGCAAACAGGCCCATGGCGGTGGCGATGAGGGCTTCGGCAATACCGGGAGCCACCAGATTCAGGGTCGCCTGCTTGACGTTACCCAGCGCATGAAAGGAGTTAATGATGCCCCACACAGTACCGAACAGGCCGACATACGGGCTAGTGGAACCGACGGTGGCGAGAAAGGACAAGTGCCGCTCCAGGCTGTCCATTTCCCGGCTCATGGCCACATGCATCGCCCGGCGTGCACCTTCCACCACAGCCATGGGGTCCATGTTCGAAGCGTCTTTCAGCCGGGCGAACTCGCGGAAACCGGCATGAAACACCATGGCCATGCCCTGAATCTCGTCGGGGTGGCGATCCAGCCCCCGATACAGATCACCCAGGTCGCCGCCGGACCAGAACTTGTCCTCGAATTCATCGGCAGCCCGCTGTGCCCGGCGCAGGGTGCGGGAACGATCAAAAATTGCCGTCCACGAAAGTACCGAGGCCAGCAGCAAGCTGGCCATGACCAGTTGCACCAGCGGACTGGCGTCCAGCACCAGTTGCAGGAAGGAAAGCTCATTCTGCATTTTTTATTTTCTCCAATATGGCCACGGGTATGGGGCTGGGCCGAAATGAGTCGATATCCACGCTGACGATACCCACTTCCCCCCTGCACAGCAGCTTGTCATCTTCCTGGCGATAGACGTTCTGCTCAATGGTCATGGCAGTACGGCTGTTGTCGATCAATTCGCCGGTCACCCACAACAAATCGTTGAACTTCGCAGGCGCACGATAATCTGCGGCGGCACTGCGCACCACGAACACGATCCCGTATTCCTGGCGCAAGTCATCTTGCTCGAACCCCAGATCACGCAGCCATTCCGTGCGCGCCCGTTCCATGAAGCGGAAGTAGTTGGCGTAATAAACGATGCCGGCGGCATCGGTATCTTCGTAATAGACCCGCACCGGAAAGCGATAGTTCACGATTCATCCCCAAAAAGATTGTCCAGCACTGAATCGCCCTGTGGCTTGAAGCCAAAATACTCAAAGGCACGTCGTGTGGCCATGCGTCCTCTGGGGGTGCGCATAAGGAATCCTTGCTGAATGAGGAAAGGTTCCAGCACGTCCTCGATGGTGCCCCGCTCTTCGCCAATGGCCGCAGCCAGGCTATCCACGCCTACCGGACCACCATCGAATTTCTCCAGTACGGCCAGGAGCAAGCGACGATCCATGTGATCGATGCCATTGCTGTCCACCTTGAGCATGGACAGCGCCTTGTCGGCGATATCGGCCGTGATATGGCCATCACCCTTCACCTGCGCGTAGTCACGCACCCGCCGCAGCAGCCGGTTGGCGATACGCGGGGTACCCCGGGAACGGCGGGCAATTTCCAGTGCACCGGCTTCTTCGATTTCCATGACCAGGATGGCTGCGGAACGCTTGATGATATGGGTCAGGTCTTCCACGTTGTAAAATTCCAGACGCTGCACGATGCCAAAGCGATCTCGCAGGGGCGAGGTCAACAACCCCGCCCGGGTAGTAGCACCGACCAGTGTGAATGGCGGCAGATCCACCTTGATGGAGCGCGCAGCCGGTCCCTCGCCAATCATGATATCCAGCTGGTAATCCTCCATGCCCGGGTACAGCACTTCCTCGACTACCGGGCTGAGGCGGTGAATCTCGTCCACGAACAACACGTCGTGAGGCTCCATGTTAGTGAGCAAGGCCGCCAGATCACCCGCCTTTTCCAGCACCGGCCCCGAGGTCTGATGCAGATGCACGCCCATCTCGTTGGCGATGATATGTGCGAGGGTGGTCTTGCCCAAGCCGGGCGGTCCAAAAATCAGCACATGATCCAGCGCTTCGTTGCGTTGCCTGGCGGCGGGGATGAAGATCTCCATCTGTTCCCGCACGGCAGGCTGGCCCACATAGTCTTCCAGGGTGCGCGGGCGGATGGCGCGGTCCACGGCCACATCATCGTGCAACACGGCGGGGTCGATGATTCTGTCATTCTCTTCCATGCCTGCTTATCCCTTGGCCTTGTTCTGCAGGGCGGCACGTATGACTGCTTCCGTGTCCATATTGGCTTCGAAGACCGCACTGACCATACGGCTGGCCTCGGGCGGCTTGTAGCCGAGCGCTATCAGTGCGCTGACCGCATCGCCATTTGCCGAGTTGGCCCGTGCCGTGCTTCCACTGCTTGCGGTAATGGGGGTCGCTTCCACTTTCTCCAGCCGGTCACGCATTTCGATGATCAGTCTTTCGGCCGTCTTCTTGCCCACACCGGGAAGACGACATAGGGCTTTTACATCACCGGACTGGATAAACAGGGCAAATTCGTTACTACTCATGCCGGAAAGAATAGCCAGGGCCATTTTCCCGCCCACGCCATTCACTTTCAGCAGGCTGCGAAACATCGCCCGATCCGTTTCACGGATGAAGCCAAACAGGGTATGGGCATCATCCCGCACCATCATGTGGGTATAGAGCACCACTTCCTGATCACCCTCGGGAAGATCATAGAATGTGGACATGGGCGCCTCCACCTCATAGCCCACGCCGTTCACTTCCAGCAGCAGCGATGGCGGCTGTTTGACCAGAATTCTGCCCCGCAGCAGGCCAATCATCGCCTTCCCCGCAGTTTCAGGCTGGTGGTCGCATTGTGCGCGTGGCACAGAGCCACCGCGAGGGCATCCGACTCGTCCAGGCTCATGCGCTGGCGTACGCCCAGTAGCAAACGAATCATGTGTTGTACCTGTTCCTTTTCTGCCGCACCGGTTCCCACCAGTGCCAGTTTGACCGCCCGCGGCGTGTATTCGAACACCGGTAGCGCTGCCACCACGGCAGCGGTAATCGCCGCACCGCGGGCATGTCCCAGTTTCAGTGCAGAGGAGGGATTTGCCGCCATGAATACCTGCTCCACCGCGACCTGATCCGGAGCATGCGCTTCCAGCACTGTCTGTATTCCCGTAAAGATCTCACCCAGACGGGCAGAAAAATCCTTGCTGGTGGTGCGAATGCAGCCACTGAACACATGCCTGCTGTGGCGACCATCACTGTCGATGACACCGAAGCCGGTTACCCGGGAGCCAGGATCGATACCAAGAATTCTCAAGCGTCCAGAGACTCCATGATCTCCTCGGAAATTTCTGCATTGGAATACACTTCCTGCACATCATCCAGGTCTTCCAGGGCATCCACCAGGCGCATGAGCTTTTCCGCACCTTCCTGATCCATTTCAGCCTTGGTGCTGGCTTCAAAGCTGACTTCTGCATGATCCGCTTTCAGCCCAGCATCCTGCATGGCCTGCTTCACGTTGGAAAAATCTTCGGGCGTGGTGAAAACATCAATACTGCCATCATCATTGGCAACCACATCATCGGCGCCGGCGTCCAGCGCCGCTTCCATGATCGCATCTTCATCCGCCCCCGGTGCATAGCTGATAATCCCTTTCTTTTCAAAAAGATAGGATACCGACCCATCAGTACCCAGATTCCCTCCATGCTTGGTAAAGGCATGGCGCACCTCCGAAGCGGTACGGTTACGATTGTCGGTCATGCAATCCACCATGATGGCCGTACCTCCAGGACCGTATCCCTCGTAGCGGATTTCTTCGAAGTTATCCGCGTCCAGGCCACCTGCACCTCGCTTGATCGCACGATCGATCGTGTCCTTGGGCATGTTTGCACCCTGCGCCTTGTCGACGGCAAGGCGCAAACGCGGATTGGCGTCGATATCACCACCTCCCTCCTTGGCCGCAACGGTGACTTCACGAATCAGCTTCGACCAGAGTTTGCCGCGCTTCTTGTCGTTCGCCGCTTTCTTGTGCTTGATGTTTGCCCACTTGCTATGACCTGCCATTGTTTACCTCGTATTGCTGACCCTGAACACGCGGATTCAGGACGGGTTCAATCTGTCCGGGTTGTCTACCGGGAATAGTCACGGATTCTAGCATGAGCAGGCGCCCAATCCCGTACCGAATGATAATCCTGCTACACTAGTTCCACTGGATAATTACCTGTTTTTCATTTGCATCCATGCTGGAAACCGCAGCCATTGCTTTCACGACGTTTTTTGCAACCGTAGCGCCCGTGGACTCGGCCATCATGTTTGCAGCGCTGACCACGGAAAACACGCCGGCAGAGCGCAAAAACATGGCGATTCGCGGCGTCAGTATCGCAACCGGTCTGTTACTCCTTTTTGTCCTTTTCGGTGAAGCCCTGCTCGCTCGTCTGGGAATATCGCTGGCAGCACTCACCACCGCAGGCGGTATCCTGCTACTGCTGATGGGTATTGATCTGGTCTTTGCCCGTTCTTCAGGCGCCATGTCCACCACCCGCGCCGAATCGAAAGAGGCCGAAGGCCGCCAGGACATTTCCGTTTTCCCCCTGGCAACCCCTCTGCTGGCAGGTCCCGGTACCATGGGTGCGGTGATCCTGATCATCGCCAACACACATGGCGATACAAAACGTGCCGCCGTGGTGGTTTCCATGTTGCTGCTTGTCATGGTCATTTCCCTGGCATTGCTGTTGATAGCAGGAAAACTGGAAAAACTGTTGGGTGTAACCGGGATGCGCGTGATCAATCGCGTGTTTGGCGTGCTGCTCTGCTCCCTGGCTGTGCAATTCATTTTCAATGGCATTCTGAACAGCGGGCTTATTCACAGCTCCTGAGAAATGTTACAGGCCATTTTCACACCCTTCCTGCGCTCAAACGCACACACCATTCCATCCCGCAGAAATCATCTTTGAACACCTTCACACATTCAAAATGGAAACCGGTACCCAAGCGCTGCTTCTGCTATACACAAGGATATTCCACTTCAGTGGCAAGTAGACAGCAGACAAGAAATGTCTCGAACATCAAACAAGAACCAGGATGGCCGTGAGTTTTTCTCGCAACCCCCACAGGACAGCTCCAGGAAAGCTCTGCTGATCGAAAACAGCCCCCTGTACCACAAGTTTTTGTCCGAACAATTTTCCCAACTGGGTTACAAACCCGTTATCGCCGATTCCGGATTGTCTGCACTGGAGCAGTTCCACAATAGCAGTTTTCAGGTCGTGTGCATGAACATGTATTTCGAAGGTGGCAATGCGATTGATTTCGTCAAGACAATTCGACGCCACGACCCCAGTGTCGTGGTAATCATGCTTACCTCGGATAAAAGCAGGAACCTCCGCGCGCATGCATTGCGTGCAGGGGTCACCGAGGTGATATATAAAACCGGTCACAAGGATATTTCACGACAGATTTCCAGCTGCCTCAAACACGATCAGCATTCCCGGTTGCAGGGCAGCAAGGTGATGTATGTCGAGGACAGCATGACTCAGGCAATCATCAGCATAAGAACGCTGGAAAACATGGGGTTGGAAGTTACGCATCATCGAACTGCGGAAGCCGCCATGGAGGATATCGATCATACGGATTTTGATCTTGTGATCACCGATGTGCTGCTGAAAGGTGAAGCCAGCGGCCTCACCCTGCTGCGACACATACGCAGTTTGCCAGGCCCTGGAAAACGCATCCCTGTACTGACCATTACCGGCTATGACGATACGGCACGACGGCAGGAACTGTTTCGTGTCGGCACCAGCGATTACATTGCCAAGCCCGTACTTCAGGAGGAGCTGATCATTCGCGTCACCAACCTCATCAGCAACAAGCTGCTGGCGGACAAGGTTGCCGGCCAACAGGCCCAGCTTTATGACATGGCGGTGCGCGATCACCTAACCGGCTGCTACAATCGGCACGGCTTTTCCGAACTGGCCAGCATCTACCTCAAACAGATAGAAACCAAACCCGACAGCGTCAGTTTTCTGTTACTGGATCTGGATTACTTCAAGGACGTCAACGACTCCCACGGACACGATGTCGGCGATCAGGTACTGTCGGCGATAGGCAATCTGCTGGTGTCGGAATGCCGCAGCGATGATCTGGTAGCCCGTTATGGTGGCGAGGAGTTCGTTATCCTGCTACCCCATTGCAAGAAGAAAGCAGCCATGGGAATTGCCCAGCGATTGTGCGAAAAAGTAGAAAGCCTGCGGCCTGCAGGAATACACATCACCACCAGCATCGGCGTCACCCATGCACCAAAAACGGCCGTACCCAACCTGGACAAGCTGTTCAAGGCGGCAGATCAGGGGGTGTATCACGCCAAAAGCCAAGGTCGGAACTGTATTTCCTATCGCCCTTACCCGAAAAACAAGGGATCGGACGCCGAATAGCTATGACTATGTCAGAAAATCCGGAGTGGCGTTCTGCTGCAAACCGCCTGCTCGTTTCCTGGCAAGCGAATAACTGACCACTGACAAGCTCAACCAGACAGGCGTGATGGGAAGCAATAACCCTGCTGTCAGCGCAGTGACTACAGACAGCCCGGTTGTGGCGGCCAGCGCCAGCACCAGTCTGGCAGCCATGCTGTCGAAGGGAATATAGAAGAGAATCAAGGTCGCAATCACCGAAAAAAACATCAATCCCAGCAATCGGGGAAAGCCATGAACCTTGTTTAACAACAGGCCCTGCTGTAAGGCATTGAGTGCATTGGCATGTATTTCCACACCACTCATCGTACGTTCAACAAGCCCGGGAACGGCAAATACTCGCCGGATAGATGCCGCTGTTATCCCTACAATCAGGGTCTTGTTCTTTAGCTTTTCAACAGCAATTTTTCCTTCCCGCACATCGACAAAGGAGAACATGGGAAATACCCCTGGTTCTGCGACAAAGGGAAACACTATTTTGTGGTCCCTGATCCAGTGCCCTTCATGCCCTTGATTGCGATCCGAGAAGTTGTTTCCTGGCAAATTGCTTGCGCCAAATTTTCCGGAGACGTATAACGCAGCCAGGGAAAGCTCTGGCCAGCGTGCGACTCCTGATCCTGCCAGCAAATAAGTACCACGCACGATGCCATCACTGTCGACCGCCATGTCGGTGTGCCCGATACCCGCTGCGGCCTCTGCAAGCCGAGGCAGGGGCAGTACCTCGGAAACTACGCCATCATCGGGATCTTCGTCGCTGATCATCGCGAGCACGATTTTCCCGTGTTTGGCGATGGCCGCTGCGAACGCATGATCACCGGCGGGATCATTTTTATCGGCATCCGTAAACAGCACGTCAAAAGCCACAGGGCCGGATTCTGCCATGCTCAGTTGCTCGAGCAATTTCACATAGATCTGCCGGGGCCAGGGCCATCGACCATACCGGCGCAGACTTTTTTCGTCCACGGCAACAATGGCAATACCCTGTGGGGCTTTCTGTGGCATCATCGTTATCTCGGCATCGATCACCATCTGATCGATACGCGAACTTATGCCACTGAAGTCAATCAATAGCGACAACAATACCACCAGAAGCAACAGCAAGAATGGTTTGCCTACTGCTCTGAAAATGATGGATTTCATGCAATTCCTGGCAAGCTCAAAGCATCAGCAAGACTGAAATGGCCGTAAACAGCACCAAAGGCAGATAGCTCCCCGGTTCTACCTCAAAACGCTGTGGCGTACTGAAACTGCCCACATAGCCCTCGGTATCGACAGATCGCAAACGGAAATAGTAATAGCCGCTAGCCGGGCGCTGAAGCTGCATCCAGGGATCAGCCGTTTTCTCGTCCACGATCAAATCCTGGAAATCCGCGTCCCTGGCCAACTGCACATGATAGCTGGCGACACCATCCACCTTTTGCCAGGACAGTCGCAGTTTATCCCCTTCCACGGCAGGAGGCTTGGGTTCCGGTACTGCAGGAACGGGCAAAATCCGGATTTTTATTGCTTTACCTGGAGGTCCCTGCCTGCCTGCGGCAGTTACAGAAGAAAGCCGGTAGAAGTAGTCACCAGCTTCCTTGAAGTCAACCTCAGCATCTGTACCTGCCACCGGTTTCTGCTCCAACAGATCCGTAAATGCAGCGTCATGTGCGATCTCGAACAGATAAGCATCCACAGCGTCCACTTCCGCCCAGGAAAATTTCACAGATCCGGTATGCAATACCGTGTCTGACAACGGTCGGCGCACCATGGGCGCTTCCGGACGAGCATCGATGCGGAATTTCCTGACGGCATTATTGCCTTCCAGCCCATTGGCATCTACACCACGTACACGTACATAGTAGGCGCCGTCTGCGAGACGTTGGTCCAGCATCAATTGCCCCTTTACCACCCGATCGAGCTGAATTTCAAGAAAATCCTGATCCTGTGCAATCTGCACCCGATAACGCTGCGCATGTTCGAGAGTATTCAGTGGCACAACCGTAGGCAGATACTTTACCAAGGCCGGAAACTTGTCCAGATTCGGGGCGGACAAGAGTTTGACCGGCTCCCGGGGTGGGCTCCCTTTTTGAGCCACGGTCCCGAAGTTCGTGGGCACGTCGACACTCCCGTAAGCATTGCCAACACTGACCAATCCATCCAGCACTTCTGTGCGGGAGCTTTCCTTTTCGATGCCAATGCGGAAATTCGTCCCCCTGATTGCCGAATTTGCGGACACCGTCAATATCTCGTAACGACTGTCCGGAACGTGCAGGGGGTTGGCATGCATGTTCAGACGGCCATGATGCGCATTCAGCCTGACATCCATGCTTTTATGACTTCCTCCGCCGAGAGTTTTCAGCCGCGTGAACTCGAGTTCACTTTGCTCCTGCAACAATATGCTGCTTTTATCTTCCAACGAGAACAACACCGTGCTCTTTTCGCCGGTGATCACCCGGTCTCCTGCGGAGAGTGCCATACCTGGTTTCAGTGGCAGCCTCTTGTCCCTGTTTGCGAAGATCACTTCCACCTTGCCGACAGCACTTTCCACCCGCACTTCGGACAATTCTTCGCGTACTATATACAAAGGAATAGCAATTTTTGTGCCGGGTCGTATGGTTGCAGCGTTGCTGATGTTGTTGTGGCGCAAAATATCATCCCAGTAGCGCCAGTCCTTGAGCATGGTGTGGCTGATGTCCCAGACCGTATCACCCGGCTTCATCGTGTACAGCCAATCCTCGGCCAAAGTAACAGAAGAAATGCCGCACATGAGCAGAACCGCCCACAGTTTTCGTAAAATATGACCCATTCGCATTACCGCCGCAAACAACTCCAGCATGAAAAGCCAGACCGTATTAAATTATTTTACCAAAGAAACCATAGAAAAACGCTCAATTTCGGCGGGAATTCACATCAAGAGCGAGGTATCATGCCAGCCTTGACTCCAGTTGCACGACGACAACCCAAAAGCCATGACTGACAACGATTGCCCACAACCCACAGAAATAAAGCTGCACCAGAAATCACGTCTGCTGAG
>CAZFXI010000006.1:38803-41117 GCA_964522855.1 uncultured Sedimenticola sp.
CTGGTAAACAAGTTAGGCATTCAGGAAGAGAACATCAGCCTGCCATCAAGCAGGGTAGAGAACGTTCAGGATCTGCTGAAGATCCTGGCACTGCGCAAACTGGAACGCGGCTATCTCCTCGCACAAGACAATGTTCGGGTCACGGTCAACCGGCAGTTTGCAGAACCTTTTACCCGCCTGGAGGACGGCGACGAAGTCGGTATCGTTCCCAACTCTCCCAACCCACCAGCACCACCGAAGAAGTAACATCCAGGCGCCATGCCAATCGTTCACAGCGAGTTTACTCCGGCATGGTGGCTGCCGGGATACCACCTCCCGACGCTTTGGCCGAGCATGTTCCGCCATCGTCCTGACATCCCTTTGAAACGGGAACGGGTGGAATTGGCCGATGGCGATTTTCTCGATCTGAGCTGGTGCGGCGACACAGGCAAACCCATCGTGATGCTGCTGCATGGACTGGAGGGCAATCTGCACTCCCATTATGCCAGGCCATTGCTCAAGCTCCTTGGTGAGTCCGGCTATCTGGCCTGCATGATGCATTTCCGTGGCTGCAGCGGAGAACCCAACCGCCTGCCACGCAGCTATCACAGTGGCGACTCTGCCGAGTTGCAAACCATCGTGAAACACATTGAATCCAGTCGACAACAACCGGTTTTTGGCATCATCGGATTTTCACTCGGCGCGAATGTTCTGCTGAAATGGCTGGGGGAACAGGGAACACAGGCGGCGGTGGATCGGGCGATGGCAGTCTCTGCGCCGTTTTTGTTGCAAGAGGCCGCCGATCGCCTTGATCAGGGCTTCTCACGCATCTACCAACGCCATTTGCTGCACAGCTTGAAGCGGAAGTATCGGGAAAAATTCAGCCGTATTCCTTCACCCTTGAATGTCGACTTGGATCAGATCGGCAATTTCCGCGAGTTTGACGAAAAGATTACCGCCCCCTTGCATGGATTTTCCGGGGCAGACGACTACTACCAGCGCAGCAGTTGCCGCCAGTTCATCCCATGCATTCGCAGGCCAACCCTGATTCTGCATGATCGACACGATCCGTTCATGTGGCCACATACTGCGCCTTCGGAAAGTGAACTGCCAGACGATGTGGTACTGGAACTCACCAGCGGCGGCGGACATGCCGGTTTTGTCGGTGGTAAGACGCCGGCCAGCGCCAGTTACTGGACAGGCAAACGCCTGATACACTGGCTACAGGGTACTTCCTAGCGGGGAAAAGTTATGAGCAATTCAGTTCTACTGCTGCTGTGCAGTATCACATTGGTTATTCTCGGGATTATTATGGTGGGATCGGGTTTGAACGCAGGCATACTTCCCCCCACCATTACCGGTATCGGATTCTTTGTCATTGCACTGGCGCTTCAGGTGACAGGCAAAAAATAACCGGCCTGAATCTGACCGGTTATTGAAAGAAGCGGTTCCCGAAACGGAAACAGGAACCCCATGTTCGCCGGCGCCGCCGTTATTCGAAACCGTCACCAAACAACTCTGTTCCCCCGGTAATGCCGAACGAATTTGACTCCGAATAAGCATAACCTGGAAAGACATAGTCCACATTCGGGTTCTTCAGGAAATTGACTACGATATCTCCGAGGACTTTCCGGAAGTCCGTGGTCATTTTCAAGTCGGTATTCAGATAAAGGTCGTCGTCGGCGACACCTGGGAAAGTGCCATACACTGCACCGCCCTGAACCTTGCCCCCGGCTACCAGCATGGGGTGAGCCGTTCCATGATCGGTGCCGCGATTACCATTCTCTCGCACCCGGCGACCGAACTCCGATTGCACGACCAGTACGACATCATTGTCCAGACCAAAGGAAGCAAGATCATTCATGAAGGCCGCAATGGCATCCGACAAGGTTTCGATGCGCCCGGCATAGTAACCGCCGCCATTGTCCCCCTGTCCATTGTGGGTATCCCAGCCACCAAAATCGACGGCAGCAACCTGTAAACCAACATTCATCTTGACCATTCCGGCAATCAGCCCCAGGTCATCCGCCAGGGAGTTGTTATCCGGATAGGTATCCGGTACTTCCACGTCGATCTGCTCCAGCATATTGATGGTATCGATGGATTGTTTTACGGCGTAATCCAGACTGGAAGTTCCCGTATAGATTTTGGCCATGGCGTCCAGATGCTCATTGCCGTAGCGCCCCGAATTGGGATGGAAACCGCTGACGCTATCCAGGGTCATGGCTGTGTTGTCCCCCAACAGGCTGGTTGGAGAAGATGAATTTGTCGACAGCGAGGGTATCGCCGCTTCCGCTACCAGTTCAGGGCTCGATATCATATGACGCGCCAGCCA
>CAZFXI010000006.1:41217-45600 GCA_964522855.1 uncultured Sedimenticola sp.
CGGTTGCAAGTACCGATGCAGTTCCCCCAATAAACTTGCGTCTGCTCAATTTCACGATAGTACTCCTGCGCTCAGCGCTGCATAAATTCAGGGGTGGCAAAGATCAACTTGACGAGTCCACGAACACGCTCGTTCCAGTAGTTGGGCCAGGAATTTTCCACGATGTCATCCAGGGGGATGGCAAAGTCAGGATTCCAGAAAGATCCATTGGTATCGCTATCCCAGGGTGTGGACATGAATGCACTCAGGATTCCATGCAAATCGGTACCTTTCCAGCCGCCGGCAGGCTCCCACTTCAACAGCCGCTTCAACCAGAATTCTGCGATGGTATTCGGTGTATATTCGCTTAGGCCGCTGGCTGCCATGATATCCGTCACAGGCATAAGGTCCGGATCATTGTTCCCGACATTTTCATCCACCAGCCAATCCACAGTACGCCAGGTATTGACCAGCGATGCCCCCCCTTCCCAGAAGCTGCGCTTGTCCGGATAGCCATCGGGTGCCCGCCAGTAAAACGGACGCTGGCCGGTACGCTCCATGTAATACAGCAGGTACCGGCTTTCTGTATCATCCGGCCGAACGGTGAAATTCGCATCACAGGCACGCATGGCCGAGACAACGGTTTCGAATGGGCGTTTCAGCTTGTTACCCCAGGTCGAGGTGTCCTTGAACTCATCAGACAGGAGCAGGGTGCGATAGGTCTGCTCCAGTTGGTCGGCATCATGCCGCGTATCGATAAAGGTCTGCTTTACCTTGTCTATGAGGCTCTGCGGTGGCGTATCGTTGAGGAAGCGCTTGCAGAGTTTCAGGGCAATATATTCGGCTGTACCTGGATGATAGGCCAGCAGATCCAGCATGTCATATATCTCACTGACACCGCCAAAGGCCGGCCAATGCACACCCAGCAGCTGCTTCTGCCCTTCATCATGCCAGGCTGACCCGACAAAATACCATTCGCCGGTATTATCCTCCCCGGATGGATTTCTCCCATCCTTTACATTCCAGCCAGTGAGGAAGCGCATGGCTTCATAGACATCTGCATCGGAATATTTGTCGTTGAATCCAACGGGAAAATCACTGTTGCTGATCGTATTGATATCCCCGGGTTGAGGATCCGGCCCTGCATAATTGATTGCCCCCAGGGTGTGCAGCTCGATAATTTCACGGGCATAGTTCTCATTGGGATCGCCCTTGCTGTTGACGTAGCAATCCAGGTAATAAACCATTGCCGGGTGTTTGGCGCTCAGTTCCAGCATCTGCCGGAAATTCCCCATCAGATGACCGTGTTCAAACCCGGTAGGACGGGCAGACGCGCTAACTCCACTGACAGGGGGGCGAATAACGTCCCGATCCCAGGAAGTCCAAGTAGGCGCCGCATAGGTATCTCGGCCATAGATATTGAAGTGGTTGTGCCAGAAATCTGCCAGAAACTCCAGCAGTTGGCGCTTGCTGTACACCGCCCGCAGGAAGGCCAGACGCTCGATTTCCTCCAGCGGCTCATAATAGCCAAAGCTGTTGGTTGGATCCCGCCGGTAGTCTTCCCAGAGCTGGGCAAGGGGTTTATTCAGGGTGGTATAGCCAGCCTGGGCGAGACGGTTGTTGAACTCGGTGTCCGCAATGCTACTCCAGTTCAGCTGTTGCTCCACATAAGCTTGCAGCCGGGCATCATCGCTGCCACCCAGCGCGTTGAAAGCGGCGATGTCATTACCACGGGGACCAAATCCCATCCTGTCCAGAATGACGTTGGCAAAAGGCGGAATCGCAGTGACCTCGGCCTTGCTGGCTGCAATCTGTGTTCGCTTGTCATTTTCCGCCACCTTGCGTGTGTCGCGGACGGGAATATCCAGCATTGCTGAAGCAACCCCCGTGCCTGAAGCCAGAGTAGCGCCACTCAGGGCAGAAAAAAGAAACTTTCTACGTGTTTGATTTGTCATACACCTCAATCCCATGCTTTTTCTTGATAGTCGCCTATCTTATTGACAATACCAGCGGATACTGTGACGCAGTCCAAATTGTCGGATTTGGCTGCAAAGCAGGATATAAACGCAACACTGAATGAGAACCAAGCCTCAGTTTGCGCAGTATGAATATCTTACAGTTCGATCATCAAATGTAGAGAGGTTTCTGAGACATGAGTCCAAAAATATCCATTGGCACTATTTTCCGCTTTCTGGCGGTAACATCCGGCATCTTGCTGTTTCAACAAGGCCAGGCACTGGCATGCTCAACCAGCGCTTGGGACGACAGTAATATCGGCGGCACTGTCTCCGCCACGACCGCAGCAAGCTACGAAGGTGACTGTGGATTGAGACTTAACCTTAATGGCAACGCAAATGGCTGGGTGAAAGATCCCACGCCAGGCACAGCCAATCCTGCGGTTACCGAATATGTTTCACGTTTTTATGCGTATATCGATGAAGCGCAAGTTGCCAATGGACAAGGCATTACGCTATTCAATGCACTGGATTCGGGTTCAACCGAGCTTTTCGGATTGGAAGTCAACGGTAGCAGCAGCGGCCCTGTATTGCACTTGTATGCCAATGATGGGTCAATAAAGGAAGGTACTGGTGATGTTCCTGTACCTCCAGGCTGGCGTGCTATTACCCTGCACTGGACGACCGGGGGAAATGGCCAATTGAAACTGATCGTGGACCGGGAGCAGGACGGACTGACGCAAACCATTAGCGGGCTTAGCAACGCAGGTCAGGAGATCAATGCCGTGCAACTGGGTGTAGTGAGTGGCAATTCCTCGGGAATCAACGGCACCATCGATGTGGATTCCTTCACCTCTCGCCGCACAGGTACCAGTGGGTTGATAATCACCAAGGGCTGCAGCGGAAGCAATGTGACCGTGGAGGACACGACCTTCCTTCCTGGCACCATTACCTGCAATGCCTCTACTGCACTGACGTTTGGCAGTGGTGTCACATTAGACGATGGAGCAACCGTCATCGTTCAGGCGGAATCGGTCGGTATAAACCACGGCACGAGGATACTGTACGGCGCGATCCTGGATGTCTCCATCCAGTAATTTTCCCCAAATGCTTCACTCGAAAGCCCCGGAATTCCGGGGCTTTTTTTTGTGTCTTGGCCATATTGCCACCGCTTACAATTGCTACTCGTTGCTTTCCTTCAATAGATCGTCACCATGATGGGGCCCCTTAAGGAAGAACCATCACTCAGGTAGCGCGTACAATCCAGTTCGCTTGGAGTGGAGCCAAATTGACAGGCCACGGTTGACGCAGCGCCATTGGATGCAGAAGTCGCCTGAAAATAGCGCCCCGAAATATCAAAGCCGAAATCGAGTGTACATCGCCCTCCACTCAGTACCGTGAGCTTGAAAACACCCGCACCAGTCGGTTGGAATTTTCTCTTGATCAACGGATCTGGACTACCTAAACCACACCCCACATAAGCCGCGGCCTTGACCACCCCACCATAGGCAGCGTCCTGTTCCACGGGGCCTTCAAACAATCCTGCCCGCCCCCCTGCGGTATTCTTACCATATATCCCCACACCGTTTTCCTTGTTCGAACTGCCATAGACACCATAGTTTTCCGTGGCATCAGGATCATTAGCCACACCAAAAACCCCATAAGCATCGTCGATTGCAGGAGGTGGAGGAAGGCCAACACCTTTGTCTTTGTGGAAGGTCGATCCCAATTCACCATAGACCACACCGCCTTTGGTTATTCCCCATACAGCCTTGTTGGATTTAATTTGACCGGTAACAACCGTCCCGGACTCAGACCGATATCCCAGGAGCACTTCATCTTCTTCGGGCGTATGTACATACGCCCCCGCCCAACTACCGGCATTGGCAACCGGTATTTGTTGGCGAATCGCAGCTTCCCCGTTGACTTCAAAGTGTCCCCCGCCGGTCCCAATCAGATTTTGCACCACCACATTACGTTCCGACAAGGCCAGATCCACGATTTCAGGCTTCTGCTCGACAATGGCAGCGATTTGCGTCTTGTCGAGATGAATCCCGTCGCGCAGGTAATACTGCTCGACGGCGTTCATCTGGATTTGCCGCTCAAAGTCCGGGGACGACGAATGCATAACCACGTCACTTGCCAATGTTTCAGTGGCTCTGTCCTCTCCAGAAAACGCGTCTGAGCTCAAGGAAGCAGCTACAATCGCGGAAACTATGGAAACTGCAACAACCGATGTCTTCTTTCCACCCCTCAACAATACCGCACGCCTACTCATCGCTTTTCTCTCCTTCTTCATTTAAGACAATCAATGTTTAACAATAGTCCATATTCGGAAAACAATAACACCATTTGAAGACAAAAAGAACAAGCATTGACCAGAGTCAATCAATACAGAAACAATCAGCAAGCCACCAGTCAACCGGGCAGCTGACCATCTCATCAGCCC
>CAZFXI010000006.1:45700-60965 GCA_964522855.1 uncultured Sedimenticola sp.
TTCGGTTCCGATGCAGAATCGAATAGTATCAGTCGGAAGTGTTTTCCACCTCTTTCTTCGGCACACGCAGACGAATAGATAACTCGCGCAACTGTGCAGGAGACACCTCAGACGGTGCTTCGGTCAGCAGGCAGGCCGCACTCTGGGTTTTCGGGAAAGCCATGACATCGCGGATACTTTCCGCACCGGCCATGAGCATCACCAGCCGATCCAGGCCGAAGGCCAGGCCACCATGGGGAGGGCAACCGTATTCCAGAGCATGCAACAGGAAACCGAATTTATCCTGCGCCTCCTGCTCGTCGATGCCCAGCAACTGCAGCACCTGCGCCTGAACGGCAGCGCGGTGAATACGCATGGAACCCCCGCCGATTTCGGTGCCGTTGAGCACCATATCGTAGGCACGGGACAAGCAGGTGCCGGGGGCGGTTTTCAACAGATCCAGATGGGCTTCCTGGGGGGCGGTAAACGGGTGATGCAGGGAAGTCCAGCGTTTTGCTCCAGCATCCCATTCGAACATGGGAAAATCTATCACCCACAGGGGGCACCAGTCGCCTTCCATCATATCCAGGTCTTCACCCAGCTTGACGCGCAAGGCACCCAGGGCTTCGTTGACCACCTGTACCTTGTCAGCTCCGAAGAACACCAGGTCGCCATCTTCCGCACCGGTGCGTTCCATGATGCCGTTGACAGCATCATCCGGCAGGAACTTCAGAATCGGAGACTGCAGGCCTTCTCTGCCCTTCTCCTGCCATTCGTTGACCTTGATATATGCCAGCCCGCGGGCACCGTAGATTCCGACAAACTTAGTGTAGTCATCGATTTCCTTGCGGCTGAGTCTGCAGCCCTGAGGCACACGCAGAGCAGCTACCCGACCATCCGGGTCCGTTGCCGGACCGGAGAAGACCTTGAAATCCACGGACTCCATGAGATCAGCGACATCCACCAGTTCCAGGGGACAACGCAGATCCGGACGATCCGAGCCGAAACGATGCATGGCTTCCGCCCAGGTCATACGTGGGAAAGGATTGGGAAGTTCCACATCCAGGGCGCCCTTGAATACTCCCCGGATCATCTCCTCCATGAGCTGCATGATCTGCTCTTCGTCCATGAAGGACATTTCCACATCCAGCTGGGTGAATTCGGGTTGACGATCCGCACGCAGATCTTCATCCCGGAAGCAGCGCACGATCTGGTAGTAACGATCCATGCCCGACATCATCAGCAACTGCTTGAAAAGCTGCGGTGACTGCGGCAGTGCAAAGAATTTGCCTGCATGGGTGCGGCTGGGGACCAGATAGTCCCGGGCACCTTCCGGGGTGGCTTTGGTGAGCATGGGCGTTTCCATATCCATGAAACCGTTGTTGTCCAGATATTCACGCAGCAGGCGGGTCACATTGGAACGCAGCTGCATGCGCTGCAGCATTTCGGGGCGACGCAGATCGACATAGCGATAGCGCAGGCGCAGTTCTTCGGACACGTCATCATCATCGAGAACGAAGGGTGGTGTCCTGGCCGCGTTGAGAATTTCCAGCTCCTTGCCCAGCACCTCGATTTCCCCCGTGGAAATATCGGGGTTGACCGTGCCTTCAGGGCGACGGCGCACCCGCCCCTTTACTCGCAGCACGTATTCCGTGCGCACTTTTTCAGCCATGGCAAAAACATCTTCCACATCAGGGTCGTAAACCACCTGCACCAAGCCGCTGCGATCCCGCAGATCAATAAAGATCACGCCGCCGTGATCCCGGCGACGGTTCACCCATCCACAAAGTTCGACTGTTTCGTCAACCTCGGCAATGCCGGGTTCACCACAATAATGACTACGCATCAATCCAATCCTGAAAAATAAACCCTGAATCCTGAATTCAGGCAATACACAATAAAAACACCCCGGAAGACCGGGGTGTTACACATTTGAAGCACGAGTCCGGAAATTCGGCTCAGCCGCAACCGCACTTGCCGCCGCCACAACCTCCAGCGCCGGACGCAGACGCTTTCTTGCCCGATTCCGCCAGATTCTTCTTCTTGCCTGACTTGAAGTCCGTTTCGTACCAGCCACCGCCCTTGAGGCGAAAACCAGCCGCCGAGATCAGTTTTACCAGTTTGGGCTCTCCGCACTCCGGGCATTCAACAAGGGGCGCATCACTCATCTTCTGCATGGCCTCGAACTCGTGTCCACAAGCATCGCAACGATATTCATAAAAAGGCATGGCAAACTCCTGATTTGTATTCCTGGGAGAGTAAACCGAGTAATTTTAGCATGAAAAAAGCCGCGGGGCTCAAACTGTTCCCTGCGCTTCAGACCAAACCAGGTCAGTACAGCCCAATCTATTCCTTCGCGAAAAAAGATGAATCATCGGCATCGACAACATCCATTTCGTGTATTTTTTCCAATGCCAAGCGCAGGTTGCTCAGCTCTTTTTCGCCCATACCGAAACGCACATAATATTCTGCCCTCTTGCGCACTTCTTCCAGCAATTTATTGCGATCCTGCAGATACAGCAGCGCGTAACCCAGCTTGTACTTGTCCTTCCCTTTTTCACGCATGGCCTCTGCCAGCACCGTGACCTTTTTCATCTCTTCGTCATCCAGCTTTTTCAAGGGCATGTCAAGCTCCAGTGCGCCGTTTCGTATGGGATACAATATAGACCATTCTCAGCCTTCCCGATACCCATATCATGCCAGAAGCAGCACCCCGCAGTATCCTCATCACCGGCTGTTCCAGTGGTATTGGCTACCATGTGGCGCAAGGGCTACGCTCGCGTGGCTACCGCGTATTCGCCACCGCACGAAAGGAAACAGATGTCGAACGGCTGTTGTCTGAAGGGTTTGAAGCTCTACAGCTGGATCTGGATGTAGAACACAGCATTCATTCAACCATCACTACGGTATTCTCCCGCACCGGTGGAAAACTGTATGCGCTGTTCAACAATGGCGCCTATGGTCAGGTAGGCGCGGTGGAAGACCTGAGCCGTACCACCTTGCGGGCACAATTGGAAACCAATCTGCTGGGCTGGCACGATCTGACCTGCCTCGTTATTCCCGTGATGCGCGAACAGGGCGAAGGACGCATTATACAGAACAGCTCGGTATTGGGATTTGCAGCCATGCCCTTTCGTGGCGCATACAACTGTTCGAAGTTCGCCCTGGAAGGCCTTACCGATACGCTACGTCTGGAACTCGCAGGTTCGGGCATCCATGTGTCGCTGATCGAACCCGGCCCCATTCGCAGCCACTTCAGAAATAACGCCTATGCCATGTTCCTAAAACACATCGATACGGAACACAGCTGCCATGCAGAACAGTATCAGAAGCAGATCGAGCGAATGCAGAAGGAAGGCGATGCAGCCCCCTTCACCCTGGGGCCGGAAGCGGTACTGAAAAAAGTCATTCATGCGCTGGAAAGCCCTCGTCCCAAACCGCGTTACTATGTCACTTTCCCCACGTATCTTTTTGGCTATTTGAAGCGCGCTCTGTCCACTCGAATGCTGGACAAGCTGATGCTGAAGGTTTCAGGCGGCGGAGAGAATTAACCCGTCAAATCTGACCGGCGAAATACCGCTGCAGGAAATCATCCAGACTTTCCTCGTTGTCGGCCTCGAGTTCCTGCTGCTGCTGCAGTGATCTCAAGCCCATTTCCCGCATATGATCACGAAAATAGCCATCAAGCTTTCCAGAAGAAAAATACCTCCATTGCTCGAGGGACAGACGCCTGGCGAATTGATAGAAACCTTCACCATTGTCGCGCATTTCCCGCAACATACGACCTGATGGGGTGTTATCGGCATCCTCGATTTTTTCCCGCTGTCGATCCAGGGATTCCGTATAGGCCGGGTCTTTTTTCTCTGCCGCAAGCACCCGGGCTACGGGCTGCATGGCCCCCAGCAACTCGGTCGCCCATTCACGGAACAATACCGCCTTCCCGCCCCGTTGCAGTTTCAGCAATGGATCACGTCCCTGCTGGGCCACCCAGATGAGATTGCGATCAATTTCCTTGCGTTCGACACAACTGATTTCCAGGCTGGGACGCAGCAGGCAATACAGCATGAAGGTGTGCAGAAAACACAGCTGCCGGTGATCCACCCCCAGAGGATGATAGGCATTGACATCCAGGGAGCGCAATTCCACATACTGAATGCCTTTCTCCAGCAACGCACGACTGGGAGTTTCCATATCGACCGGGGGCTGCTTGGGACGAATGGAGCTGTAATACTCGTTTTCGACTTGCAGCCGATTGGCGTTCAGCTGTTTGTATTCCCCATCTACCTTCACACCAATTTCCTCCCAGATCGGGCAGGGTGTCTTGGTGGCAAGGGCCAGACTTTCAACATAGTCGAGCAGGCTGTCATAACAGGCCTTGACGCCCATGCCTTCTTCCTTGCGATTCTGGTAGCCGATATCCCCCATGCGCAGGGAAGTAGCATACGGCTCATAGTAAGTTGTGTCGTCAAACACCAGCAAATCCGGTTCTTTGTCGGTAAAGAATGAGCGACAGACCGCCGGCGATGCGCCAAACAAATAAGGAATGATCCAGCCATAACGCTGCAGATTGCGCACCATGCCCATGTAGTGGCTGTCACGGAAATCCCGCAGATGCCGCTTGTCTCCCAGTAATTCCTGGTACATGGGCCAGAACTCATCCGCAATCGAGTAGTTAAAATGGACGCCGGCAATAACCTGCATCACCCGGCCATAGCGATGTCCAAGCCCCACCCGGTAAATACATTTCATCATTCCGGGATTGGATGTCCCGTAGCGCCCCACCGGAATACTGTCTTCCCCGGCCAGTACACAAGGCATGCTGGTTGCCCACAACAACTCATCCTGCAGGTTTTCCTGCACATACAAATGCAGGTTCTCCAGACATTCCAGTGCTTCGGAAAATTCCTTGAAAGGCGGAGTGACGAATTCCAGCAATGCTTCCGAATAGTCGGTAGTGATATGCGGATGGGTCAGAGCGGAGCCGAGTTCAAGCGGATGTGGTGTAAGGGCGATCCCACCGGTTTCAGCCACCCGCAGACTCTCTTTCTCCAGTCCAAACAGGCCATTGCTCAATGACGCAGGATCGCCCTGTTCACAAATCAGAGCGAGCAGATCCTGTACCGACGGTGAACCCGAGGGCATGCGGACTCAATCAGCCTGGGCGGTTATCGGCTGCTTCTGACGGATATAGTCAGCAAGAATTTTTGCGCTCTCTTCCTGCATGATGCGGTTGATGCCTTCAGGATCATCTTCCTGATCAGCATCAGCCTCGTCTTCGTCATCCAGCTTGGCCAGCGGAGCAAGCCCGCGCAGGGCACGCAGCTTGTTACGCCTCTCCAGTGCACGCTGTTCTCTTTGTTCCCATTCCTCTTTGCGCGCAGATTCCAGCAGGGAAACTTCATTCTTTTCCTGCAGCTTGTTGAGTTCCTGATTCTGCTCGATCAGGAAGCGGAAGGCAGAATCATGCTCTACACGCTGCTCATGCTTGCGCTGCAGCATGGACAGTTCAGGCTTTCCGAGCTGACGAAATTCCGCAGGCTTGATGGATGCCCATGGCAAGGCATTGTCCAGGGAACGCTCACCGTGTTTGCCAGAGCCTTCAGCAGTAGGAAACAGTAGATCCGGGACTACGCCCTTGTGTTGTGTACTGCCGCCCTGCACCCGGAAAAACTGGGCAATGGTCAGCCGCAAACGCCCCAGATCATCCTTTCCTCGGGCAAACTGGCTCAAATCCACCAGGCTTTGCACCGTGCCCTTGCCAAAAGTCGGTTCACCGATGATCAGTCCACGACCATAATCCTGAATAGCGGCAGCAAAAATTTCCGACGCCGAAGCGCTGTTACGGTTTACAAGTACTGCCAGCGGTCCCGCATAGACTTCCTCGGGATCGGTGTCGCGTTCCACGTCGATATGTCCCTGGGAGTCCTTGACCTGTACTACCGGGCCGAAAGGAATGAACAGCCCGGTGAGTTCCGTAGCCTCAGTCAGAGAACCACCACCGTTGTTACGCAGATCCACGATGATACCGTCCACCTTTTCTTTCTGCAGGTCGGTAATCAGCTTGCGAACATCCCGTGTGGTACTGCGGAAATCCTTGTTGCCCGCTGCCTGACCACGAAAGTCCCGATAGAACGCCGGCACATCGATAACGCCAAAGCGCATACCATCCGCTTCTATGATGCTGGACTTGGCCGCCTGATCCTCGAGTTTGATCTTGTCCCGCTGAATGGAAACCATTTTTGTCGGCGCATCGACACCGGCAGCCTTCGGCAACACATTCAGTTTAACGATCGTGCCCTTCTTGCCACGGATCTTCTCCACGACATCCTGCAGTGGCCAGCCTACAATGTCTTCCATTTCGCCATCCTGGCCCTGGGCAACTCCCACAATACGATCACCGGCATGCAACTGGCCACTCTTGTCGGCCGGACCACCGGGAACAACCTTTTGTACCGTAGTGTACTCGTCGTCGCTGCGCAGTACCGCGCCAATCCCCTGCAACGACAAACGCATGGATATATCGAAGTTCTCAGAACGTTCCGGTGACATGTAAGCCGTATGCGGCTCGATGCTGAGTGTGTAGGCATTGATAAAAGTCTGAAACACGCTATCCGCGTCCAGTTGATGGACACGCCGACGCAGGGTCTTGTAGCGCTTCTCCAGGGTTTCCTTGACCTTCTTGTCTTCCTTGCCTGCCAGGCGCAGGCCGAGAATGTCGTTCTTCACCCGCTTGCGCCACTGATCATTGATCTCTGCTTCATCCTTCGCCCAGGGAGCCTCTTCCCGGTCGAAACGGTAGGTTTCATCCCGGGTAAAATCAAAGGCATCCTTTTTCAACAGGCTCAGAGCCACTTCCACGCGTTGATCGACCCGCTGGCGAAACTTGCGGAAGATATCGAAGGCAGGTTCCAGCTTGCCGCTGGCAATGGCATCATCCAGCTTGTTTCTGTACTTGCCAAAAGCCTTGATGTCCTGCTGGGTAAAGAAGCTCTTGTTGGGATCCAGAGATTCCAGATAACGATCCAGAATCCTCCCGGACAGTGCGTCGTCCAGAACGACTTTGCGATAATGGTATTTCTCCAGCACCCGATTGACGATCAACGCAGTCTGACGCTGCACGTTGTCCGGGATCAAAGCATCTGGCGATACCTCCTTTGCGATCGCCAGCGCAGCTGTGCTTGCCGCCAGCAGGCAGAAGATGCTTATCCATTGGAGCCATGTTTTCTTCATAAGTGTTTCCGCTTCAGGTATGGGATATGGCCAGCCCCGCCCCCAACGGGCGCCTCAGGCCAATAGCCAATTCCAGATATTCTTCATCCTGGGGTTCAATGTAACCGTGTCGCAGGAGAAAATCTATAATAACCAGGTTGCAGTTGAGTTTGAATTCATCTGTTTCCCTGACCAGGCGAGCCACCTCTTTCAAAGGCAGAAGCTCAAAGGATTCAACTTCACCATCGGTGTTTTGAGGCACAAACCCGGGAGAAAGTTCCAGGTCGTAACAGTACAAAACGTCAGGCCTGTAACCTCTTTCCGCTACCCGATTGTAGCTGACCAGACCGACGGGAACTGCTTGATCCGCCACATTTCCCGGCACACCGGCTTCTTCCATACATTCCTTGCGCAGGTTCTCTTCCGGGCTGACATTCCAGGGCAGACCACCCGCCACCATATTATCCAGCGCACCGGGGAAGATGAGTCGATCCGCCGCCCGCCGTCCCAGCCACATGTAAAGTTCGCCATTTTCCCGCACATAGCCATTGAGGTGCTGACCAAAGGCTCGCACACCAAAATAAGCAGCAGCCGAACGATCCATGATGCATACCGCCGCTTCCCTGCCGCCCGGCGTCACGGGATAGGACTCACCCATGGGCGGTGTAATCAGTTTCTGCTGCGCCAGCCATGAGACAACCTCTGCGAGCGCGGTACTGCGCTCTTCGAAGCCATCCAGCCGTGCGGACAATGTGACTCGATCTTTCCCGACCTTGAATACATTGGGACGTTCATCCAGCTTTTCAACCAGCCAGGGCCGTAGCCATCCTACCACTTGATTGTCGATGAACCAGGGAATAAACCGCTCAGTAATCAGGGGATTACAACACCGGATATGGCGCAGATAACCTCGTTCAAGCATCTGTTTTCTTCTCCTGATCCTTGACCTGCTGCCAGACCTGTTCCAGTTGCTGCAGTGTCAGTTTACGCATATCTTTCTGCCCGGCGTCTTGCAGATAGTGTTCCAACTCTTGAAAACGACGCTCGAACTTCCGGTTGCCCTTGCGCAGTGCCTGCTCTGCATCCACACCCAGCAAACGGGCAACATTGACCGCGGCAAACAACAGATCACCCACCTCCTCTTCCACCGCTTGCGGCGTACGGTTATCGATCGCGTCCTGAACTTCCTCCAACTCCTCTGTGACCTTGTGCATGGCACCAACCGCGTCAGGCCAGTCGAAACCCACCCTGGCGGCGCGCTTCTGCAGCTTGTCTGAGCGCACAAGAGCCGGAAGTGCCTGGGCGACACCATCCAACACGCTATTGCGCGTACCTTTCTGTGCCCTTTCCCTGGATTTCTCCTGCTCCCAGGCTTCTTTCAGCGCTGCATCGTCTTCATGCTTTACATCAGCAAACACATGGGGATGGCGGCGAATCATCTTTTCACAGATGCCGTCCACCACAGCATCGAAATCGAACAAACCCTTCTCTTCACCCATTTGCGCGTAGAAAACCACCTGAAACAGCAAATCTCCCAACTCGTTTTTCAACTCGGAATAGTCTTTTCCTTCGATGGCATCTGCCACTTCATAGGCTTCCTCGATGGTGTAAGCTGCAATGCTTTCCCAGGTTTGTTTCTGATCCCAGGGACAGCCCTTGCGCGGATCGCGCAGGCGCGCCATGATCTGTAACAGCTCTTCAATTTTATGTGACATGAAATCAGATTTTTCCTATCCAGAAGACCACATTTCCTACCAGTTGCACATCCGCCTGCACAAGGATATCCGGATTGTGGCAGGTGCGCTGGGAAGCTGCAATTTTACCGCAGGTGACTATGTATACACCGGCAGCGCCCGGCGGAATCTTGCGGCACGGGTAAGGCGGCATTTGTCCAATACGAAGAAACTGCACTGGCATATCGACTATCTGCTGGCCGCATCCGGAGTGGAAATCACGGCGGTGAAAACGTCCAGCATCCCTGAATGCCACTGGAATCAGCAGTTGCGCGGCGAGATTCCTGTGCCGGGCTTCGGCGCCAGCGACTGTCGCAAGCATTGTGGCGGGCACCTCAAACGTGTGGAACAATGAACCGGGACGCCGCTGCGTTACCTGTTCGGGATGCCTGTCAACCATTCTGCAACACACACGTTTAATAAAGTGTATTTGACACAGAATCAATCAGGTTTGAACATGCAAGGAACAGTTTGCACTACTTTCATGGGCACACAGATCAATCCGGATGCGCATACACAATCTCCAGACCTGGAGCCGTTTCTCGCACGCATTGAGAAACGCGCCCTGATCATGGCGGAAATGGCAACCAGCAGCCGTGAGGATGCACTCGATCTGGTACAGGACAGCATGATCGCGTTTGCAAAGAACTATGCACACAAACCGACAGCCCAATGGCCGCCTTTGTTCTACCGCATCCTGCAAAACCGCATTCGCGACTGGTACCGACGCGGTGCGGTGCGAAACCGCTGGACTGCCTGGCTCAAATTTTCCGATGATGACAGCGACCCCGTGCAAAACCTGCCGGACGCACGCAATGCAACCCCGGAAAAGGAGTTGCAGCAAGACCAGTCCAGAGACGCCATCGCAGAAGCCTTGGGCAACTTACCGCTACGGCAGCAGCAGGCTTTCTTTCTGCGCATCTGGGAAGGTCTCGACGTAAAGGCAACCGCCAAAGCCATGGGGTGTTCCCAGGGAAGCGTAAAAACACATTTGTTCCGCGCCATGCAATCCCTGCGGGGACAACTGGAGGATTACCGCTGATGGACAGCTTCGAAGAAAAGCTCAAACAGGCACTGGATGAAAAAGCCGATGCATTGGATGCATCCACCCTGTCCCGGCTGCACCGTGCCCGCGCGCAGGCCCTGGAGGCGACGCCGCCCTGGTGGCGCAGACTGGCTGCTTCCAACAGTGTCACTATCAGGCTGGAGGAAGCGTTGATATCACACCCCACCACAGTTACAGCTGCGGCCGTTGCCGTGGCGCTGAGTGTTTTCCTGTTGCTACCCCATATTGTCGGAAGCGACAAGTTTCCGAATGTAGCGAGCACGGAAACCCTCGATGTCATGGAAATAATGGAGCTGGATGTCGATCTGGAACTGGTGGAAGACCTGGACTTCTATGACTGGCTAGAAGGACAACTGAACGAGGAAAGCGGTGTATGAGCGTGCTGGCGCTTTTATTGATCCTGTTACCGTCGGGGATAACGGAAAAAGAAGCTGTTGCGGAGGAAAGCGTCCCGTCGATGGATCTCCTTGAATACATAGGCGGCATGGAGCAGACAAACGAAGGCGAACTGCTCGATCCCATGGATATCCCGGCCACGCCTCCCGTGCCGGCATCTGACAAACCCCAACCCTACGCTGACCAGGCGTTCCCGGAATCATGAAACAGCATTTCTCTATTATTGGTTTAATTCTGCTGCTGTCCTGGTGCAGCCATGCGTTTTCTGCCGCGGAAAGCATACCTTGGGGTTCGCTTACTGCCGAGCAGCAGAAAATTCTGGCCTCGGCAGAGGAAAACTGGGACAGCCTGCCCGCAGACGAGCAGAAGCTACTCAGGTCCGGCGCCGACCGTTGGCAGCGCATGACACCGGCACAACGGAAAAAGGCCAGAAAAAATCTCAAGCGCTGGAAGAACATGACGCCGGAACAACGCAAGAAATTCAGGCAGCGTCTGAAAAAGTTCAGGAATCTTCCCCCGGAAAAACGACGCAAACTGCGCGAATACCGTAAATGGTTCCAGCAACTGCCACCCAAGCGCAAGAAGGAGCTACGCAAACGCTGGCAAAACATGACGCCGAAAGAAAGGCGCCAGCGCATGAAGCGGCTGCCACCACACCCACCAAAAAACTGAACAAGCCGGTAAACCAAATCAATCCTGCAGCGTTGTACTTCCCACCAGCCATGAAAAGAAGGGGAATGACATGCCATATCCGCGCAGAGATTTTTTCACTAAGAGTGCAGCCATGTTTGCGCTGTTTTCCACAGGCCTTGCGAGTGTTCCGGAAAGCCGGGCCGCTACCCGCAGCAATGCAACGCTGCCTCCCCCTGACCCTCTGGTTCTGACTCTCAACCGCTGCACATTTGGCACCAGCAATGCCCTGATCGATGAGATGCGACGCATGGGAAGGGAAAACTGGCTGGAACGGCAGATGAACTGGGAAACCATCGACGACCGGGAAACCGAAGATTTCCTGCACCGGCAGATGCCCACCCTGTTCATGTCGGAACGGGAGCTCGCCGCCCTGCCGGCCATGGGCCAGGCCGCCAACCAGCTCAAGCAGGCTACCATCTACCAAGCCATGTACAGCCGGCGGCAGTTGTACGAAGTCATGGTGGAGTTCTGGTCCAATCATTTCAGCATTTACCATCGCGATGGTCCAGTGACACTGCTCAAGACCCTGGACGATCGCAACGTGATCCGTCCCCACGCACTGGGCAATTTCCGCGAATTGCTGCACGCATCCAGCAAGAGCCCGGCCATGCTGGTATACCTGGATAACCACAGCAACAGCGCCGGGACAGCCAATGAAAACTATGCCCGGGAGCTCATGGAGCTGCACACCCTAGGAGTGGATGGCGGCTATACGGAAACAGACGTACAGGAAGTCGCCCGCTGCTTCACCGGCTGGGCAGTTGGCAGACGCGGTAGCGGAAACCTGGGTAAATTCCAGTTCTATCCCAATCGCCATGACCAGGGTGAAAAAACCGTACTGGAAACCACCATTCCCGCCAACGGTGGCGTCCATGATGGCGAGCTGGTCGTTGATCTTCTCGCCGGTCACCCTGCCACGGCGAGATTCATCTCCAGCAAGCTGGCGCGCCGTTTCGTCAGCGATGAACCACCCACATCGCTAATCGACAGATTGGCGCGGATCTTTCTGGACACCGATGGCGACATCAAATCCCTGCTGTGGGAGATCTTCCGCAGTGACGAGTTTCTGCAATCGGCAGACAGGAAACTGAAGCGCCCCATGGAATACATCATCGGCGCATTGCGCACCACTGGGATTTCTCCGGACCGGGGCGCCTACCGCAGCCTGCGTGAATACCTGTTTGCCCTGGGACAGATCCCTTTCGACTGGGTACCGCCGGATGGCTATCCCGATACCGCAGACTACTGGATATCAACCAACGGTCTGCTGAACCGCTGGAATTTCACCAGTGCACTGGCGGGTTCACGGCTGGCTGGCCTGCGGCCGGATTACCTGCAGCTCATTGGCCGGGACTGGCGTCCTACAGCGCTGGTGGATCACCTGGCGGACCAGCTTCTGCATCGCCCACTGCTGGACAACGACAGGCAACTGTTCATCGAGTACCTGGCAAACGGGCGCTCTTCAACCCGCAAATTGCCGGTTGATGCCGTGCAGGAACGTGTTCCAGCCCTGATCGGCCTGATGCTGTCTTCCGACTACTTCCAGTATCGCTAAAGGAGTATTGAACCATGAAACTTTCCCGCAGACATTTCCTGAAACTCACCGGCCTGGGTTCTGCAGGTGCGCTCGCACCGCGGATACTCCTCGCTGAAAATACCAGTCACAATCCTGACGACATCATCATCAGCGTGTTCCTGAGAGGCGCCGCTGATGGCCTCAATATCATCCCTCCCCATGGGGACAGCGACTACTATCGCCTGCGCCCCGATCTTGCCATCGACCCACCGGGAAGCAGCCAGGGCGCACTGGACCTGGATGGCTTTTTTGGCTTTCACCCCGGCATGGCTGCCCTGTTGCCGATCTACCAGTACGGGGAACTGGCTGTTGTCCATGCCTGTGGCTCGCCTTCCCCCAGCCATTCCCACTTCGAGGCCCAGGATCTCATGGAACGCGGCCTGACCGACAACATGGGCAGTTTCAATGGCTGGCTGGGACGTTACCTGGATTACCACATGGATGACAGTTTCAGTGTCTTCCACGCCGTGGGCATGGGGAACGCAGTCCCCCGCACCCTGACCCATGAGGCATCCACCATCGCCCTGTCTGGAATCGACGATTTTTCCCTGCTGCTACCCGAAGCGCAACAAGCGGAAATCCAGGCCCTGTTGCAAGCACTCTATTCAGGAGACAGCCTCCTGGATAGCGGCGCCCGAGACACCCTGGAAGCGGTAGACACCATGGCCGCTGCAGACCCAGCCCAATATGCACCACAAAATGGCGCCGAGTACCCGGACACCAACTTCGGTACCCAGCTACAAGCCGTCGGGCAGCTCATCCGGGCGGATGTGGGATTGCGTGCCGCCGCACTGAGCCTTGGAGGCTGGGATACCCACGAAGGTGAAGCGGCAACCCTGAATAACCTGTTACCCGAACTCGCCCAGACCCTGGCCGCATTCCATGCGGACATGGGCCAGGACATGGCAAGCATCACCCTGGTCACCATGACGGAGTTCGGCCGCCGGGCCTACCAGAACGGCTCCAGCGGCACGGATCACGGACACGCCAGTTTCATACTGACCATGGGTAAAAACGTCAATGGTGGACGAGTGTATGCCGACTGGCCTGGGCTGCGGGATCCGGACTTGTATGGCGCTGGCGATCTCGACGTAACGACAGATTACCGCAACGTGCTTGGCGAGTTGATCAGCAAGCGCACCGCCGGTATGCCCGTGGAATCGCTTTTTCCAGGTTTTGAGCAACTGCAATTCACCGGTATCTTTTCCTGACTTAAAGCAAGAAAAGGCATGGTCCAATTCGGACCATGCCCTTCACCTGCAGTTAACCCATGAATCAACCGTGGGTAAACACCAGCTTACCATCGGCGACTTCCACCTTGACGGTATCGCCCGGGCTGAACTCGCCAGCCAGGATCTTCTGTGCCAGCGGATTCTCCAGCTGATGCTGGATAGCCCGCTTGAGCGGCCTCGCACCGTATACCGGATCGAAGCCTGCTTCGCCCAGCAGATCCAGGGCGGCATCGCTGATGTCCAGCTCGAGTTCGCGCTCTTCCAGTCGCTCCCGCAGATGCTCGATCTGGATGCCGGCGATCTTGCGGATCTGCTCTCGATCCAGGGGATGGAACACAACGGTCTCGTCCACGCGGTTGATGAACTCGGGACGGAAATGCTGTCCTACGACTTCCATCACTGCCGTCTTCATGGCCTCGTAGTCGTTGGTATGAGCCATTTCCTGAATCAGGTGCGAGCCCAGATTGGAGGTCATGACGATCACCGTATTGCGGAAATCGACGGTACGACCCTGGCCATCAGTCAGACGCCCATCATCCAGCACCTGCAGCAGCACGTTGAACACGTCCGGGTGGGCTTTTTCCACCTCGTCCATCAGGATGACCGAATAAGGCTTGCGTCGCACCAGCTCGGTGAGATAACCGCCTTCCTCGTAACCCACATAGCCCGGAGGGGCACCGATGAGTCGGGCCACGGAGTGTTTTTCCATGAACTCGGACATGTCGATACGCACCATGGCATCTTCGGTGTCGAACAGGAATTCCGCCAATGCCTTGCACAGCTCGGTCTTGCCCACGCCGGTGGGGCCGAGGAACAGGAAGGAGCCGTTGGGTCGGTTGGGATCGGACAAACCCGCACGGGAACGGCGGATGGCATCGGACACGGCCCGCACGGCCTCGTCCTGGCCCACCACGCGCTTGGTCAGGTTCTCTTCCATCTTCAGCAGCTTCTCGCGCTCACCCTCGAGCATCTTGCTCACCGGAATGCCGGTCCATTTGGACACGACCTCGGCGATTTCCTCATCCGTGACATTGTTGCGCAACAGCTGGAATTCCATGTGTTCGGCCTCATCCGCTGCCGCGAGCTGCTGCTCCAGCTGCGGAATGATGCCGTACTGGATCTCGGACATGCGCTGCAGATCACCAGCACGACGAGCGGTTTCCAGCTCGATGCGTACGCGCTCCAGCTCTTCCTTGATATGGGTGGTGCCCTGCACTGCAGCTTTTTCCGCCTTCCAGATTTCTTCCAGGTCTGAGAATTCCTTTTCCAGACGGCTGATTTCTTCTTCCAGCGCTTCCAGACGCTTTTTAGACGCCTCGTCGGTTTCCTTCTTCAGCGCCTCACGCTCGATCTTGAGCTGGATGATGCGCCGGTCCAGCGT
>CAZFXI010000007.1:0-59362 GCA_964522855.1 uncultured Sedimenticola sp.
CTGGCTTGTCGTGAACCATGAATCTACCAGTATCTGGCACGATCTTTCAAGAATCTCTCGCAGCTTCTGCTGTTCTGCGGCAGAATTCACTCATTGAATCTGGCTTTTCGATCCCCGGTGAAAAAAGAATCCCCTTTCGACTACAGCGCTTTCCTCAAGACCCTGACTCACCATCCGGGGGTCTACCGCATGCTCGACGAAGAAGGAAAGGTGCTCTACGTGGGCAAGGCGAAGAACCTCAAGCGGCGGGTCAGCAGCTATTTCCAGCGCTCCGGCAACCTGCGCATCCAGACCATGGTGTCGCGCATCCGCAGTATCGAAATCACGGTGACCCACACCGAAGCCGAAGCGCTGCTGCTGGAAAACAACCTCATCAAGGAGCTCAAACCCCGTTACAACATCCTGTTGCGGGACGACAAGAGCTATCCCTATATCTATCTGTCGGATGATGACTACCCGCGCATCAGCTTCTATCGCGGGGCGCGCAAGGGCAAGGGGCGGTATTTCGGGCCCTATCCCAGCAGCGCGGCGGTGAAGGAAACCCTCTACCTGCTGCAGAAACTGTTTCCCGTGCGTCAGTGCGAGAACAGCTATTACAACAACCGCTCCCGCGCCTGCCTGCAATACCAGATCAAGCGCTGCACCGGTCCCTGCGTGGGGCTGATCGGTCGTCAGGACTACATGCGGGATGTGCAGGATATCGTGCTGTTCCTCGAAGGCAAGACCCATGACGTGGTGAACGGGCTGGTCGAGCGCATGGAAAAGGCGTCGGCAGAATTGGAATTCGAACAGGCGGCGCGCTACCGCGACCAGATTGAAGCCATACGCAAGGTGCAGGAGCGCCAGTACGTCAGCGGTGAGAAAGGTGATCTGGATATCGTGGCCTGCGCCATCGCCGAAGAGCAGGCCTGCGTGCAGGTGTTCTTCATTCGCCAGGGACGCAACCTGGGCAACAAGCAGTTCTTTCCGCGGGGCAGCAAGGGAAGGGAGGAAGGCGAGATCCTTTCCGCATTCATCGCCCAGTATTATCTTGGCAAGCAGGTGCCGGCAGAAATCATTGTCAGTCATGCCGTGGATGATCAGGAACTGCTGGAAGAAGCGCTGAGCCAGCAGTCAGGCAGGAAGGTGCATCTGCGCAAATCTCCTCGCGGTGAGCGCGCCCGCTGGTTGAAGATGGCGGTGCACAATGCCGATGTGGCGCTGAAAAGTCGTCTGGCCAGCAGCAGCAATGCCAGGGTGCGCATCGAAGCGTTGCAAGATGCCCTGAGCATGGACGAGCCACCCACGCGCATGGAATGTTTCGATATCAGTCATACCGCCGGGGAAAGAACCGTGGCATCCTGTGTGGTGTTCAATGCCGAGGGACCGCTGAAAAGCGATTACCGCCGCTTCAACATCAAGGACATCACGCCGGGGGACGACTATGCCGCCATGGCCCAGGCCCTGCAGCGTCGATACACGCGCATCCTTTCGGGTGAAGGCAGGTTGCCGGATATCCTGTTCATCGACGGTGGAAAAGGGCAGTTGTCCACTGCGGCAGACATCCTGGCGGAAGTGGGTGTGTTTGATTTGTTGCTGGTTGGCATTGCCAAAGGTCCGGAGCGGCGTGCGGGAATGGAACAACTTTTCTTGTTGGACAGAGAGCAGCCCCTTATACTTGATGCCCATTCGCCAGCGCTGCACCTGATTCAACATATTCGGGATGAGGCGCACCGGTTTGCCATTACCGGCCATCGGCAGCGGCGCAACAAGGCCCGCACCCGCTCTGTTCTGGAAGACATTCCCGGAATCGGGCAGAAGCGCCGCCAGATGCTGCTGAAGCAGTTTGGTGGCCTGCAGGGGCTTTCCAGGGCAGGGGTTGAAGATATTGCCACCGTAGATGGTATCAGCAGCAAACTGGCGGAAAAGATTTATCAGGCGTTTCATGGGGCATAAAGATGTGGAGTATCCCTAATCTGCTGACGTTCTCCCGGATCATCATGATCCCGGTCTTCATCGGCTTGTTTTATCTGCCAGCTCCCTGGAATCACCAGATAGCTGCACTGGTGTTCATGGTCGCCGCTTTCACCGACTGGCTGGATGGTTTCCTGGCCCGGCGCATGGGGTTGGTTTCCCCCCTGGGTGCGTTTCTCGATCCTGTGGCCGACAAGCTCATGGTGGCCACCGCGCTGGTGTTGCTGGTGGCCGACAATCCATCCCCCTGGATGGCCATCTCTGCTGCGGTTATCATCGGTCGCGAGATCACTATTTCGGCGCTGCGCGAGTGGATGGCCGAGCTGGGTTCCAGAACCACGGTGGCCGTGTCCCTGATCGGCAAATTCAAGACGGCAACCCAGATGGGAGCGATAACGTTGCTGATCTATCGCCATGAATTGTTTGGCCTGCCCACCTACCGCATCGGTGAAATATTGCTGTACGTGGCGGTGGTGCTGACCCTGTGGTCCATGATGGTCTATCTGCGTGCGGCGTGGCCAAGCCTGTCCGACAAAAAAGATGTTCCCGATGCTTGACAACAGATGCCGCGCCGGTAGAATACCGCCTCACCAAGCGGGAATAGCTCAGCTGGTAGAGCACAACCTTGCCAAGGTTGGGGTCGCGAGTTCGAATCTCGTTTCCCGCTCCAAATTCCCTGAAAACCCCGCAACACGGCGGGGTTTTCAGTTTATGTCCATGGATGGACTGTATGTCGCAAGGAGCCAAGGATGGCGATGCGACGTCCATGGATGGACTGGCCGATGTATGCTCCTGCATAATCGGCACTTCCGCCTTCCATGGCGGTCGTATGTCGCAAGGAGCCAAGGATGGCGATGCGACGCAGCGTACCATGGCTGAGTGGCAGAGTGGTTATGCAGCGGCCTGCAAAGCCGTGGACAGCGGTTCGATTCCGCTCTCAGCCTCCAATATTTGAAGTAAAATGATAGCTTGCTTTGTACGCAAGCATTGGTGAAACAACTACTAAAGCGGCAGCTGCCTATAACGGCACCTGCCGCTTTTGTTTGTCTGCACCTGGGGTTTGCGAATACCCGCATTTTTCCATTCCATTTTGTTTGACAGATACTTTTCCCCATTATGGACATGGATTTGCATATCAATCTTTGCTAGTGTCGCAAAAACACAAGGGAATCCATCAGGGCTGCAGGAACGAGCGTCTTTTCTTCTTTTCTTTCCGTCCGTAGCGCAGCTCGTTGTCTGGGCTAATTTTGGTCCTGAAACTGTTTTTTCCAGGGAGGAGTGATCTTGCTAACTTGGTCAGGCATTCCGGACAGACCAGATGGAATTGGTGTCCAGTTTGCTTCGAGATTTATTGTTTACCAAATCCCAAGAGCCCCGAGGAAAATCAGCAGGTTACGTATCGTTTTGAATTTTATGGTACGGAAACGTCCTGTTGTAGCAGGACGTTTTTGTTGTCGAATTATAGTTATGCTCCCACCGCCACTAGGAGACTGAAATGACTGAGCTATCTTGGACCGATGAAAAAAATAAGCCAGAACAATGCGCGGAATTTGCTGCATGTCATGAAAACTTCGCTTGGAGAAAACACCACTCATCACGGCTTGGCCAGCTAAAACAACAGGCAAAAAAAATGCGCCGATGACAGCATGTCAAGGGCATTTACATTAAAACAAGACTCGATCCCATTACTTTTTTCTGTTGGCAACCGCGTAATGAAGGCTCATCCAGAATACGGCGCACCAAAGTTTGTGGTTGTTTGGTATACGGACGAAGACTGGGCTATTTTGTGCACAGCGAATGAAGCCACGTTGATTCACGCCAGTACAATTAGAGAATTCAAACGCCAAGAAGCGGGCGCTCAAGACAGGATGAATTTTCTTAGCAATCTTATTGGGAGTCCGCTGATTCGTCATTAAAAAAGCCACTTATGGAAGTAGTAAACGCCATCGCATAACACACGCACTGAGGTAGTCCGTCAACAATGATCGATCTATTTTTCCAGACTTCGAACAAGAATTAAAAAAATTGTGGATAGGTATTCCGGTCTTGTTTTTATGATCGTCATAGCCATACCGCTAGCATTGCTGAGTGGATGCAATGATGAATATCGAGGCTATATCGCTGCGGCTTCAATAGCCGAAAACGGATTCGCTCGAAACAAGGGCACAATACGAAAGTTAAATGGTAGAGAAATCAAGATATGGGGATATGTTGACCATAGCAACATTTATGCGGATGGCGCCGATGAAATACTTGCAGATTGGCTAGGTGGAAATGCACCCAGTCCGACTACGTGGCGTTTTGACCTGAAAGCCAAATCTGACGACGATGCAGGTGAATCATTCTCCGTATATGTCAAGAATGATAATAACCGTGACAAGCTGTTGAGAGTTTTCATCGCGGACGCGAAAGCTGGAAAGCCAACAAGAGTATTTGTGAAGGGGAAACTATTCACCTTTGATGCGCCAATGAATTTCAGTACCCTTACTGGCCTGAGAATGGAAGTGAAATCGACAGGCCATGTCTTGCTTGAGTATCCAGGCGACGAACAAAAACAATGAGCTAGCAAAACCCCTGTGGCTGGTTGTTATCAAACAAAGAACACACCCCTTTTTGGACACTGACATGCGCCGAAGCCGCAATAAGCGTATTGTTGGAGGCTCGTAGGAAGGCGAAAAGTATTTGCATGGCAAAGACCACGTACATGAATAAGAAAATTAGGAAGGGAATATCATTGCTCGATGAAAAAGCAGGCAATGGAGATATGGCCAGTCAGGGAGATGTCGTGGATGTTGATATTGAAATCTATTTGCATAAAGGCGAATGTGTTTCCAAAAGTCATCATGTTCAAAAATTGAACAGGGGGCATTTTATTCCGGGTGTTGTCTATTCAACAATTGGCATGAAGGAAGGTGGCTACAGAGAGGTCAAGATCAGCCCCCATCTGGCCTATGGAGAAAAGGGTGTTGAAGGGATTGTTCCTGAAAATGCTGTTCTGCATTGCAAGATATGGCTGCGCAAGGTAAATGCATGATCGACCGCTACAACGCTTGTACAACAGAGACGAGATCGCCAAACAATTGGCGATTAGTTACAAGGCTCAGCTATTGCAAGCTCAGTGATTTACTACCACACTCGTCACCCCGGCGCACGACTCCAGGGATAGAGGAAGTAGAATAAAGCAGGAAGCCAGAATCGAGGCTCGGGGTCTATCGCGCCTTATGGATTCCGGCCTGCGCCGGAATGACCGACATTGAATAACCTCCAGTCTACAGGGCTTCGTGACTAATCATTAAACAATAAAACATGTGTTTCTGTATGGCCAGGAGTTGAGGAACCTGCTGATGCCCGAAGATCTGAGCTATAAAGAATGGATAAGGTATTGCTTTGACAGGGAAGTGAAGAGCCCGGAATGGTATTGGGGATATGGCTCGACAGAGGAGTCTGACTGGTATCGCCCAACGCCACAAGTTTTAGCAAGCCATTTGTACCCGCTTTTTTCAAACCGATTAGTTACAAGACTCAGCTGCCTGCTTCTTGGCTCGTCACCCCGGCGCAGGCCGGGGTCCATTGTCCACGATGGATTCCGGCCTGCGCCAGAATGACCAACAATCGGTTTTCCAGTTTGCTGAGCTTTGTAACTGATCACCTTTTTCAAACTGTCATGTCTTACTGGAAAGTTATTCACAGGAAAAGATCGCACAGGGAATGTATTTTATCTGCAGTAGTAGTTCCGGCTATTTGCAAACAGCGCGTGAAAGCACTGTCTCGAAAGAAGATCAGGTCAAATGGGTGCGAGCGATCTGCCATCTGTATGAGGATTTGTTTTTACAAGGTTGTTCCCATTACTACGGGCATCTGGACGATGGCCCGGAAGATCCCCGGCCTTTGAATGCACTGTGCTATATGTTCTGGGATCTCGATTGCCTGGAGGGTGCTGCCATGTTTCCTGGAAATGAACATCTGGTGCAGCCCGTTTTTGACGTTTTGTCTTGTGCCCTGAAACTACCCAATTCGGCATGTGCGGAAAGCGCTTTGCACGGTTTGGGGCATTTGAAAGCCTATCAACCGGAAAAGGTGCATCAGTTGATCAACGCATACCTGGCGTCCGGTCGGTACCCAACGAAGGAAATGGCGGTATATGCCGGGCATGCACTTGAAGGTTGTGTGCAATAGTATGCTGGCTTCCCAGTGGGGTGTATGTCATGACATCCGGAAATATCCTTTCTGTTGGTTGCATGGTGTCACGGTGATTGTCGGTCTGTCTGTTTCTCTCCTCTTGTTTGAGGCAGACAAGGGACATTCTTCGGGCATTGTTTTTCTTCCTGCTGTAGTTATCGTATGGTTGGTGATGCATTTATTTTTGCTATTCGTTCAGTGGCTGGCCTTTCAAGGAAAGGAGAACAGGCATGAACAGGATGCAAAAGCCGACACCTGGCCTTTATCCCTTTTTGCTCGCTGTGGTGTTGTGCAGCATTGGCTCTTTGCTGTATTTCGGGGGGATTGCCGGCCTATCTCGCTTTTTCAACCATTAGCGGGTTACTGTCGAATTATGGTGTGAAGTTAGATGAAAGCGTTTTCATGGTGCTGCTGATTTCGGGGTTGGGGTTTTTCGGATATCATCTCCTGACTTCAGAGCGCATCAAGCGCTTTTTCTTCAAAAGGAACCTGGAGTAGTTCGATTTTCTCCGGAATGCCGCTTTTCTGGTGTTCCCCAAAAATGTTGGCGGTATTTGCCCCGGAAGTGGCAGGAGAAGCAACTTGACGCTCGAAAACATTGTCCTGCACCCCGCCGCAATACTTGAACTCGCCCATTTGCTCATCGTCGTGGGTATTTCAATCCGCGTGATCATGAAGCGCCCGGCCATAGGAGTGGCCCTGTCATGGCTGACCATCGTTGCTGTGTTCCCGTTTGCCGGCGCCCTGGCTTATCTGCTGATCGGAGAGCGGCGGATAGGCAACGAGCGAACCCGGCGCATCAACAGGTTGCGGGCCGAATACGAAAAGCTGGCCCAGGCCGAGATCACCGATGAGATGACAGAGATAGACTGGTCAACTCATGCGCCAACTGCAGCGGCCATGAACCAACTGGGTATCAACATGCTGGGGTTTCCGGCGATACGCGGCAGTCATTTTGAATTCTATTCTGACGCACAATCTATCCTGCAAGCGTTCTGCAGGGATATCGATGCTGCCCGTGAGAGCATCCTCATGGAATTCTATATCTGGAATGAAGGTGGTATGGCGGATGAGATCGTGGCGGCCCTCATTCGGGCTGCCCGACGCGGTGTTTCCTGCAGGATCCTGGTCGATGCCATGGGTGCGCGCCCCTGGTGGAAAGGTGATCAGCCGCAGCAGCTTCGTGATGCGGGTGTGCAGTTGCGAGAGGCGCTGCCGGTGGGATTGTTTCGAACTTTCATAGGTCGCACGGATTTGCGGCTGCACCGCAAGATCGTGGTTCTAGACGGAGAAATTGCATGGACAGGCAGCATGAATCTGGTGGACCCGCGCTTCTTCAAAAAGGAAGCCGGCGTGGGAGAGTGGGTGGATGCCATGGTCAGACTGCAGGGCACGGTTGTCGCGCCGCTGGCCGCGGTGCTGCTGGGTGACTGGTCGTTGGAGACCGGCGAATCTGTCGCCGAGCATGTGGAGTCCGGGGTGTTGCGCCAAGTCACTCCCAAAGGGGAGGTGGACATACAGGTGTTGTCTTCGGGGCCGGGCCAGACCGGAGACGGCCTGCTGCAGATGCTGCTGGGCCTGATCAATGCCGCCCAGCGCGAGTTGGTGCTGACCACGCCCTATCTCGTGCCTGATGAATCACTGCTAAGGGCCTTGAGAGGTGCGGCAGGCAGGGGCGTAAAGGTACGGCTGATCCTCCCGAAGCAGGTCGATTCGGTGCTTGCCCGCTATGCCAGCCGTTCCTACTATGATGATTTGCTCGACGCCGGTGTCCTGATCTACCAGTATGTTGGCGGCTTGTTGCACACCAAGTCTGTGGTGGTGGATGAGGATATGGCCCTGTTTGGTACGGTCAACCTGGATATGCGCAGCCTGTGGCTGAATTATGAAGTGGCGCTGCTGGTTTTCGGTAAGCACTTTGCAACACAATTGCGGGATTTGCAGCAGGATTACATCGATGGTTCCGAATTGCTGGACAAGGGAGAATGGCAACAGCGCACATTTAGATCGAGATTCTTCGAGAACACGCTGCGCCTCATGACGCCTTTGCTCTGAATGTGAACTCTAGCTCGGATATTTCACCAGGCCGCTCCAAATTCCATATATTTTCTTTATTAAACAATGTATTAGTGTGTTTTTGGCCAAGGCAGGCTTTGTCACTGTTGATGCTCTCCAGGAAAATTCCGGATCCTGGTGAAATTTCCGGACTAGAGGGAACACGTGGCGCGAATAGTTATCAAATCCAGCATGAAAAGTTGCCGGAAACACATGCCCGGAGGTAGTCCGTCATCAGTACCCATCTGACTCTGGCATGCGTTTGGTACCGGGCTAGCGATTCGGGTTCAGATCCCGGGAGATGACCGGCATTCATTGGCGCATGGGACAGCTCCGACGGCATAAAGGATGAAATGTCTGCCGATTTTTGAAACAATTGCGCCCAGTTTTCCATTCCAGCGAGTTGTCTCATGCCCCTGATCAAAGCCTTTACCGGTCTGCGCCCCGTTTCCGGTCGCGCCGATGATGTTGTTGCCCCTCCTTATGATGTGATGAACGAGGCTGAAGCCCGTACCATGGTAGAAGGTCGGCCCTGGAGTTTTCTGCACATTTCCCGCCCGGAGGTGGATCTGCCCGAAGGCACCGATCCTTATGCGCCGGAAGTCTACGCCAAGGGCCGCGAGAATCTGGATCACATGGTGGCGGAAGGCGTACTGGCCCGTGAAGACAAGCCCAGCTACTATGTCTATCGCCTCACCATGGGGGATCATGTACAGACGGGTCTCATGGCCGTGGCTTCGGTGGACGCTTACGACCAGGACCGCATCAAGAAACATGAATTCACCCGTCCGGTGAAGGAAGACGACCGGGTGCGCAACATCGATACCCTCAATGCCCAGACCGGCCCGGTGTTTCTGGTCTATCCTGCCTCGGAAATCATCGACCGCATCCTGGCAGAAACCACTGAAGGCACGCCCGACATGGATGTAACCGCTGCCGATGGTGTGCGCCATGAGCTTTGGGTGCTCTCTGATGAGAATACCGTGCAGACGCTAACGGATGCCTTCGATGCCCTGGACGCCCTGTATGTGGCGGATGGCCATCACCGTTCCGCCGCCGCTTCACGGGTGGCGGCGACGCGCAAGACAGCCAATCCAGATCACACGGCAGAGGAGAGCTACAATTATTTCCTCAGCGTCATCTTTCCCCATGACCAGATGCAGATTCTGGACTACAACCGGGTGGTAAAGGATCTCAATGGTCTTTCAGCGGAAGAATTCATGGCTAGAATCAGCGAGGCTTTCGGCGTTGAGCCTTCAGAAGAGCCGGTAAGGCCAGCTCACAGCGGCGAATACGGCATGTATCTGGGGGGGCAGTGGTACCGCCTGACCATCAAGCCCGAGCGCATTCCTGCGGACGATCCCGTGGCGCGCCTGGACGTGAGTTTACTGCAGGACAATCTTATCGCCCCCCTGCTGGGCATAAAAGATCCCCGTACCGATAATCGCATCGATTTCGTTGGCGGCATACGTGGGTTGGGGGAGCTGGAAAAGCGCGTGAATTCCGGTGACTGGGCCGTGGCTTTCTCCCTGTATCCCACCACCATGGAAGCCCTGATGGCCGTGGCGGATGCGGGAGAGGTCATGCCTCCCAAGTCCACCTGGTTCGAGCCTAAACTGGCGGATGGTCTGGTGAGCCACGTTCTCGACTGAAGCTCGCTGGTTTCCCGGGCGGGAACAGCATTTTCAGCAACTTTTTCCCAGGAGGCTACACTTGTAATGTACGGTTTCCCGGAGAGTCATTATGTTGCCCCAAAAATCTCTACACAAGTCGTCATCCCGGCGTAGGCCGGGATCCATGTCATTGAAACTGCTTGCCCCGATTGTGCTTGCCGTCCTGTCATTGCAACCCGCCCTGGCGGGCAAATTGGTCGACACGCCTTATGAAGATCCAAAGGCGGTTTTCGATTTTTATTTCGATGACCCGCGCCATATCAACAGCGCCTTGTTCTGGTTGCGTTCCTATATGAATCCGTTGATGGAAGCGCCTTATAATCTGGCACCGGAGTTCATGGATATCGTGGTGGTGATTCATGGTACGGAGATCGTAACCGTGGCCAAGGCCAATCAGAAAAAATATGCCGAAGCGCTGGGGCGGATGAGCTATTACGCCAGTCTGGGCGTGAAGTTCCGGGTCTGTGGGCTGGCCGCCGCAGACTATGGTTACCGCGTTGAAGATTTCCAGGACTTCGTCGAGGTAGTGCCATCGGCAATCACCGAACTGGGTCATTGGCAGCAGCGAGGCTATGCCTTGATCACGCCAACTGTTCTGCACAAGAAGTTTTCCATCGAAGAGATTCGCTAAGCTCCTGCCATTACGGTCAATTGTGGTATCTTAGCCTTCCTTCAGATACCCTTCCGGAGTCGTGAAAAGCTGATGTCCAGCACTGTTTCCCATCTTCCCAAGTCGGGCCGCCTGGGCCAGGAGCATGTGGCCGCCTGGCTCGCAGCGCTTGCCGGCCATCGTAGTCGCAAGGAGATTCACGACCTGTCTCTGGCGCTGGACATCATTCGCCAGGTGCACGATGAAGAACCCACTTTCGGTGATATGCAGCACCAGCTTGCACTGGTACAGACTGCCGATATTCTCGATCAGCTGAATCTGGACAATGAAACGCTGATTGCCGCCTTGTTTTCCGATTTGCCGAATGCGGAGCTGGAACGTGCTGCCTGTTTTGGGGAACGGGTACAGACCATGATCCGTGATCTGGTACGTATCCGCACTGTGGCGGTGACAGGAAGTGCAGATACCAGCGCCAAACAGAGTGAGAACCTGCGTCGCATGCTTTTGGGGCTGGCTGATGATGTGCGGGTGGTATTGATCGTGCTGGCAAAACGCCTGCAGTTGATGCGGGTGCTGAGCCAGATGGACAAGGAAGACCAGCCGCGCATTGCCGATATTACCCAACGTATTCATGCGCCTCTGGCAAATCGTCTGGGCATCTGGCAGATAAAATGGGAACTCGAAGATCTTTCCCTGCGGGTGCTGCATGCGAAGGCTTATCGTCAGATTGCCAATGCGCTGGAAGAAAAAAGGGAAGAGCGCGAGCTGTTTATTGATCAGGTGATCAAACGCCTTCAGGGACAATGTGAACAGCACGGGATAGAAGCCGAGATTTCGGGACGCCCCAAACACATCTACAGTATCTGGAAAAAGATGCAGCGCAAGGGCGTGGATTTCAGTCAGATATTCGATGTGCGTGCGGTACGGGTGCTGGTAGACACCGTTGCCCAATGCTATGAAGTGTTGGGTATGGTGCATGGTACCTGGCAGCCCATTCCCAGGGAGTTTGATGATTATATTGCCCACCCCAAGGCAAACGGCTATCGCTCTTTGCATACGGCGGTGATTGGTGAAGACGGCAAGCCCCTGGAAGTGCAGATTCGTACCCGGGAGATGCACGAGCATGCGGAACGTGGTGTGGCCGCACATTGGCGTTACAAGGAAGATGGCGAGGGTGATGCAGAACTGGAGCGTCGCATCGAATGGATGCGTGCCTGGCTGGAACAGCCCAGCGAGGCGGGTGCAAATGCTGAAGAAACAGATGCCGAGTTCGAAGCCCAGCGCATCTATGTGTTGACGCCGGATGGCAAGGTTGTGGAGCTTCCCCGAGGCGCCACTGCTGTGGATTTCGCTTACGCCATTCACAGTTCCGTGGGACACAGATGTCGCGGCGCCAAGGTTGATGGCAGGATGATCTCACTTACCCAGCCTCTGGAAAGCGGCCAGACGGTAGAGGTTATTACGGTGAAAGAAGGTGGGCCTAGCCTCGACTGGATAAATCCCAGTTCCGGGTATGTGGTGACGTCAAGGGCACGCAATCGCATACGCCACTGGTTCAAACGTCAGGGTTACGACCAACATGTCAGCCTGGGCAAAGCCAGTCTGGAAAAGGAAACCTCCCGTCTGGGTGTCAAAAAGCCAAACCTGGAACAGCTGCTGCCGAAGTACAATTTCAAGGCCGTGGATGATCTGTATGCGGCCATCGGGCGGGGAGAAGTGTCTGCCACCCAGATCGCCAATCTGCAGATCAACAATCTCCGGGATGACAATGCGGAAATTACCACCAAGGCCGAAAAGCGCGTCAGCCGGCGTACGGGGAAAGGTGGCCAAATCGTGGTACAGGGCGTGGACGACCTGATGACCCATACCGCCCTTTGCTGCAAACCGGTGCCCTATGATCCCATCGTGGGTTATATCACTCGTGGTCGAGGCGTGACCATACACCGGCAAGATTGTGCCGTGGTCAAGAGGCTGAAAGAGGATCAGGCTGAACGGCTGATACCCGTGACCTGGAGCGAAGACCAGCCGCCAGGCGCGTTTCTGGTGGATGTGCAAATTTATGCGCACGATCGCAAGGGTTTACTGCGTGACATCAGCTCGGTATTTTCCAATGAGGAGGTGGATGTGCTGGGCGTTAAAACACACACGGACCGGAAAAAGGAAAAGGCCAGCATGCGCTTTACCGCAGAAGTGACGGATATGACGCAGCTCAGTCAGGTACTGGAAAAGCTGGCGCAGATACCCGATGTATTGGAGGTACGACGCCAGGTATGAGTACAATGCACCGGCCAGCCATGCTTTTTGTCAGCATTTGAACCGGAGCCCCATCCGAACTTCATTCAGAGTATCAATTGAGAAAATGACAGACCTTTCCGTATCCGTGGTTATTCCAACCTACAACCGGGCGCAGTACCTATTGCGTGCTGTTGATTCTGCCTTGTCTCAGATTCGTCCTGGCGATGAAATTATCGTCGTCGATGATGGATCTACAGATGATACAGAAGCTGCTCTTGAATCCGTCCGGGAAAGGATTCGATACTTAAAGACCACCAACGCGGGTGCGGGTGCGGCGCGCAATGTGGGGATTGCTGCTGCACAAGCCCAGTTGGTGGCTTTTCTCGATTCAGATGATGAATGGATGGAACACAAGCTGGAAATCCAACGGAGGTTTTTACAGGCAAATGCGAATGTGCTTTTCTGCTTTTCTGATTTTGCCGTGACATCCGAGCTTGATGGTTCCGTAACCCGTAACTTTCTCCAGAGATGGCACAAGGATCCTCGAAGCTGGGACGACATACTGGGACCTGGAAAAGCGTATTCCAGCTATGCGCAGCTGCCGCAAGGAATGCGTGATTTTACGGTTTATATTGGCGATCTCAGTACCGCCGAGATTCTTTCATCGTATGTATTGACCAGCAGCATGATGGTGCGCAAGGAAGATGCAGGAGACGCCCTGCAGTTTGCCGAAGATGTTGCGACCTGGGAGGATTTCGAATGTTTCGGTCGCCTGTCTCTCAGAGGTGTTTGTGCTTATCTCGATATTGAAACGAGTTGGCAGCACGGCGCGGCAGAGGGCAGGCTAAGTGGCGTGAACGACTATCGCAGAGCGTATGCAAATGTGCGTATCCTGGAAAGGGTGTGGGGGTCGAACGAGAAATTTCTCAGTGAGCACAAGGAGCTGTATCAACAAGCGATCGATGAGGGTTACAGATGGTTGCTTCGGGAATTGATTGTTACCGGTCGTACTTCCGAGGCCCGGCAGATCCTGAAAAAAAGCACAGGCATGCCGTTGTTGCTGCGAGTGCTGGCATTTGTACCTCCCGGCATTACCCGCAGCCTGATTTCAATGAAGCACAGGGCGCTGCCAGGCTGATTATGCCTCGCCGGCTAGGGCTGGGTGGGCCAGAAACCTGGGTCAATAGCTATTCCACGCCAGGATAGCGGGCTTCGAGGCGGGAGTAGATCTGCTGCTCGAAGTCCGGCGCCTCTGCATCCGTGGATGCGCTGATTTCTGCCAGATGCTCGTTGTCTTCACGCTGCTGCCAGGTCTTGATATAGCTACCGTCCTTGTAGCCGTGATCCTGGCGGAAACGGTTGAGCACATTCTTGCCCACATAGATGCGATACAGGTCATCGAAACTGCTTTCCACATCCTTCAGCAGCGAAAGAAATGCAGGCATGTCCAGTGCATGTTGTTTCAGGGCATGAAGCGCCAGTTGATCCACATTGGTGCGGAAATCCGTTTCTGATGCGTGCTGCCCTTGAAGTTGTGCCAGCATGTTGTCGGCCGCCGCTGCATGATTACCCTGCCGGCTGACCAGTTCTGCGCTGAGCCCGAAATGCCAGATGTCGATAAGCTCCAGGCGAATCTGTTCCACATCATGCTCCTGGGCTTTCCACCACTTCCAGCCATAGTGCTCCATGAGCTCGGCGCTTTCCAGCCAGATGGCGCGGTACCATTCATAACCGGCCTGCAGCCAGTTCGGATTGATTTGGCAATTGAGCCGGTCCTGCAGCTGCAGCATATTCAACAGTTTCTGTTTCATGGGTCTGAAAGCGGTAAAAAGATGGATAAGTCATTTTACGTGAGTAACAGCTTCAAGGAAACGGCTACGGATATAATCGCCAGCAGCGGGCGAATGACTACGGCACCATCAGCGTTCCACTCAGCGCCCCCAGAAAGATGGCGAAGATCAGCGGCCACAGCTTACGGTCGAGCACGTCTCGCTTGAAAATGAAATGCATGCTGGCGGAAAGAGTGCCGAAGCTGCCCTGCAGTTTGTTGATCTCCAACGCCTGTATGGGGGGCAGCCCCGCCCACAACAGCGCAGGCAGGGTCAGCAATCCGCCGCCACCGGCATTGGCGTCTATCAGTCCCGCAGCACCGGCAACGGCCATGAGCAGCAACAGTGTTTCAGTAGTGATGGATTCCATGGTGTTTTCGTTGGACAATGGACCGAATAGTTTTTGACAGCGACAGACATTAGCATGACTAAAGCCGTAAAGCTCCGGCAACTGAAGAAGACCTATGCCAATGGCACCGAGGCGTTGAAAGGTATCGACCTCGATGTGGAAAGCGGCGATTTCTTCGCGTTGCTCGGTCCCAATGGTGCCGGAAAATCCACGGCAATCGGGATTCTCAGCTCCCTGATACGCAAGACCTCGGGGACGGTAGAGGTCTTTGGTGCTGATCTGGATAGCGAGCCTGAACGGGTCAAGAGCCAGATTGGGCTGGTGCCCCAGGAATTCAATTTCAACCAGTTTGAACCGGTGGAGGAGATCGTCATCAATCAGGCCGGTTTTTACGGTATTCCCCGCAAGCAGGCTTATGTCAGGGCGCGCAGTGTGCTCAAGACCCTGGACTTGTGGGACAAGCGCCGCGCCCAGGCGCGCAGCCTGTCCGGGGGGATGAAGCGTCGCCTGATGATCGCCCGTGCCCTGGTACATGAACCCAGGCTGATGATTCTGGACGAGCCTACTGCCGGTGTGGATATCGAAATCCGCCGCAGCATGTGGAACTTCATGCAGGAGATCAATCGTGCGGGTACGACCATTATCCTGACTACCCACTATCTGGAAGAGGCGGAAAATCTGTGCCGCAATATTGCCATCATCGATTGTGGACATATCGTTGAAAACAGCAGCATGAGAGATCTGCTGCATCGACTGCATCGTCAGGCTTTTGTTCTGAGCCTGCGCAATAGCGTGGAGAAACTGCCGGATGATGCCCCCTTCGGGTTGAAACTCACCGATGCACATAGCCTGGAAGCGGTGCTGGAACAGGACCAGACCCTGAACCAGTTGTTCGACTGGTTGAATGTGCAAGGTATCGAGGTGCTGAGCATGCGCAACAAGCAGAACCGCCTGGAGCAGTTTTTCATGGATCGGGTACGGAAGCGTCAGTGTGGGGAGTGCCCATGAGCCGGATACGTCGTTACCGGGTGGCTTTCGTGACGATCGTGGTGCGGGAAATATTGCGCTTCAGTCGTATCTGGGTGCAGACCATCCTGCCTCCGGCGATTACGACGGCGCTGTACTTCATTATCTTCGGCACCCTGATCGGGGATCGTATCGGTGAAATGGATGGTTACCGCTATCGGGATTTCATCGTGCCGGGCCTGATTCTCATGGCCGTCATCACCCACAGTTACGCCAACGTGGTTTCCAGCTTCTATCACAGCAAGTATCAACACCATGTGGAGGAACTGCTGGTTGCACCAGTGCCCAACTGGATTATTCTGCTGGGATACGTGACCGGTGGCGTGGCAAGAGGACTCGTAGTGGGGGTTGTGGTGACGTTGGTTTCTTTCTTTTTTACCGACCTGCAGATCGCCCACTATCCACTGACGCTGCTGGTGGTGGTGCTCACCTCGGTACTGTTTGCTACCGCAGGCTTCATCAATGCCATCTTTGCCAACAGCTTCGATGATATTTCGGTGATTCCGGTGTTTGTGCTGACGCCGCTGACCTATCTGGGCGGTGTGTTCTATTCCATCGATATGCTGCCGCAGTTCTGGCAGGATCTGTCGCTGGCCAATCCGGTGCTTTACATGATCAATGCCTTTCGCTACGGGATGCTTGGCGTGTCTGATATTCGTCCGGAAATTGCCTTGTTGCTGATTGCGGCCTTCGTGTTGTTACTCGGCGCGGTAGCACTGTGGTTGTTGAAAAAAGGCGTGGGCATCAAGAGCTGATGGAACGGCGATCACGTATCAGTTGGGCACTGTATGACTGGGCAAATTCGGCGTTTGCTACCACCGTCATGGCCGGCTTCTTTCCCGTATTCTTCAAAGAATACTGGGCCAGTGAGCTGAGCGCCACGGACAGCACCTTCTGGCTGGGCATGGGGAATTCCATCGCCAGTGTGCTGATGGTGTTGTTCGCGCCGCTGATCGGTGCATTGGCCGATCAGGGCGGAAACAAGAAGCGTTTCCTGCTGTTGTTCGCTTTTCTCGGTGCACTCATGACATCCTGTCTGTTTGTGGTGTCGGCTGGCCTGTGGCAGGTAGCGCTGGCTTTCTATGCACTTGGCATCATCGGCTTTTCCGGCAGCATCATCCCCTATGATGCGTTGCTGATTGATGTGGCAGAGGAAAAGGCACTGGACAAGGTTTCCGCGCTGGGCTACGCGTTCGGCTATCTGGGAGGCGGGTTGCTGTTTGCCCTGAATGTACTGATGGTCCTCAAGCCCGAAGTTTTCGGTCTTGCAGATGCCGGGCAGGCGGTGCGTATTTCCTTTTTGATGGTAGGGCTGTGGTGGGCGGTGTTTTCCATTCCTCTGGTGTTGTTCGTCCATGAACAGCACCCTCGTCCGGCGAGTAAACACATCCTCCGCAATGCTTTGCGGGAAATTGTGGAGAATCTACGGGAAGTCCGGCGTTTCAGGATGGCGGCGTTGTTTTTACTGAGCTATTGGTTATATATCGATGGTGTGGACACTATCGTGCGCATGGCGGTGGACTATGGGTTGGCGATCGGATTTGAATCGTCCGATTTGCTGACGGCACTGCTTATTACACAGTTTGTCGGCTTTCCGGCGGCACTGCTGTTTGGCTATATTGGCACCAGGCATGGACCAAAAAGAGGCATCATGATCGCGCTGGGGGTCTATACTTTGATAGTATTCTGGGCTTGGCGCATGCAATCCATGTGGGAGTTCTATTCATTGGCGGTAGCCATTGGTCTGGTTCAGGGTGGCATTCAGTCACTCAGCCGTTCCCTGTATGCGCGGCTGATTCCGGCGGACCGGGCAGGCATGTTTTTTGGCGTGTACAACATGCTTGGCAAGTTCGCGGCGGTTATCGGGCCGATACTCATCGGTGGAGTTACCGTGCTGAGTGGTGATGCAAGACTGGGTATACTGTCTGTTGTGGTCCTGTTTGTCGCAGGTTTTATGGTTTTGCAGCGTGTTGATGTATATTCAAACGGAGTGTTGAAATGAAGTTACTCAAATGGTTTTTTGGTCTGATTATCGGCCTGGTCCTGCTGGCGGTCATCGCCGTCGTGGTGCTGAGTCTGGTCGTGGATGAAAACATGGTAAAGGAAAACATCAGCACCAAGTTTGAATCCGCAACCGGCCAGACGTTGAGCATCAATGGACCCTTGAACTGGTCCGTTTTCCCCTGGGTGGGAATCAAACTGGCGGATGTACAGGTGGGAAATGCCCCAGGCTTCGGTGACGAACCCATGGCGGCGGTACAGAAGCTGGATGTGAAGGTTGGTATCAAACCCCTGTTCGAGAAAAAGATCGCGGTGGATACCGTGGTGCTGAAGGGCGTGCGCCTTAACCTGCGCAAAAACAAGGATGGCATCGGGAACTGGGAAGGGCTGGTGAAGGCGGGCGAAGGAAAAGGAGAGAAGGCAGCGCCAGAATCCAAGGCGGGCAGCGAAGAGCCGTTCAATCTCAGCGATTTCGAAATCAGCCTCAAAGGTATCGAGCTGGAGGATGTCAGCCTGCACTTTGATGATGAACAGGAGGGCGTGAGTGTCAAACTGGATGATCTGGCGGTAAAGCTGGGTGAGCTGGTCCCCGATACGCCTGTGCCGCTACGGATAAGTTTCAAGCTGGAAAACGCCAAACCGGTGCTGAAGCTGGATTTCAAGATGTCCACGGACATGAACTTCTCCAAAGATTTTCAGCGCCTGGATCTGGCTGCTCTGGCCGTCGATCTCGATGCGGCGGGAGAAGGCTTGCCGGAGCAGGGTGTCAAACTGGCCATGGCGGCCAATGTCGGCCTGGACAGGAAGCAGGGTGTGCTGGCGCTGAGTGACCTGTCCCTGTCCGGTTTGAATGTGGATGTGACCGGCGACCTTAGCGTGACGGAACTCAACACAAAGCCCAAGCTGGAAGCGAAGCTGGCGCTGCAGAATACCAACCTGAAGAAACTGCTGGAAATTGCGGGTACTAGCGTGGTGACAGCGGATCCCAAGGCACTGACCCGGGTATCCGGCAATGTGTTCATCGTGCAGCAAGGGGAGGCGCTGACGGTAAAACCCATCACCATCAAACTGGACGATTCCAGCCTGAACGGTGAATTGCGGGTGCTTTCCTTCGATGGGCCGGTAGTGCGTGCGAAATTCACCCTCGATGCCATCGATCTCGATCGCTACCTGCCACCGAAAACGGAACAGAATACCGAGCAATCCGCTTCACAGGAAAAGGCGGCAGCCGGCGATGGCAAACCGGATTTCTCTGCACTGCGCAAGTTGAATCTGGAGGCCAGCTTTTCGGTGGGCAGCCTGACGCTCAATGGCCTGAAAATGCAGAAAATCATGCTGAATGTGAAATCACGCAAGGGTGTATTGACCATGGATCCGATCAGTGCAGTGCTGTATCAGGGGAAGTTTCATGGCAGCGTCAAACTCGATGTGCGCAAGGATACGCCGAGCTTCAGTGCCAGGAAGACCCTCATGGGTGTCCAGATCGAACCACTGCTGAAGGATCTGACCGGCAAGGCGCAACTGCGCGGTGTCGGGAACGTCAAGCTCGATGTCAGCAGCAAGGGGTTGGATGACGCCACCATAAAACGCAACCTGAATGGCCGCTTTTCCATTGAGTTCAAGGATGGCGCATTCATCGGCTTCAACCTGGCTCAGGCAATTCGTCAGGCGACAGGGCAGGCGGCATCCAGTGCGCCCCAGGAGACCGATTTTGCCGAGCTAAAAGGCAGCGGCGTTATCAGGAACGGGGTAGTGAAGAACGATGATTTGTACATGGCCTCTCCTGCGTTGCGTGTGACAGGGAAGGGCAAGGTCGATCTGGTTCAGGAGCAGGTGGACTACTTGCTGACTGCCAAAGCAGTGGGTTCCCTGGAAGGACAGGGGGGTTCCAATAAACTGAAGGGAGTTGCCATACCCGTTCGTATCAAGGGCGACCTAAACAATCCTTCACCCAGCGTGGATATGGAAGCAGCCCTGAAAGCCAATGCCGAGCACAAGATCGAGGTGAAGAAGCAGGAGCTGATGGACAAGGCGGGTGAGAAGCTACAGGACAAGTTGGGTACGGGGGCACTGAAAGGTCTATTCGGTCGCTGATGTTCTGTTGCCACGCCGGACTGTTTGGGAGTTCGTCAGTAGTGCAGGCGTGACTGGGTATCCTGACGGTAATAAGCTGCGAGTTGTGTATAGACTGGGTTGCAGTGCCGTTTCAGTATGTCCGGTGCGGTGAAAAAGTATTCACTGAGCACGGCAAAGAATTCTGCAGGGCTGGTTGCCGCATAGGGATTGATGGCGTTTTGGCCTTTTTCCAGTTGTCGCTGGAGGATGTCGTAGGCATGACTGAGAGTGCTGCTCCATTTCTCGATGGGCATGTCCGGATGCAGTGGCGGCATGCCGTTGACCCGCCCGTTCAGGGCGTCCAGCTTGTGAGCAAATTCATGGATGATGACGTGGCTACCGGGATGGCGGTGGTAGCTGTCTCGTCGCACATCTGCCCAGGATAGCACCAGTGGACCGTTCTGCCAGGATTCCCCGCTCAGGGGGGATGCCTGCTGATGAACGATGCCGTATTCATCGGTAACCATACGCTCTACCTTGAATGCACCGGGATACACGATCAGCTCCTTCCAGCCTTTGAAGCTGGACAGGCCCAGTTCAAGAATCATCAAACAGGCCTGGCTGGCAATCACGGCGCGCATCTCCTGGGACATTTTCAGCCCCTGTACCCCTTGAATGGTTTTTTCCCGTAACAGCAGCGTGGTCAGTTCGCGTAGCTTGACGGCCTGCTTTGTGCTGATATTCCGTAACAGATACAGCTCCTTGCGTAATTTCCGCCACAGATGATCAGGCAGGCCATGGTGGCGCAGGATTTGCAGGGTGCGGTATCGTCGCAAGCGTGAAAGCATATCGTGAGTTGGGTCAGAGGGGGTAATTGGTGCATTATACGCAGGTTCTTTCAACAAACAGGAGCATACAGAAATGGAAAAACGGGATGCAAACCGTGCCAGCGTGTATCTGGTCGGTAGTGGTATCGCTTCGCTGGCCAGTGCGTTTTATCTGATAGAAGATGCAGGCGTGGCTGGCAAGTCCATCCATATCATGGAGCAGCGGGATGTTGCCGGCGGGGCGCTGGATGGTTCTGGCAAGGACTCGGAAGGTTACGTTATCCGTGGTGGGCGCATGCATGAAGATCACTACGTGTGCTACTGGGACCTGCTGTCACATATCCCGTCTCTGGAAGATCCGGATGTGTCGGTCACGGACGAATGCAAGGCCTTCAATGCCAAATACGTTTCCAATGCCAGAGCTCGGCTGATGCGCAATGGCAAGATTCTGGATGTCTCCTCCTACGGGCTGAGCAAGAGCGATCAGGCGGCCATGCTCAAGCTCTGGTTTGCACCAGAGATGCTGCTGGGTGCCAAACGCATCGAGGACTGGTTCTCGGCGCATTTCTTCGAGACCAATTTCTGGCTGCTGTGGACCAGTATGTTCGCTTTCCAGAAGTGGAGCAGTCTGGCAGAAATGCGCCGCTATTCCATACGCTTTGTCCATCTGCTGCCGGGTATGAACAAGCTGGAAAAGATACTGCGCACGAAATACAACCAGTACGATTCCGTGGTTCTGCCCCTGCGGCGTTGGCTGGAAGCCAGGGAAGTGCAGTTCGATATGCAGCATCAGGTGATCAATATCGAATTTGATCTGGCTGCTGATAAAAAACGTGCCCGGATCATTCACTACCTGGTGAATAGTGAAGAAAAGCAGATCATGCTGGGTGAGGAAGACTGTGTGTTCATCACCAACGGTTCCATCGTGGAAGCTGCTGATACCGGCTTCATGGATGCACCCCCGGTGCTGTATGGCAAGTCGGAATCCGGTGCCTGGAAGCTGTGGGAGAAGATAGCATCCCAACATGAAGACTTCGGTAATCCCGCTGTTTTCTGTGACGATGTGGATCTGCAAAAATGGGAATCTTTCACCGTTACCCTGAAGAGTTCCATATTCCATGACCATATGGAGCAGTTTACGGGCAATGTGTCGGGTACCGGCGGGCTGGTGACCTTCACTGATTCCAACTGGTTGATGTCTATCGTCATCGCTGCCCAGCCGCATTTTGCCAATCAACCGGATGATGTGAAGGTGTTCTGGGGATACGGGTTGTACCCGGATCGTGAAGGCAATCATGTACAGAAAAAAATGTCTGAATGCTCGGGAAAGGAAATACTGGACGAACTCTGGCACCATCTGAAGGTTGCTGATCTGATGCAGCCCGTGGTTGATGCCGGAAAAGTGATCTGCCTGCCGGTGATGATGCCCTTTATCGACAGCCTGTTCATGCCGCGCAAGCCCGGTGACCGGCCTGACGTGTTGCCAGATGGCGCCAGCAATTTTGCCTTTCTGGGGCAGTTTGCAGAAGTGCCGCACGATTGTGTATTCACCGTTGAATATTCCGTGCGTTGCGCGCAAATGGCGGTCTATGGGCTTTTTGATACGGGTAAAAAACCGTTGCCCATCTACCAGGGACATCATGATCCCGTCGTGCTGGCAAATGCCGTACAGGCCCTGAATCGCTGAGATGGCCCCGGTCCTGTCCTGACAAAAAGGGGCAGGCCGGAATGGCGTTTGACTTGAAGTGGATCATCATATGAAAAGGCAATTATCGTCGTTCCGGCGCAGGCCGGAACCCAGGAATAACGCTCCTTTTCAGCTATTCTGGATCCCGGCCTACGCCGGGATGACTGCAATTCTGGCGAAAGGTAAGTGTTATTCACGGCAGGTCGGGAATACTTTTGGCTGGAATATCTGCTAAAATACTCTAGAATTTTCCTATAACATATTGATTTTATAAAACTACTGTGCATCAAACCCTGAGTAAACGTTTGAAAGAGGGAGCCTTTCTGCTGCTTCTTGCTGTCAGCGCCTATTTTGTCCTGTCGCTGTTGACCTTTTCGCCTCAGGACCCGGGGTGGTCCTTCGTGGGCGCTAGGGAAACCCCCAGTAACATGGGCGGCCCCGCTGGCGCCTGGTTTTCCAGTGTGTTGCTGACGTTGTTCGGCTATCTGGCCTATCTGGTGCCGGTCATCATCCTGTGGAGTGGTTGGCTGCTGTTTCGTGAGCGCCAGGATAGCAAGGAAGTGGACTACCAGTTGCTGATCTTTCGCTGGTTGGGTTTTTTCATCACCCTGATGGCCGGCAGTGGGCTGGCAACCATGCATATCGGTGCAGAAACCAGCCTGCCCGAAGGACCAGGCGGTATTCTGGGGCAGGCCTTGCAATCCATGCTGGTGGATGTAGTCAGTTCTGCCGGTGGCAGCCTGTTCCTGCTGGCCCTGTTTCTGATCGGATTCACGTTGTTCAGCGGTATTTCCTGGCTGGCAGTGATGGACGTTATCGGTGGGTTGGTGCTGAATGGCTTCCGCCGTCTGGCCAGGTCTTTTCAGCAGAAGAGCAGCAAGGCCAAAACCGCCAGGCAAATGCGGCAGGAGCGCTCCGAATCCCTGAAAAAGGAGAAGCAGCGCACGCGGGAGCGCAAACCGCCGAAAATCGAGCCGGAAGTGACCACAGTCGTTCCCAGCATCCGGGTCGAGAAGGAAAAGCAAATGCCCCTCATCGAGCCGGAGCCGAATTCAGAACTACCCGCGCTATCGCTCCTGGATGAGCCCCAGCATACAGAGCATGGCTACTCCGAAGAGGCGCTGGAGGCCCTGTCACGGCTGGTGGAACGCAAGCTGGAGGATTTTCGCATCGCCGTGGAAGTGGTGGCCGTGCATCCCGGTCCCGTGGTCACGCTCTTCGAACTGCAACTGGCGCCAGGTACCAAAGCCAGCAAGATCAGCAACCTGTCCAAGGATCTGGCGCGCTCCCTGTCGGTGATCTCGGTGCGCGTGGTGGAGGTCATCCCCGGCAAGTCCACCATCGGTCTGGAGATTCCCAACGAACACCGGGAAATGGTTTATCTGAGTGAAGTGTTGTGTTCAGAGGCCTATGACAGTTCCAGATCACCGCTGACCCTGGTGTTGGGCAAGGATATTTCCGGCGGCCCGGTGGTGGTCGATCTGGCGAAAATGCCTCATGCCCTGATAGCCGGTACCACGGGTTCGGGTAAATCTGTCGCCATCAACGCCATGATCCTCAGTCTGTTGTACAAGGCAAAAGCGGATGAAGTGCGGCTCATCATGGTCGATCCCAAGATGCTGGAATTGTCTGTGTATGAGGGCATTCCGCATCTGCTCACGCCGGTGGTCACAGATATGAAGGAGGCGGCCAACGCTCTGCGCTGGTGTGTGGCAGAGATGGAACGTCGTTATCGCCTCATGGCTGCCCTGGGCGTACGCGGCATCGGCGGTTACAATAAAAAAATCAAGGATGCGGAAAAGGCGGGTGAAGGTGTTCCCGATCCCTTGTGGAAACCCGATCCCACCGGCCTGACCGAGAATGAGCCGGAGACCGCTCCGGATTTGATTCACATGCCCTATATCGTGGTCGTCATCGATGAGCTGGCCGATATGATGATGGTGGTAGGCAAGAAGGTGGAAGAGCTTATCGCCCGGCTGGCACAGAAGGCCAGAGCCGCCGGTATTCACCTGCTGCTGGCAACCCAGCGGCCGTCGGTGGATGTCATCACCGGTCTGATCAAGGCGAACATCCCGACGCGGGTGGCTTTCCAGGTGTCCTCGCGTATCGACTCGCGTACCATCCTCGATCAGATGGGCGCCGAGCATCTGCTGGGACACGGTGACATGCTGTATCTGCCGCCGGGTACCAGTATTCCCCAGCGTACCCATGGCGCGTTCGTTTCTGATGGGGAGGTGCATCGCGTGGTGAGTTTTCTCAAGTCAGCTGGCCAGCCCAACTATCTGGAAGAAATTCTGCAGGAACCAACCGAGGCGATCCCGGGTCTATCTCCTGAGGCCGCAGGTGTGGATACCGAAGATGCGGATCCCCTGTTTGATGAAGCGGTTCAGATCGTTACTCAAAGCCGTCGAGGCTCCATTTCCGGTGTGCAGCGTCGACTCAAGATCGGCTATAACCGCGCTGCCCGCATGATCGAAGAAATGGAACGCATTGGTGTGGTCAGTACTCCCGACAACAAAGGCAATCGGGAAGTGCTGGCGCCACCGCCACCCGAGGATTGATTTGTTGCACAAGATTAAGATACTGGTGCTTATGGCTCCGCTGTTGTTCAGCAGTATGTTGATGGCTGGTGTCCGACAGCAGCTGGATGGTTTTCTGGCGGATTTGCATACCCTCAAGGCCGAATTCAGCCAGGAGCTCATCGATACCGAAACAGACCAGGTCAGTCACGCCCAGGGCGTGTTCTACCTTTCGCGCCCCGAGCGCTTTCGCTGGGTATACGAGGGAGAGTATCCGCGCTACATCATCGCCGACGGGAAGACCATCTGGCTGATTGAAGAGGACATTCAGCAGGTCAGCCAGCGATCCCAGAAGGCTGCCCTGGAAGGGACGCCGGCCAGCCTGTTCGCCGGTGCACTGGATCTGGACAAGGAGTTCGAGATCAAGGATTTGGGACAGCGCATGGGGATGGGGTGGCTGAAGCTGATTCCGAAAAAGGAAGACAGCCAGTTCGAGCAGATTCTGCTGGCCTTCGAAGGTAAAAGGCTGGCACGCATGGAAATGGCCGACCGTTTTGGGCAGGTCACACGTTTCGATTTCTTCAATCTGCAGCGCAATCCGCCGCTGGACGACAGCCTGTTCAAGTTTGTTCCACCACCGGGATACGACATCCTGGATCAATGACGACAGATGATCTGTTTGCGACGGACGATCTTGCCGGGCGCCCCCTGGCGGATCGCATTCGACCGCGCAGCCTGAGCGAGTATCGAGGCCAGTCCCACATCCTGGGAGAAGGGAAACCCCTGCGGCTGGCCATAGAGAAGAGTCAGTTGCACTCCATGATCTTCTGGGGGCCGCCTGGGACAGGTAAGACCACCCTGGCGCGCCTGCTGGCCAATGCTTCCGGTTACGCCTTTCACACGCTTTCCGCCGTGCTGGCGGGTGTCAAGGATATCCGTGCGGCCGTAGAGCAGGCGCAGCAGGTGAAAGCGCAAAGCGGGCAGGGCACGGTGCTGTTCATCGATGAAGTGCATCGCTTCAACAAGAGCCAGCAGGATGCCTTCCTGCCCCATGTGGAAAATGGCACCTTCCTGTTCGTCGGTGCGACCACGGAAAACCCTTCTTTCGAGCTCAACAACGCCCTGCTTTCGCGGGCGCGGGTGTACGTGCTCAAATCCCTCGCACAGGACGAATTACTGGACGTTCTGGCTTTTGCCCTGCAGAACGAAGAACGCGGCCTGGGTAAAGAACATGTCCAGATTGCCGACAAGGACCTGCAAACCATTTCTCAGGCAGCAGACGGCGACGCCCGCCGGGCACTGAATCTTCTGGAGAGTGCTGCAGGACTGGCAGAGGATGGAACCATCAGTCACGACGTCGTCACAGAAGTCTGTGCCGGACAGCTACGGCGTTTCGACAAGGGCGGCGAGGTGTTCTATGACCAGATATCCGCCTTGCACAAATCTGTACGCGGTTCCTCACCCGACGGTGCACTGTACTGGCTGTGCCGCATGCTCGACGGCGGTTGTGATCCTCTGTACATCGCGCGACGTGTGGTACGCATGGCTTCGGAAGACATCGGCAATGCCGATCCCCGCGCACTGGAACTGGCCCTGAACGCCTGGCAGGTGCAGGAGCGCCTCGGCAGTCCCGAGGGGGAGCTGGCTATCGCCCAGGCCGTGCTCTACATGGCCTGTGCCGCCAAGAGCAACGCCGTGTACATGGCCTTCAAGGCGGCCATGCGTGATGCCAAAGAAACCGGTTCCCGGGAAGTGCCCATCCACTTGCGAAATGCACCGACCAGTCTGATGAAGGAACTGGGCTACGGCAAGGCGTATCGCTATGCCCATGACGAGCGGGAGGGCTATGCGGCGGGAGAGCAGTATTTGCCCGATGAATTGCAAGATGCCTGTTATTACCAACCGGTTGACCGGGGACTGGAAATTCGTATCCGTGAAAAACTGGCGCACTTGCGGGAACTGGATGAAGCCGCAGCCGATGAAGGTGTAGAATAAGCCTTTGACAAATCACCGGAATCCATAATGCAAGCACTGGCCATTGCCGCTGGAGGCGCTTTAGGTGCGTTGATGCGCTACTGGCTGTCTACAGCCACCTATGCCTGGCTGGGACGGGGGTTTCCCTGGGGAACGCTGGCAGTCAATGTACTCGGTTCCTTTGTCATGGGTGTGCTCTACATCCTGTTGCTGGATCGCCTGACCAGCGGGCCGGAAGTGCGCGCCTTTCTGCTCATCGGTTTTCTGGGCGCATTCACCACCTTTTCCACTTTTTCCATCGAAACCCTCAACCTGCTTGAAGATGCGCAGATCGGCAAGGCGCTGCTCAATGCAGGTGGCAGTGTGGTGGTCTGTATTGCTGCAGCCTGGCTGGGCGTTATTCTGGGGAGACAATTGTAATGAGCGATGAAGTCACCATGGTGCGTATATATTGCACCGAAGGGGAACACAAGCTGAAGCGGATGCTGAACTATCTGCACAACGAAGAGCATGTGGCAGGCGTTACGGCATTTCGCGGGGTTGCAGGCTTCGGCCGTTCCGGTAAGATGCACACCGCTTCCTTGCTGGATCTGTCTCTGGATATGCCGGTGGTGATCGAGTTTTTCGATCGGCCGGAAAAGATGGCATCCGTCATCGAGCATCTGAAAAAACAACTGGAGCCCGGACATCTTGTTTACTGGACGGCCCGCACCAACCTGAGTGATTGAATCATGCTGGACCCTAAACTGTTACGCACCAACCTTCACGATGTGGCCGCTACGCTCAAACGCCGGGGTGTGAGTCTGGATGTCGGCGCCATCGAGAAACTGGAAGCTCGGCGCAAGGAACTGCAGATGCGTACCCAGGAACTGCAGAATGAGCGCAACACACGTTCTAAATCCATCGGCAAGGCCAAGGCGGCAGGGGAGGATATCCAGCCACTGCTTGAAGAAGTGGCGAGCCTGGGTGAAGCGCTCAAGGAAGCGGAGAACGAACTCAAACAGCTGCAGGAGCAATTGCGGAACATCCTGCTGGGGCTGCCCAATTTGCCGGATGATTCGGTTCCGGATGGAAACGATGAAGATGACAACCGCGAGGAAAGAACCTGGGGTGAAATTCCGCAATTCGATTTTGAGCCCAGGGATCATGTCGATCTGGGAGAAGCACTGGGTGGGCTGGATTTTGCCGCCGCTGCGAGGATAACCGGTTCGAGATTCACGGTCATGCACGGTCAAATGGCCAGATTGCATCGAGCCCTGACGCAATTCATGCTCGATCAGCACACCATGCAACACGGTTACCGGGAAACCTATGTTCCCTATATGGTGAATGCCGAGAGCATGACCGGCACCGGCCAACTGCCAAAGTTTGCCGAAGATGCCTTCAAGCTGGAAGGCGAACAGGATTATTATCTGATCCCTACAGCGGAAGTGCCGCTGACAAACCTGCTGCGTGACGAGATTCTCGATGCCGAAACGCTGCCGTTCAAGGTGGTGGCGCATACCCCCTGTTTTCGCTCCGAAGCCGGTGCCTACGGCAAGGACACTCGCGGCATGATTCGTCAGCATCAGTTCGACAAGGTGGAGCTGGTGCAGGCCGTGCGTCCGGAAGATTCCTTTAAGGCGCTGGAAGCGTTGACCGCTCATGCGGAAATCATCCTGCAGAAACTGGGGTTGGCGTATCGGGTGGTGACGCTTTGTACGGGTGACCTGGGCTTCAGCGCCACCAAGACCTACGACCTGGAAGTGTGGCTGCCGGGGCAGGGCAAGTATCGGGAGATTTCTTCCTGCTCGAATTTCCTGGATTTCCAGGCGCGGCGCATGCAGGCTCGTTGGCGAAATCCCGAAACCGGTAGGCCCGAGTTGCTGCATACGGTGAACGGTTCCGGTCTGGCCGTGGGACGTACGCTGGTGGCGGTACTGGAGAACTGTCAGCAGGCTGACGGCTGTATTCGTGTGCCGGAAGTACTGCAAACCTACATGGGCGGCGTAGACTTGATAACCGCTATCTGACCATCATGATCAGAAGAATCACGAAGCCAACCACCAGAAGCAGGGGGATGGCAGCGGCCTGCCAGTCACCTTTCTTGGCTTTGGGGCCGTTCTGCAGCCAGTGCCTGGCCGCCGGGTAAAGAAAAACCAGCATCAGTACCACGACCACGGCGCTGCCGATCTGTAACCAGATGTTCATGCCTCAACCTCTATAAAAAAGCCCCGGCGATTGGCCGGGGCTTGTTGTATTCAGCGTCTAATCCTTACTCATCCCCGCCAAAGATTCCGAGAATCTGCAGCAGACTGATGAAAATGTTGAAAATGGACAGATACAAACCGTAGGTAGCATGAATGTAATTGGTTTCACCGCCATGGATCATCTGGCTGGTCTGGAACAGGATGAAACCGCTCATCAGCAGGATGAAGCCAGCGGCGATGGCCAGTTGCAAAGCAGGAATCTGCAGGAAGATGTTGGCAAGCACGGCTACCAGCATCACCATCATGCCGGCAAAAATAAAGCCGCCCATGAAACTGAAATCGCGGCGACTGCTCAGCGCATAGCCTGAAAGTCCCAGAAAGATCACGCCGGTTCCGCCCAGTGCCAGAGAGACGGTTTGCCCGCCATTCGGCATCTGCAGATACATGCTGATGACGGGGCCGAGGCCAAAGCCCATCAGTCCGGTAATGGCAAAAATCACACCTAAACCGGCAGCACTGTCAGCAGTGCGGGGCAGTACAAATATGCCCATCAGCATGGCAACGATCAATGAAGCGGTATAAGTCCAGACAGGGACCGCAAGATACATGGACAACAACGCCATGACACCACTGAAAACAAGGGTGGCGGAAAGTAACAGGTAAGTATTGGTAATGACCTTGTTGGTGGCAAAGGTCAGTTCACTCGATCGGCTTACAGCACGGTCTATTGAATTCATGAGGTTCTCTTTCTCCAAAAAATTAAGTAACTATTATTGTCCCTTGCCTCCAAGTTTTGGAGGTAGTAGCCAGGGTAAAACAATTAGATTCACGGAAACAGAAGGAGTTCCCGGCCATGCAAGGCTATAGCGCTCCATCTCTGTTTGCTACTGTATGGGTTCTTGCTGCTATATAAAAACTGTTTTCTGTAATCTATCCAGTATGAAAAGCCCCGGCTCTTCAGCTTTGAAACCAGATTGAATATATAACAGCATACCGGGACAAGGGCAACAGCTTGTTTTGTGGCTATTCTTCCGGGCAACAAGTGTTACATTTTTACCAATAACTGCGTAAATGGATGCCATGGCAGGCTTGTGCGGTTGTTTTTATCCTTATGGGGCACCGTTTTTGGTATTTTTGCACTGTTGGATTTGTACAATTGGTTCTGTCTCCGTTATACTTAACAAAGTATGATCTATTTAGTGCCCTCTCTGAATCAGTGGAATTGAGAGGTGACTGGGTTTTTTTATTGCGTAAAGTTTTGGTTGTTGAGGTGGGCGGTCGAGCCCCGGTAAGAAATAAATGTCTACATATCAGGAGAAAGACAAGATGTTTAAAGAAGCGAACAAGAAAATTGCAACTGTTGCGGCTGCTGTGGGTTTGATCATGGGTTCAACTGTAGCTTCGGCTGAAGATCCCATGCGTGCTTATGCACAGGATGCAGAGAAGTCTGTAGTTACCAACGCCTACGGTGAATGCTGGACTTCCAAAGGTGGCGTAAAGCAATTGGTTGAGAAATGCGGAGACGTTATTGCAAAGGAAGAGGCGGCCCCGACTCCTGTTCCTGTTGATGGCGATGATGACAACGACGGTGTTCCAAACAGCCGTGACAAGTGCCCCAATACACGTGCGGGTGCTACCGTCGACGCTGATGGTTGTGAAATCACTGAAAACCTGACTATCAATCTGGTAGTTGAAGAATTCGATTTCGACAGTGCCGTGCTCAAGCCACAAATGAAATCTGCTCTGGAAGATTTCGCCGACAAGGTCAAGGCCAGCCCCGGTCATGAGACTGTAACTGTTATCGGTCACACCGACAGCACGGGTCCTGAGGACTACAACATGAAGTTGTCTGTGCGTCGTGCCCAGGCTGCGGCTGATTACCTGGAATCTCTGGGTATCGATTCCATTACCGTCAAGGGAATGGGCGAGTCTCAGCCTATCGCTGACAACAAGACTCGCGAAGGTCGTGCACAAAACCGTCGCATCGAGATCACCACGCACTAAGTGGCGCTCTTGTAGCGCCTGAAAGGGCGCTGACCAGAAGCCGGTGTCCTGAAAGGGATGCCGGTTTCTTTATATGTAGGGTGTTGAAAACAGCTTTTCCAGGTTTTTCAACAGCCTGTTGTATGTACAGCCAGGGGCACGGGCAGTACAATACGCGCCTTGCTTGTCATGTGGCCTTTGGTAGGGGTCACCACTGAGGATATGTCATGCCGGAAATTACACTCCCTGATGGTTCAAAACGGTCTTTCGATCATCCAGTCACCGTTGCCGAAATAGCAGCAGATATCGGTCCCGGGCTTGCCAAGGCTACCCTGGCCGGCAAGGTCAACGGCAAGCTGGTAGATGCTTCGACAGCCATCGATTCCGATGCCGAGGTGGCCATTGTTACCGATCGGGATGAAGAGGGGCTGGAAGTCATTCGTCATTCCACTGCGCATCTTCTGGCCATGGCGGTGAAAGAGCTGTTTCCCGATGCGCAGGTGACCATCGGTCCGGTGATCGACAACGGTTTCTATTACGATTTTTCCTACAGCCGGCCGTTTACTCCGGAAGACCTGGAAGCCATCGAGAAGAAGATGAATGAGCTGGCAAAGGCTGATATCCCCATCAGCCGCAGCCTCATGTCCCGGGACGAAGCAGTAAATTTCTTCCGGGACATGAACGAGGAATACAAGGCTGAGATCATCGAATCCATTCCGACCAACGAAGACCTGTCACTCTACACGCAGGGAGCATTCACGGACTTGTGTCGTGGCCCTCATGTGCCGAGCACGGGAAAGCTCAAGGCCTTCAAGCTGATGAAACTGGCGGGTGCCTATTGGCGGGGTGATTCGAACAACGAAATGCTGCAGCGCATCTACGGCACGGCCTGGCGCAACAAGAAGGAGCTGAAGCAATACCTGCACCGTCTGGAAGAGGCGGAGAAGCGCGATCATCGCAAGATCGGCAAGGCCCAGGATCTGTTCCATACCCAGGAAGAAGCGCCGGGCATGGTGTTCTGGCATGACAAGGGCTGGCAGATCTATCTGGTGGTCGAGGACTATGTGCGTTCCAAGTTGCGCGAGCACGGGTATCAGGAAGTACACACGCCAGAGATCATCGACCGCAGCCTGTGGGAAAAATCCGGTCATTGGGATAAATTCGGGGACATGATTTTCACCACCCATTCCGAGCATCGGGATTATGCCATCAAGCCCATGAACTGTCCTGCGCATGTGCAGATCTACAATCATGGCCTGAAAAGTTACCGTGATTTACCGCTCCGACTGGCAGAGTTTGGTTCCTGCCATCGCAACGAGCCTTCCGGCACCTTGCATGGTCTGATGCGGGTGCGGAATTTCGTGCAGGACGATGCCCATATTTTCTGCACCGAAGAGCAGATTCTTTCCGAAGTATCGGCTTTCATCGACCTGCTGTTCGAGGTGTACAGGGATTTCGGATTCGAGGATGTGCTGATCAAGCTGTCCACCCGCCCTGAAAAACGTGTGGGTGCCGATGAGCTCTGGGACAAGGCAGAGAAATCCCTGGAAGATGCACTCAATCACAAGCAGCTGGATTGGGAGTTGCAGCCGGGAGAGGGTGCCTTCTATGGCCCCAAGATCGAATTCTCCCTGAAGGACTGCCTTGATCGCGTATGGCAACTGGGTACAATCCAATTGGATTTCTCCATGCCGGAGCGTCTGGGGGCGCACTATATCGCAGAGGACAACAGCAAGCAGGTTCCCGTGATGTTGCACCGGGCTATCCTGGGATCGCTGGAGCGTTTCATCGGTATTCTCATCGAACATTATGCCGGCGCCTTGCCCGTCTGGTTGTCACCCGTGCAGGCCGTTTTGATGAATATCACCGACAAACAGGCCGGATATGTCGGTGAAGTTGCAGAAAAGCTGAAAAAACAGGGCATTCGGGTGCAAATAGACTTGAGAAACGAGAAGATCGGCTTTAAAATCCGCGAGCACACTTTGCAACGCATACCCTATTTGCTGGTCGTTGGTGATCGGGAAATGGAAAATGCTGGCGTTGCGGTACGCAAGCGTGGGGGTGAAGACCTGGGGGCAATGCCCGTGGAGGAGTTTGTTTCACACCTGCAGGATGATTTGAAACGACGGGCTTAGAAGGTTGAAAACATCTTCGTGCTCAAGCAAGTAAATTACAGAGGAATCTGACTATAGCTAAACAAGACAAAAGAAACCGCCTGAATGATGACATCAGCGTACCCGAGGTCAGACTGATCGCGGAAGATGGTGAACAGGTGGGAATCGTATCCATAGAAGATGCTATGGAAGCTGCAGCCAAAGCCGGTCTCGACCTGGTGGAAATCGTGCCCAATGCCGAGCCACCGGTTTGCAGGATCATGGATTATGGCAAGTTTGTGTTCGAGGCCAAGAAGCAGAAGCAGGCGGCCAAGAAAAAGCAGAAGCAGGTTCAGGTAAAGGAAATCAAGTTCCGTCCCCGTACGGATTCGGGAGACTATGAGATCAAGCTGAGGAACTTGCGACGTTTTCTGGAAAATGGTGACAAGGCGAAGGTCACCATGCGTTTTCGGGGCAGGGAACATGCCCACCGCGAACTGGGTGCAGAAGTGTTGACCCGCGTGGAGAAGGATCTGGAGGACATTGCCCAGGTCGAACAGCGTCCCGCAATGGAAGGGCGCCAGATGGTAATGGTGCTGGGACCGCGTAAAAAGTAGAGAATTTATCATTGCCCTGGCGACGGGGCGCTTCAACAGTGGCCGGGCCAATAGGCATTGCCTTGGTCACTCGTGTTTCATCCTAGCTACAGGAGAGAGAAAATGCCAAAGATAAAGACCAATCGAGGTGCAGCCAAGCGGTTCAAGAAAACTGCGGGCGGCTTCAAGCGAAACCAGTCTCATCGCCGTCATATTCTGACCAAGAAGAGCACCAAGCGTAAGCGTCACCTGCGCTCACCGGCCATGTTGCACAAGTCTGATGTGGCAGCCGCGCGCCGTATGATTCCATACGCCTGATTCTGATTTCGTCATAGGAGATACAAGATGCCTCGAGTAACACGTGGTGTAACGGCGCACAAGCGTCACAAGAAGGTCCTCAAGCAGGCCAAAGGTTATTACGGTGCACGCAGCAAAGTCTATCGCGTCGCCAAACAGGCGGTCATCAAGGCCGGGCAATATGCCTATCGCGACCGCCGTCAGAAGAAGCGTCAGTTCCGCTCCTTGTGGATTCAGCGTATCAACGCTGCAGCCCGCATGAACGATTTGTCGTACAGCCGATTCATCAACGGGCTGAGCAAAGCTGGCATTGAAGTCGATCGCAAGATGCTGGCGGATATTGCCGTACATGACATGCCGGCATTTAGCCAACTCGCAGAAAAAGCCAAGGCCGCTCTCGCGAGTTGATCAAGCCCGCCGCGCCCGGGGTGCGGCAGATTGACTGAAATGTCTGGCATGCTGTTTTGCAGTATTGCCGACGATGCGAACGAGGGGAAAGGCCTTGAGGGTCTTTCCCTTTTTTAATTTTCAGGGTTACCACTGATTGGATTGTAAATGTCATTCCGGCGCAGGCCGGAATCCAGAAATGCCAAGCTCCTGGATCCCGGCCTGCGCCGGGATGGCGGTGATATCAAAGGTTCCTTGGAGTTTGGCTCAGAATCGAAGGTAAAGATTCCATGGATCTCCAACAATTGACTGAACAGGCGCTGGCAGCAGTGCAGGATGCTTCCGACTTACGTGCGCTGGATGAGGTGCGTGTCGCTTATCTGGGCAAGAGCGGGCTGTTTACCGAGCAGCTCAAACTGCTGGGTAAACTCTCCAAGGAAGAGCGCCCGAAAGCGGGGCAGGCCATCAATCAGGCCAAACAGGTGCTGCAGAAAGCCATCGAAGCCCGCAAGTCGGCGCTCGAGCAGGCAGCGCTGGAAGCGCGGCTGGCGAAAGAGCGCATCGATGTGACCTTGCCCGGTCGTGGCATGGACAAGGGAGGCCTTCATCCGGTGACTCGCACTATGGCACGTATCGAGGAGATCTTTGCCAGTGCCGGTTTCAAAGTTGCCGAGGGACCTGAGATAGAAGATGACTATCATAACTTCGAGGCGCTGAATATTCCGGCGCACCATCCGGCGCGGGCCATGCATGATACCTTCTATTTTGACGCCCACCGGCTGCTGCGTACCCATACATCACCGGTACAGGTGCGGGTGATGAAAGATGGCGAGCCGCCATTCAAGGTGATCGCGCCAGGGCGGGTCTATCGCTGCGATTCTGACGTGACACACACCCCCATGTTCCACCAGGTTGAGGGATTCTTGGTAGACGAGCATGTTACGTTCGCGGATCTGAAAGGCATCCTGCACAGTTTTCTCAAGACCTTTTTCGAGAAGGATCTCAAGGTGCGTTTTCGTCCGTCGTATTTCCCTTTTACCGAACCTTCGGCGGAGGCGGATATCGAGTGTGTGATGTGCGGTGGAGAGGGCTGTCGCGTGTGCGGTCATACCGGCTGGTTGGAAGTGCTCGGCTGCGGCATGATCCATCCGGAGGTGTTTCGGCACATGGGCATCGACACCGAGAAATACACAGGATATGCCTTTGGTATGGGGGTGGAACGTCTGACCATGCTGCGTTATGGCGTCAATGACCTGCGCCTGTTCTTCGAAAACGATTTGCGCTTCCTGCGCCAGTTCGCCTGAGGGAGAAATGACATGCAATTTAGTGAAGCCTGGTTGAGAGAATGGGTAGACCCTGACCTGTCGGTCTACGAGTTGGCCGATGCGTTGAGCATGGCCGGTCTGGAAGTAGAGGCAGTGTCCCCGGCAGCTGCTGCATTTACTGGTGTGGTAGTAGGCGAGGTACTCAGTTGCGAGCGCCACCCGGATGCGGACAAGCTGTCCGTGTGCAGCGTCAATGTTGGTGAAGATGAACCCGTACAGATTGTCTGTGGTGCCAGGAATGTCGCTGCGGACATGAAAGTACCTGTGGCAAGAGTGGGTGCGGTGCTGCCTGGTGATTTCCGGATCAAGAAGGCCAAACTGCGGGGCCAGCAATCCATGGGCATGATCTGCTCTGCCGCGGAGCTGGGTCTGGCAGACTCTTCCGATGGCATCATGCCCCTGCCGGCAGATGCACCTGTTGGTGAGGATTTTCGCCGCTATCTGTCACTGGATGATCACATCATCGATGTCGATCTGACCCCGGACCGTGGTGATTGCCTGAGTATTGCCGGTATGGCACGGGATGTGGGGGTAATTACCTCCACCGAGGTGAAGCACTGGGAGATTTCGGAGGTCCCCGCTGTTCTGGATGTTACCAGGGAGGTCGTTCTGGAGGCGCCTGAAGCCTGTCCGCGCTACGGTTGCCGCGTCATCAGGGGCATCGATCCCACAGCGCAGACACCACTGTGGATGCAGGAAAAGCTGCGACGCAGTGGCATACGCTCCATCAGCCCCGTGGTGGATATCACCAACTATGTGATGATCGAACTGGGCCAACCCATGCACGGTTTCGATCTGGACAGCATTGCCGGCAGCATCCATGTGCGCCTATCGGTGGCGGGGGAAAAGCTGCTGCTGCTGGATGGCAGCGAGGTGGAAATCACAGAGGGTACGCTGCTGATCGCGGACGAAGAAAAGCCGCTGGCGCTGGCAGGCATCATGGGGGGCGAGGAGTCTGCGGTCACGGACAGCACGAGGGATGTTCTGCTCGAATCCGCTTTTTTCACGGCTGTGGCCATTGCCGGCAAGGCGCGCGCCTATGGTTTGCATACCGATTCCTCGCATCGTTTCGAGCGTGGGGTTGATCCTGAATTGCAGCGCAAGGCGCTCGAACGCGCCACGGATCTGCTGCTGCATATCACCGGGGGTGAGGCCGGTCCTGTCCTGGATATGGCCGTGGCAGAGCGACTGCCGCAGCGGCAGGCAATTCACCTGCGTCGGTATCAGATTCCCAGGATACTGGGTGTGGAAATCGACGCTGCGATGATCGAGGATATTTTATCCCGTCTGGAAATGCAGGTCGAGGTGGTTGATGATGGCTGGCAGGTCACTGCGCCCAGCTGCCGCTTCGATATCGGCATCGAAGCCGATCTGATCGAGGAAATTGGTCGTATCTACGGTTATGCCAATATTCCGGAAAACCTGTCCTCCGCGCCAGTAAGCATACAGGCGCTGCCGGAAGCGGATCTCCATTTACTGCGCGCCAAGGAATTGCTGGTTGACCGGGATTACCAGGAGGTGATTACCTACAGCTTCATCGCACCCGAACTGGCATCACTGGTGACGCCGGATGCCACGCAGATTCGCCTGGCCAATCCCATTTCGGCAGACATGTCGGTGATGCGCGCCAGCTTATGGCCTGGATTGCTTTCCACCCTGCAATACAATCTTGCCCGTCAACAGGATCGTGTCCGATTGTTCGAATCCGGCCAGGTTTTTCTTGAGGACCAAGGCGAGATCGATCAGCCTGAAATGCTTGGGGGACTGATCTACGGCGAGCGCCTTCCGCAAAAATGGAGTAATGCATCCGGAAAAGTGGATTTTTATGATCTGAAAGGTGATGTGGAGGTGCTGCTCGAACTGGTGGATAGCCTGGATGCTTTCGCGTTTCAGAACGTTGAGGATAGCAGCCTCCATCCGGGGCAGGTTGCAGCCATCGTGAGAAATGGGCGGGAAATCGGACGTTTGGGCATGTTGCATCCCGGATTGCAAGCCAAGCTCGATATTTCCGGTAATGTCTTCCTGTTCGAGATTCGGCTGGCTGGACTCGCTAGCGGTCGTATTCCGGCGTTCGAAGCGGTCTCCAAATATCCTGCGATTCGCAGGGACTTGGCGCTGCTGGTGGATGCCGAACTTTCCTGGGCCAAAGTACAAACCTGTGCCAGAAACGCAGCCCCGGAAATTGTGCGAGACATTCAGGTATTTGACGTTTATACTGGGGACAATATAGACTCAGGTCTAAAAAGTCTTGCTTTAAGCTTGATTTTGCAGGATTATTCTCACACGCTAACTGATGAAGAAACAGAACAGGCAGTGGATGCGGTGTTATCGGCATTGAATACTGAACTGTCAGCAAAATTGCGGGATTGAACAGAATGTCACTGACAAAGGCAAAAATGGCTGAAGCCCTGTTTGACGAACTGGGGTTGAACAAGCGCGAGGCAAAAGGGCTGGTAGAGCTCTTTTTCGAGGAAATTCGGGGGGCGCTGGAAAATGGTCAGCAGGTCAAGCTTTCCGGTTTCGGTAATTTCGATTTGCGTGAGAAAAACTCCCGACCCGGCAGAAACCCCAAGACCGGGGAAGAAATTCTCGTCAGCGCCAGAAGAGTGGTCACCTTCCGCCCCGGGCAGAAATTGAAAGCAAGAGTGGAAACCTATGCTGGATCCGAATAGCAGCGCCATCGAACTTCCACCCATTCCGGGGAAACGCTACTTCACCATCGGTGAAGTCAGTGAACTTTGTCAGGTAAAACCCCACGTACTACGCTACTGGGAACAGGAGTTCCCGCAACTCAAGCCGGTAAAACGCCGTGGCAATCGCCGCTACTATCAGCGTCATGATGTCATCATGATACGTCAGATTCGCAGCCTGCTGTATGAACAGGGTTTTACCATTGGTGGAGCCCGGCAAAAGCTGGATGGTGAAGATGCCCAGGAAGACAAGAATCAGAGCCATCAGATCATTCGCCAACTGCTTGCCGAACTGGAAGAAGTAGCCCAGATTCTGAAATAAACCTCCAGAAACGGACATGAAGCCTTTCATGCCATTCTACTTTGCCTTCTTTTCCCAATCCCTTTGCGCCTTCAGATAGAACCAGGCCGCAAACATGACGACCAGGATACCCGATACCGTGAATATGATGGCGACTGCCCACAGGGCGTTGAATGAGCCGATAACGGCGTCTTTCGGGTTGTTTTCCTGATACAGCACGCTCACCTGATCTCCAGGTTGATACTGCTCTGCACGACTCGTTACCCTGGATGTAAACTCGACAATTTTCCCTTCCTTGGTGCTGAACGTCACCTGAGGAAAATAGACAAGGGAAGAGGCCTTGCCGGGCTTGGATGACATATAGGGTGCATTGCGGATGACAGTGCCTTCTGCAACCAGTGATCTGTCCAGAAGCTGTTTTGAAGTGCTCCAGTGCTGATAGCCCTGGGCGAGCAGAACCGCGCCTATGCAAAGGAGGATGAAAGGAAGCACAAACCGGAAAAATCCCATAAATTGAAAGCCTTGTCATGTAGGGTGAGAGAACGCTTGCCTATTCTACATTGCCTGGGATGCCGGGAACAGATTTCTGTAAGCTTATGTGCAGGATGGTGTTCGCCAGCAAATATCCCTTCCGGAAGGCATCATGTATTGACAATCATCCCGGCTCCGCCTAACATGCCCGCTCTTTCCGGAGCGTAGCGCAGCTTGGTAGCGCACCACAATGGGGTTGTGGGGGTCGGAGGTTCGAATCCTCTCGCTCCGACCAGAAAAGAAAAGGCCGGCCTTTTGGTGCAGGCCTTTTTTCTTGCCTGATTTAGTTGCTCAGTGCATTATTGCAATAATTTTTATACAAGTTCAAGGAGAAAATCCATGGCAGATGAAGCCGTAAAGGAAGCTGTTACTGCAGCAGAACCTATTGATGTTGTCAGAGAAGTAGGCAACCTGCTGGATCCGGAAAAATCTGCTCAATTGCTTGATGCGGGCAAGGATCTATTGATTCAGTATGGACCTGCGATGCTGGCTGCCCTTGCCATCTTTTTTATCGGGAAGATAGTGGCGAAATGGATCAAGCGGATAGTTGCCCGTGGGATGACCAGAGCAAATGTGGATCCGCTGATTGTCGGTTTCACCACCAGCATGGTTTATATCGGCCTGATGGTATTTGTGGTGATCGCGGCTCTGGGACAGCTGGGCATACACACAACGTCCTTCATCGCCATTCTTGGTGCTGCCGGCCTGGCCATCGGTTTGGCCCTGCAGGGCTCGCTGGCGAATTTCGCGGCAGGTTTCCTGCTGATCATTTTCCGCCCTTTCAAGGTTGGCGATGTGGTAGAGGCTGCCGGGGTGACAGGTAAAGTCGATGTTATTCAGATATTTACCACCACATTGAAAACACCGGACAACAAGACCATCATCATTCCCAATGCCAAACTGGGGAACGACAATATCATCAACTATTCTACCCAGGAGACCAGGCGTGTTGATCTGACCGTGGGTGTTTCCTACGATGCCGACCTCAAGGAGGTGCGGGCAATTCTGGAAGATATCGTTGCCAAGGATGAACGCATATTGAAAGATCCGCCTCATCAGATCGTGGTAGGGGAGCTGGCCGACAGCAGTGTCAATTTCTTTGTTCGCGTGTGGGTGAAGTCATCCGATTACTGGGATGTATATTTTGATGCGAACGAGACGGTCAAGTTACGGATGGATGAAGCGGGCATCAGTATTCCCTATCCTCAGCGTGACGTGCATCTTTATGAACACAAGACTACCTAGTGGCTGAATCTTCGGATTCAGTCGTCATCTGGTAGCAAGATGCGAGTTCATGGCTTATTCAGTGGTTCCTTAACGAAAAACCCGCCACCGATTATTCGCTGGAAAAGCCGGGGGCATATACTCAGCATGCCATGACTACCGCTATCTCCATCCATCAACCATGACGATGAATTGGGTTCATGTGCTGACCATACTGTATCTAGTGATTCAGGTGTCAGGATTGATAAGCTCAGTACATGCAATACTGAATACACGAACTTCCCAGGGGGCAATTGCCTGGTTAGTCAGTCTCATTACCATGCCACTCATCGCAGTTCCGGCTTACTGGGTATTTGGACGAAGCAAGTTTCAGGGCTATGTAAATACGCTTAAAGACCACAACCTGCTTATCAAGGAAGACAAACAGAAAGTGCATGCCGCATTTTACCCTTTTATGGTTTCCGAGCCAGACGGGTTTCCCAAATTCAAAGCGATCAGAAAGCTGTCTGCTACCCCTTTTTTGCGGGGCAATCAGGTTCAATTGCTGGTCGACGGGGAAAATACATACGAGAGCCTGGAGAAAGGTATCAAACAGGCACGATCATATATCTTGTTTCAGTTCTATATTTTGCAGCCAGACGCTACTGGCCAGTGCTTCAGGGACTTGTTGGTCGAGAAAGTCCGGCAGGGAATAGCTGTTTATGTTCTATATGATGAACTGGGAAGTAGCAAGCTATCGGAAAGCTGTCTGAACGCACTGCGGAAAACAGGTGTCCGTGTACTGCCTTTCAACACCACCCAGGGACCGAGCAACCGTTTTCAGCTCAATTTTCGCAATCACAGAAAGATCGTGGTGGTGGATGGAAAGGAAACCTGGATCGGTGGTTTGAATATTGGGGATGAATACCTGGGAAAGGACAAGAAGCTGAGCCCATGGCGCGATACCCACCTGAAGATTCAAGGACCTGCGGCATTGGTTGCACAGTCCATTTTCTGGTCTGACTGGTATTGGGCAGACCACAAACTACTGGAAAACCTGAACTGGGATCCCGTCGCGGCACCAGGAATCCCGGCTGGCGAAGGGCAGAATGTACTGGTTCTGGGTTCCGGACCGGCAGATGAGTTGGAAACCGCAAGCCTGTTTTTTACCACCGTGTTGAGCTCGGCAAAAAAACGCATCTGGATTGCAACGCCTTATTTCATCCCTGATGAAACGACCCGGGTTTCTTTATATCTGGCGCTACTGAAAGGTGTAGATGTGCGCATTCTTACACCACGAAAGAATGACAACTGGTTTGTCAGCAACGCAGCCAATGTCTATTTGAGTGAATTGTCCAAACTGGGCGCAAAAATCCATTTTTATGAACGGGGCTTCATGCATCAGAAAACCGTGCTGATTGATGACAACCTGTCGCTGATAGGCACGGTAAATTTTGACAATCGTTCATTTCGTCTCAATTTTGAAGTGACCTGTGCTATTGCGGATGATGCATTTGCAGCGCAGGTAGAGCACATGTTGCGCACTGATTTTGCGAATGCTACCGAGCTTTCTGATTTCAACCTGCAAAGCGGACCTTTGTGGCAGCGACTGAAAGCCAAAGGAAGTGCCTTGTTGTCACCCGTTCTCTAGGGAAGTCCCGATCAAGTCTGGACACAAGAAACGAGTTCACGATTTGATCAGGGCTTCTCGAATGTACTGCGTCGCCATTAGCCGTACATTAATATAGGATAAAATCAATTGCAGCGATGCCGACGCATGGTTGTGGAATGAAACAGTGTTGCAGGCACCTTGTGTTGGGGATACATGAGATCTGGATGATGAATAAATTCGTGAACTTCATGTTGCTACTGGTATTGCTTGCAATGAATGGCTGCGCTTCCTTGCCGGACAACAAGACCAAAACCAATACCACGGCCTTCACGCATGCCCAGAATGGCATCTTGAGTGCTTTGTATGAAACTGCGCCCAGGGAGGCAGACGATATATCAGGTTTTCTGTTGCTGAGCGATGGACTGGATGCTTTTGTCGCACGGGCAGTCATGGCACAAATCGCAGAGCACAGTATTGATACCCAGTATTACATGATTCACGGTGATGAGGTTGGCAGTCTATTTGCGAAGCAGTTGCTGGAAGCTGCCGATCGGGGCGTGCGGGTGCGTGTGTTGCTTGATGATATCAATGAAGGCAGGCGCGATCTGGATCTGGCGCTTTTTGATCAGCACCCCAACATCGAAGTTCGACTTTTCAATCCTTTCGGGCGCAATGTAAGGCGTATCTGGCAGTATGTTACCGGGTTTGGAAGACAAACCCGGCGTGCACACAACAAGTCCTTTACCGTCGATGGTCAGGCGACCATATTGGGAGGGCGTAACATCGGCAATGAATATTTCAGCCGGGATCCTGAGTTGCAATTCCAGGACCTCGATGTGCTGGCCATCGGGCCAGTTGTACTGGAAGTGTCGAATTCCTTCGATGCCTACTGGAACCATGAACTCAGCTATCCCATTTCGCTGTTGATTCGTGAGGAGCTTTCGGATGCCGAGTTTGCTGAACGAAGGAAGCGCTTCGCCGAAAAAATCGGCGTGTTGGAGAACTCCGTTTATGTCGATCGGTTAAGACATTCCCGTCTGGCGAATGACATGAAAAACAGCAGCCTGCGCTTCGAGTGGGTGAAGGGAAAGGTCTATGCAGACCCTCCTGACAAACTGTTGCGGCGGGTGGGTGATATATCTCAGCAGATGTTTACGGATCTACTTCCTTATCTTCGGGATGCGAAAGAGGAGGTCATCGTTTTCTCCCCCTATTTCGTGCCAGGAAAAGAAGGTGTGGCTTTCCTCAGGCAACTGCGGGAAAAAGGCGTGCGTGTCGCTATCCTGACCAATTCGTTGTCTTCAACAGACGTGAGCATCGTGCATGCGGGATACTCGCGCTATCGCAAGGAGATGCTCAGGGCAGGGATCGAATTGTGGGAGCTGAACAAGATCACATCGAAGGAAGATCGAAAAGCCAGGAAAGAAGGGCGGATAGGCAGTTCGAAATCAAGTTTGCATGCCAAGGCCTTTGTCGTGGATCGCCAAGCAGTGTTTGTGGGTTCCATGAATTTCGATCCGCGTTCCGTGAGTCAAAATACAGAGATAGGAGTGATCATTCAGGCCCCGGCTATCGCCAACCAGATTGCCAGCGGGTTTGATGAACACATCAAGGATGCTGCTTTTCGTCTGGAATTGAAAAAAGATGAATTCGGCAGTGAATCCTTGTTGTGGCACGGTCGTGTAAATGGAGACCAGGCTACCTTGACGAATGAACCCTATACGAGTTTTTGGCAAAGACTGAGTATTAGTTTGCTCAAATGGCTTCCCATCGAATCACAGATATGATGCTTCAGCATCCATGTGTTCAGCCTGGAAGATCATGCTTTGCAAAAAACCCGCAGAATGTACATGATGATCCCGATCAGATGCGGCCGATATTATCTTGGTATTGCACAATCAGGGAACACTGTTGCCTGTTTGCGTCCGCAGGATGCCCCCGGCGCCTACACTGAAATCTGTACCGAAACTGATGTAATAGCTGGCCATAAAGGTGACATCAGCACCTTTTGCAATTTCGTAGCCATCGGGAATCTGCAGTGATTCACATTCAATGGTTCGCGTATCGGTAACCGTTTCCGCATTGATATTGCAAGGGGTTGGCAGGGTGATTTGCCAGGGCCCCAGGTCAGCGGGATTGATACGTAATGCGCCACTTCTGTCTTCAGGCGTGCTGGCAAGCAGGGTTCCAATGGCTGTAAAAGGGGCATTGCTGACAGGCTTGAAGGATTCCGGCGTCCCCGTCTGGTTGGCGAAGGGGAAACTGACGAACCACGACGGATCGAAGCTGTTGTCTGTCTGATCTGTGGCTGCAGGATTGAAACTGTCGAAATAACCGCCGACAAAATAGTTTCCGGCGAAAGTATTGTTGCCCTCGGTGCTGCCGTCCTGTTCGAGCAGCAGTGTATTGTTTCTGGCGGTCACGGCGGTATTCGAACGCGAAACCGCCAGCAGTACGTTGTTTCGTATGGTGTTGTTTGTCGAATGGTTGATGAGTTGCAGTACGTGACTGCTGCTTTCACCTATAAACAGGTTGTGTTCGATGGTGTTGTTGCTGGATCCCAGCTTGGGGTTGTCGGTTTCCTGCCAGAAACTCGTGCCGTGATGGCTGTAGAACCCGATGATGTTGTTACGGAAAACAGAATTCCGTACGGAGGTCAGGTTGGGTCCAATCGCGCCATCGTGAAAAAAGTTGTTCTCTACGAGTACAAACTCGGAGACTCCCTGACCTTTACCATCCAGGGCGCTGCCATCACAGCGAGGGTCATCATCGGCGATGCCTTCTTCAGCACAGGTGCTTTCGGGATCGGCGTTGATTTGAAAATCGGAATTGGGGTTGTCGTGCAGGTCATTGTTGCGCACGATCATCCAGTCGCCACCATTGGACAGATAGATGCCGTGCCCATCGCCGTTTCCGGCGTCATACGCGGTATTGTTTTCCACCACTATCCAGTCCGAGCCTCCGGACAGGACAGGGTCCTTGTACTGTCCGGAAATACGGTTGTTGAGTATGGCGATACCCTTCTGGTGGTCTCGGGTGGCATAGCCTCCCACGGTGCGGATGCCATAGTTTCCGCCTTTCAGGGTAAAGCCATCGACGGCCACATGGTTGGCGAATTCCAGGTTGAAGCAGGATTTTCTGCCCGAGTTGCAACAGTCGATCTCAACCCCGGGGTCTGCTTTCAAGACGACAGGCGCGTCATAGGTGCCGGAGCTGCTGTCGTCCAGTTCCCAGCAGCCCTGATATTGTCCCGGCAGAAAGCGAATTTCTTCGCCAGCGCCGACTCGATTGAAAGCACCATCAACTGACATGGGATTGGCTGTGCTGCTGCCATCACCACTGCCGTTTGGACTCACGAAATAGGTTTTACTCGCGCTGTATTGGGGGTCGGTGTAGTAGCGGTTGAAGCGTTCTGGCGTGTTGAAGAAGCTGGCTCCGCGATCCGGTACTTCCACGGCAAGGACACTGGTATTGGCAAGAAGAGCGGCTGTCAGTTGAAAAAATGATCTGGAATTCATGGAATATCTCTGCTAACTACGTGGGGCTTTGAATCAAGTACATGAATGCAATCATGCACGGCATGAAAGCGCTCGATTGTGTTGCAAGTCGAGGTTAGAGACAGGGCAATTGTGCGTTGGTTCCCGGGGCAATGGTTTTTACCGCTGGAATTTCAACCCTGGTCACAGTTTCTGGGCGGGGAGTGTTCGGGGCTGCGCTGTGGTCATGAGATGTGGGCAGGGAGGACAGGCCAACAATCCCGACATGGCTGTCGGGATTGGATAAATGATAAGGGTTCTATTACTGCTGGATGAATTCCAGGCTCCGCTCCACAACATCTTCGGCATACAGGTCGCGGAAGAAATGATCGGCTCCGTCCATTATTTCGACACTCAGATTACTGGGTTTTGCGGGCAGATTGGCCAGTTTCTTTTCCAGCCCCTTGACGACCTGATCTTGCGTGCCCACAAACAGCAATACCGGGAGCTTGATCTTCCCCAGAAGATAGGGGGTATCCATGCGCGGATCGGGTGTGTAGTAGTTGGCGAAAGCCTCCGCACTCACGGTCGTGTCTTTGCAGTAGATGAAATCTGTATGCGCCATCATCTCCTTGCCCTTTCCTGCCTTGACCAGGGCAATGGCTTTGTCCAGAACAGGTTGCAATGGCTTGCCGTAACGTTTCTCATAGTCTTTTGCGGCATATTCGGCAGACCAGACCTGGGGCGCCAGCAGAATCACTTTGCTCACGGCAGGATATGCCCCTTCTGCGGCATACCATGCTGTCTGGTTGCCACCACGGGAATGTCCCAGCAACACGATGTCTTTCACATTTTTATAATCCAGCCATTCGACCCATGTGGAAATTTCCTTTACGGCGTCCGTGTGCTTGTGGGTGTGCGGAGTAGGGCAATCATACATGGCGCTGTTTCGATTATTCAGCCCCAGGCTGAGGTTGATGGCCAGGCTGCTGATGCCGTTTTCCTTGAACAGTTCCTGCAAAGTGCTGATGATTTCCATGCGATTGTGGGCCAGCGTGCCGTGGGTCATGAGAATGACCGGGCCATCAGGCCAGTTGCCGGTTTTTTCCAGATTGGCACGCAGGGCCACGCCGTTGTATTTGAACGAAACCTCCTCGGCCTGTACGCTGCCAAGGAACAGTAAAATCAGCAGGGATAACCATTTCATCGAGAAAAGTCCTCTGGTTGGTTGATACAGTGAATAGAAATCAGTTTTTGCAGATCCTGCATATTCTGGCAGGATGTCAGTATATCTGCAGTAAGGCAGGGGACCAGTCCCTCCTTTGTGCGAAGAAACACACATGGAAACGGGCCCTGAAACTCAGGATACTGGCGTATGAACTCATCGCGGTGTAGAAACATACATTCCAGTGGCAATGAGGCCACAAAAGACCGCCATTGCTCCTTTTCCCTGAAAATTCCATGGGTAATGGCGCACAATGCGCAATTGTATGTGTCGGGAGAAAAAATTTTATGTCCAATGTCCGCCAGCGTATTGAATGCACCGCTGTCGGCATTGTAAACGAATAGTAACTGCGTTTTGCTGCTCATCAGGGGGTCCGGACGTCCGATACGGGAAAAGGAGGTTTGAGTGCGTGTCGTTGTTGTGTATATTATTCAATAAATCTAGCGAACAATAGAGGGAAAGTCGAGAACAAGATGTCCAAGGGTAATTTCAAAAAAGAGCTTTTTGCCCAGTTTGCGAGAGTAGCCAAGGCCATGAGCAATGGGCATCGCCTGGAGTTGCTGGAGTTTCTGGCGCAAAGTGAGCGTAGCGTGGATGCCCTGGCCAAGGTATCCGGCCTGAGTGTTGCGAATACCTCCCAGCATCTGCAGCAGTTGCGACAGGCTGGCCTGGTGAGTTCCCGAAAAGAAGGGCAGAAGGTCATATACCGCATCAGTGGTGACGATGTGCCGCCGTTGCTGAATGCCTTGCGAGAAGTTGCCGAACGCCATCTGGCGGATGTGCAGCAGCTGATTCAAAGCTACCTGACCGTGAAGGACAACCTGGAGCCGCTGCCGGCGACGGAGTTGCTCGAAAGGGCCAGAGCGGGGCTGGTTACCGTACTCGATGTTCGTCCAGCAGAAGAATATGCCGCCGGTCATGTGCCGGGGGCGATCAACGTGCCCCTGGCCGATCTGGAAGCCCGCCTGCATGAGCTGGATCCTGGGCAGGATGTCGTAGCCTACTGTCGAGGCCCACATTGTGTATTGGCCTTCGATGCGGTTGCCTTCCTGAGAAAAAAAGGGGTTGCAGCAACACGTCTGGATGGCGGGTTGCCGGAGTGGCGGCTGGAAGGTTATCCGGTGGACATCATCGATGGGGGTTGAGCGACGCCTACCGGTATTGCTGGTTTTGCTGTTGCTGGCAGGGGTCATGTCAGCGGCGGTAACAGTGGAGACGGGAGAAAAGACCGGTTTGCGTACCTGGTTGTGGACCCATGAAGGCGTCTCCCTGCGTCTGGTGCAGCGTCTGCCCGATCAAACACGCGCCTACCTTCAGGCACGGGGATTTGCCGCAGAAACCGCCGACGCTATTGCGACCACCTGTTTTTTTGGCTCCATGTTCCGCAATGACGGAGTCTTGCCCCTGGATTTCGACCTGAATACCTGGAAAGTGGTGCAAAAGGGCAAGGAAACCCCGCTGTTTGTGCGCGAGTGCTGGAAAAAACGCCTGCAGCCTCTCAGTGTACCCAAGGCTGCCCGCATTGCGTTGAACTGGTCTCTGATGCCCAGCCAGCAACATTTTGAGCCGGGCGACTATAATTGGGGAATGACGGTGTATGGTCTTCCCCCGGGTGAACACTTCGATTTGCATTTGCAGTTGCGGCTGGGTGGACAATCTGTCAAAGCGATCATTCCGGATCTGCAGTGTGCCCCGGAACAACTGAAATAATGCGGGGAATATGCCCATGTACAAAATCCTATCGACATTGTTGATTACACTGGTTATCGCCAGTGCCTCCCATGCCACGGGGAAAGGCCTGACTGCCTTGCCGGAAAAACCCGTGGCACCGGATTTCGCGTTGAAGGATGTGGATGGCAATCTGCATCACATTAGCGACTACAAGGGACATGTGGTTATCGTGAATTTCTGGGCCACATGGTGTCCACCCTGTCGTGCTGAAATGCCTTCCATGCAGCGCGCATGGGAGCAGCTGCGTGAAGAAGGAATCGTGATGCTGGCGATCGATGTGGGTGAGGATGAAGATGCCATATTTGAATTTACCGCCAGTTACCCGGTGGAATTTCCCTTGTTGCTGGATACCGAATCTACGGTCAGTGAAGCCTGGAAGGTAAAAGGTCTTCCCACCACCTTTGTGATCGATCAATGGGGACGTAAAGTGTATCGCGCTGTCGGTGGGCGGGAATGGGATGCACCGGATCTGCTGGATAAAGTTCGCGCCCTCAAGGACGTTCCCTGAAGTATTCACCCGGTGCTTGTATCGTGCTGGGTGAATGATCAAGAGCCAATCTAGATAAAATGTTTCTGTAAGGCGTCACCCAGCAACCGATCCAGATGAATCTGGTTACTGGGGTGAGGGATGCTGTCGCAACTCCAGATGTTCTCCACACCAACGGCTCGTAGCCGCTGCAGTGCGTCCCCGAGAAACAATGCATGGGTCACCATCACAGAAACAGAGGCGGGAGCAAAGGCGTGCAGCTGCCGGGCGGTGGCTTCGAGGGTGCGGCCCGTGCTAGCCACATCATCCACCAGCACGACAGGTCTGTCCTGATAGTCATATTCGGGAAGCCGGACTTTCACCTGTTTGTCACCCAGGCGTTCCTTGGTGGCAATGCAATAGTCCAGGTTTTCATATCTGGCGATATTTGCCACCCATTGTTCCGATTCGCTATCCGGACCAATCAGCAACGGTCTGAGTTTCTGTTGTTCCAGGAACAAAGCCATGGGGCGGGTGGCCGTGAGGTTGATGCTGGTTTTCATCGGCAGGGCATCATGCAGGTGGTGAATTCGGTGCAAGTGGGCATCTACCGTAATCACCGCATCGAAATAGTTGGCGAGCAGTTTGCCGATGATGCGCTGACTGACCACCTCGCCGGCATGAAAGGCCTTGTCCTGGCGCATGTAGCAAAGATAGGGGGCTACTAGCATCAGCTGTTGCACACCCTGCTCACGAAGGTGTTCAGCGGCGAGTATCAGTTCAATCAGTTTTGCGTTGGGGTCATTCAGGCTGCGACACAGCACGACCTTTGATGGTACATCCACGGGCAGGCGTAAACGGCTTTCCCCATCGGGAAAGCGATGTACATCAATCAGGGCAAATCCACAGTTGATGGCATCAGCCAGACGTCGGGCAGGTTCGGCATAGTCGCCAAACGTGAGGATCAGGCAGTTATTGTTCATAGGTTGCCTCCACTTTGTATCCAATGTTTTGACGGGCGGCATCCCGGGCAAATTCGTAGTTGGCAGGAAAAGCCGCATAGATAGTGTATAAAGGCTCACCCGCTTCTACGTGCTCGCCGGTTTTCTTGTGCAGATCCACACCGGCACCCTTGTCCAGAGGAGCCCCGGCCAGACGCGCGATAGAGGCCATCTGCAGATTGTCTATGGCGACAATTTTTCCACTTTCCGGTGCGCTGATGGCATGATGCAGGCGCCCCAGTTGAGGGGGCTCGCTGTTTTTCCCCTGGGCATCGATGATGGCTTCCATCTTCGCCAGGGCCCTGCCGGAATCCAGAATGTCCCGTGCGATGTGGTAGCCTTCACCTCCGCGCACGTCGGCATCGAATTCTAGAATACGCCCAGCCATCTGCAGGGCTTTCTCCCGCAAATCCATGGGTGCATTGGGTTTGCGCTCCAGTACCTGCATCACATCCCGGGTTTCCAGTACCGGGCCAATACCGCGTCCGATGGGTTGGCTGCCATCAGTGATGATGACTTCCAGCTCCAGGCCTATGCGATCACCCACGTATTCGAACAGCTTGCGCAATCGCAGGGCATCCTGATGGCTGCGTACCTTGGCGGTAGGCCCAAGAGGAATATCGATCAACAGCCGGGTAGAACCGGCGGCTACTTTCTTGGAAAGAATGGAGGCAACCATCTGTCCCGGTGAATCCATGGATAGGGGCCGCTCCACAGCGATCAGAATATCATCCACCGGCGCCAGCCTGGCGGTTCCCCCCCAAACCAGACAGCCTCGCTCCTTGTGTACGATGCTGTGCAAGGCCTCGGGCGACAAATCCACATTGGCCAGAACTTCCATGGTATCGGCGGTACCTGCCGGTGAGGTAATGGCGCGGCTGGAAGTCTTGGGCATCAGCATGCCGTGAGCAGCCACAATAGGGACAATCAGCATGGTTGTCCGGTTACCCGGAATGCCGCCGATACAGTGCTTGTCTGCCACCAGTGATTCGCCCCATTCCAGACGATCTCCAGTTTCCACCATGGCACGGGTCAGATACAACACCTCATCACGCTCGAAACCCGTTTCGGCACAGCCCACCAGAAAAGCCGCAATTTCGATCTTGGAATAGCGGTTTTCCACGATGTCCTGGGCAATTTTCAGATACTGTTCATAATTCAGGGCTTCACCATTGATCTTGTCGTGCACGGCATCCAGGGAAACCGGGGGAGTGGCGTGTTTTACGGTCACCGAGGTGCCGGGAGGGAGGTTCAACTGTTCGAATACCTGTTCGCTGATGCCCAGTTCGCCAGGCGCCGTGATCTCTTCATCATCCACGATATTCAAGACCGCGATCACGGGCTGGCCATCATCCTCCTTGTGGATTTCAATCTTGTTCAGAGCCTGAAATCCCTCGCTCCGGTAGAAAGTGCAACCGCGGTGCAAGTAGGCAACATTTTCCTTGTAAGTGTCGATGGCTACCGGACGGAGTTTGAGTTTTGTCATCAAAATGCACCAATGCGTCGAATGTTTGTCACAGCTATTGCAATTATCATCAATAAGCCGGATATTAAAAGCAGTATAGGTGATTCAGGAGAATGACAATGAAAGATCTTCCCAACCCAAAAGACCCTGTGGAACTGATGGGGCAGGCCTATGAGCGCATGCTGGAAGAGGCTATCGAAGACGCCAGGAAGATTGAGCACAAGAGTGGTCCGGAACTGCATCGTCTGATCGACAAGGCGCGCCAGAAACTGTCTGATCTGGGAGAATTGACTGCTGAAGAGATCGATCAGGTTTCCGAATACCTCAAGCGTGACCTGCGTGATGCCGCCAGCTATATCGCAGAAACCGGCGAAGAATTCAAAACCTGGCTGGGTTTTGATTTGTCCCTTATCGGGGATCGCATGCGGGAGTTGTTCAGCCAGGCGGCTGACCAGACGACGGTAGAACTGAAACAATTGCAGGAGCAGGCACAGCAAGCGGGTTATCACACCGGTGAAATAACCGGCCCGGGAACCCTGGTGTGTGCCAAATGTGGTGAAGAACTGCATTTCTACAAGCCGGGGCGTATTCCTCCCTGCCCCAAATGTCATGCGACGGTGTTTCATCGCAAAGCAAGCTGATTTCACAGGTACCTGGATTCATAATACAGATCCGTAGCACGAGCACGCCATGCTTAGAGGATCATAGGAGATACCACGATGAAGTTCCTTCCGGGCTTTGTTTCTGTTTGCGTACTACTGTTTGCAGGGGCAGTTCTTGCCCAGGAAACGGCGTTGGATCGATACGTCAAAGCAGAAGACAGCCACTATTCGTGGGAGTATGTCGGTGCCGACAAGCAGCTGCTGCAAAAAACTTATTTCCTGAAACTGGTGTCCCAGCAGTGGCGAGATGCAAGTGAGGTCGATCGCCCTGTGTGGGAACACGAACTGATCATTACCGTTCCCAAACTGCTGAGTTCGCATGGCAGACATACAGCTGTGTTGGTGATCGAAGGGGGACGCAACGGAGGAAAGCCGGTTTCCGAAGGAGAGGATGCTATCGGGGTGATCGCGAATGCACTGGGGTCGGTAGTCGCCGCCGTGCTACAAATACCCAATCAGCCGCTGTATTTTACAGATGAAACCGACAACGGACGTACCGAAGATGCCATTCTGGCGTACAGCATGGACAAATACCTGGTAACAGGGGATGAAAACTGGCCGGTTCACCTCGCGATGACCAAGTCAGTGGTGCGGGCAATGGATGCCATTCAGGACTATCTCCTGACCAGGAAAGACATTCGCATCGATGATTTCATTCTTCTGGGAGGATCGAAACGCGGCTGGACCGCCTGGTTGACGGCGGGGGTCGATCCCAGGGTCAAGGCGATCATGCCCATTTCATCGGATCTGCTGAATCTCAAGAACCAATTCAATCGTCACTGGAACAGCTACGGTTTTTATGCGCCGGCGCTGAGCGAGTATGCGGGCTATGATCTGGGTTGTCGTCTGCAGTCAGTGCGGGGCAAGCAGTTGTCCAGAATCATCGATCCCTACTATTACCGTAATCGCTATACCATGCCAAAATTGCTTATCAACTCGATGGGTGATCAGTTTTTCATCACGGATTCGGCATCTCTGTATTATGACCAGCTGCCGGAACCAAAACTGCTGCGCAATACGTTCAATACCGATCATAAACAGGGTGATACTGATAGCCAGATCGGGCTTCTCGAGTCGGCGTTGCTGTGGATGGATGATATCAACAAGGACAAATCACCACCGGAGTTCAGTTCGACCGTACTGGATGATGGCGCTATCCGACTGGTAACAGGAAAACCCGCTCCCGACCGTGTTTACCTGTGGCAGGCAACGAATCCCGAAGCGCGGGATTTTCGTCTCGAAGAAATTGGTCCGGCCTGGCGCAGGACCCGTGTGGCAGCGGATGAAGAGGGCGTCTATCTGGGCAAGGTAGACGTTCCTGAAACCGGGTATATTGCCTACGCGTTGGAGCTGCGTTATGACGAGGACAACTTCGCCGGCCTGCTCGATATCAACCAGTACTACACCACCAAGGTGCAGGTGCTGCCAAAAGACTTCCCTTTCGAGGGCACGGCATGCCTTGCAGATACCAGAGGGAATCTGGAAAATCCCGCTCCGGCTTCCTTTCAAAGCGGAATTTCCGTCATTTCCGGCTGGGCATGTGATGCAGAAGGGATAGAGATCGAATTGGATGATGAAGCCTATCTGGCCGCCGGCTATGGCACAAGACGTGCAGACACAACATCGGTCTGTGGTGATACTGATAACGGTTTTGGCTTGCTTTTCAACCTGAATCTGCAAGGCGATGGTTTGCACAAGGTACGTGCCTTGAGCAATGGCCGGGTCATCGACAGCGCCGAATTTACCGTGACCACCCTGGGTGAACCTTTCCGCCGTGGCTTGTCAGGAACCTACTTGCTGCCTGATTTTCCGGAGCAGGGTAAGAATGTTTCCGTTACCTGGCAACAGAGTCTGCAGAATTTTGCCATCAGTGCGGTGAGTTCAGCGGCGGCGGTTGCTGATAGCCCGCACGGCAACAAGGCCGACGTCCCCCTGGGCAGGCTTGAAAATCCTGCTGATGGTTCCAGCCAGAGTGGCATCGCTATTATCTCCGGCTGGATTTGTGAGGCAGAAAATGTCGTGGTGGAAATGGATGGCATCAGAACCTTCAAGGTCGCCTATGGAACCCGGCGGGCCGATACGATAAAAGTCTGTGGCGATGCAGACAACGGGTTCAGTCTGCTCTACAACATCAATCTGCTTGGAGAAGGAACACATACCCTGCGGGTGCTTGCAGACGGGATCGAGATTGACCAATCCAGCATCATTGTCACGACTTTTGGTGATGATTTCCTGAGAGGTGCCTCTGGTCAATATCGTTTGATCGACTTCCCCGAGTCGGGAGATTTTACCGACTTGCAATGGGACCAGGCGCGCCAGAACTTTCTCATTCGCGGCTACGAGCAGGCTCAGGAAAAGCCGTAGGGCATTGATTGGCCGGTCGCCATCATAGTTGAACTTCTCACGGGCTATTGGAAGACCGACGCCGCTTCGAAAACAGCGTTCAGTTCCTCCAGTGAATCAACGTCCCAGTCGGGCCTGGGAATGCCATCGGGCCAGGGGACACCCGGCAGATAGCGTCCGCTGCGCACCAGGGCTGTGTGCATGCCCAGAGCCGCTGCACCCGCGATGTCGGTGTCGGGTCGATCACCGATCATGATGCAATCTTCGGGTTGTGCGCCCAATCGTTCCATGGCCATCTCGAACAGAAGCCTTTCGGGTTTGCCGATCACCACGGCTTTTTGCCCGGTGGCAACCTCAAAGGGGGCTACCAGTGCACCGCCACCGGGCAGTACCAGATGTGCACCGTTGCGCCAGGCATCCACGCTGGTATCGGGATTGGTGGAAACCAGTCGGGCACCGTTGGACAGGACCAGATTGATTCCTGTAGTCAGGCTATCGTAGTCCAGTCCCGGGCCTTCGCCGATGACCACGAAATCTGCCTGCTCTGGATCTGACTTTCCTGCCTTCGAAAGCGCCTCCTGGAGTCCTTCACCACCCACGGCAAAGTAACGGAATCCGGGTTTGTGCCGCCCCAACCACCGTGCAGTGGCTTCGGCAGAGGTCAGTATGCGATCGGGCGGAATGCCACTAATACCCAGGCTGGAAAGTTGCCGGGCCACCAACACGGGAGGGCGGCTGGAATTGTTGGTGAGGAACAGATGCGGATACGAGGAAATACGTGCGACAAACTGGCTGGCGCCCGGCAGCATTCGATTGCCGTGATAAAGCACGCCGTCCATGTCAACAAGAAAGCTGTTCATCGGCGTATGCTACTAAAAATAGCAACAAAAAACTGTTTTGAGACAGCTTGGATCGTTGAAATGGCGGGGCAGTGGTCGTCCTGAATATCCAGGGTGTTTGGTTCCTCCGGGTAGTGATAGTGGGTGTATCCAATGGTGTTGGGCGAGCCAGATCAATGGACGGATGAGGCCAGTGAATACGCCCAGCAGCCTGTTTGTGCCGGATCTGTGCAGAGCAAAAATGCAGCGCATGTGGTGCATCCATCAACTATCATTTGGGGTTTGATATGCTTTATGACGAACGGTTGTTCGTTCCATGTGCCGAATCACGACTTCGATCCGGAGTACAGCTACAAGGCCTGTAAAGAACGTAGAAAGCGGGGTTTCTTGAAATGGACTATCACATCATTGGCGACATACATGGTCAGGCCGACAAATTGGAAAGCTTGCTCCGGCGTCTGGGCTACCGTCAGGAAAAGGGTGTCTATAGCCAGCCAAACGCCAGGATCGTTTTCCTGGGAGATTTCATCGATCGCGGGCCGCATCAGAGAAGAGTGATCGACATCGTTCGGCCCATGGTGGAATCGGGCAGCGCCCTGGCTGTGATGGGTAACCATGAATTCAACGCCATTGCCTATCACAGCCCGCATCCTGACACGGCGGATCCCTTGCGGCCCCACAACGAACAGAATACCCGGCAGCACCAGGCCTTCCTGGATGAATACCGGCTGCATGAAGAAGAAACCCGGCAGGTCATTGGTTGGTTCAAGACACTGCCGGTTTATCAGGAGATACTGGATGAAACGGGCCGGGTGTTGTTTCGCGCTGTACATGCCTGCTGGAGCCCGCCGATCATCGTGCGCGTGCCCCAGATTCTGAATAATGGCTATCTCGTCGACGCCGCCATCAAGGGCACGCAGGCTTATAGCGATATCGAGGTGTTGCTCAAGGGTCCGGAGATTCCTCTACCCAATGGTGTGAGCTTTATGGACAAGGACGGAAACCAGCGCCACCGCATCCGCATCAAATGGTGGAACACCGTTGCTGATATCAGTTACCGGGACCTTGCCATGGTGCCACGGGAAGAAGAGGGCAAACTGCCCGCGAGTCCCGTCGCTGGCAGCGAAATTGCCGACTACCATTATGAGTCCACCGAGTCGCCGATCTTCTTCGGCCACTACTGGCTCACCGGCAAGCCCGGCCCCATTGCGGAGAATCTTGCCTGCCTGGACTATTCCGCAGGAAAGGGCGGGGTGCTGGTGGCTTATCACTGGAAAGAGGAGGATAACGGCGCGTTGCTGTCGGAGCGGTTTGTGGTGTCTGCGCCGGCCCTCGTTTGAGCGCCATCCAGAATAGCAATGTTATAAAGGAACCTCTGATCAAGTCATGAACTCGCATCTTGCGTCCAGAATGCCCCGCTACGGCGTTGCAAATTTTCGCAATAGCCTGCTATTACGTGCGATTTGCGCCTTGTACCGGAACATTCTGAATCGCAATCTGCTTTGCCCAGACTTACTCAGAGGTTCCTAAAAGGGCAGGAGACATTTGTATCGTTCCGTCCCCAAAGCCGCTCTCGCAGACAGCAAACTGTACGAATTGTTGGTATTGATCGATGCGATACGGGGAGGCCGGGCTCGTGAACGAAACCTGGCGATCCGTGAATTGAAGAAACGCCTGGAGCATTATGGGAAGCATTGACAACCCAAATCTTGCGCTGCTCGAGTTGGCCGTCGACAGTCTTGACGCTCTGGTCGATGAGTTTGTGTTTCTGGGAGGTTGCGCTACAGGACTTTTGATGAATGACGCGGCGGCACCACCGATACGGGAAACCATCGATGTCGACGTGATCGTACATGTGCTTTCCAAGAGTGAATATTACGCCTTGGCCGAGCGCTTGCGAGAACGGGGATTCTCCGAAGACAGCAGCGATGATGCACCCCAAGACTTGCGCGCAGCCTTGTCTGAAAGCTTCCAGAAGTTTCTTGGTGATGCTCGATTTGTCGATGCAGTGTATGGGGCACATGCCAACAGATGAAGCGAGTCAGGCGCGTGTTCCGCTGGTTCTGAAAAGGATGAAACGAATTGCAGAAATGGGGTAATGGTTGCTGTGAGCATCCCCGCTGTCTGGGGTTCATCACGTGAACTGCCAGGCCAGGTGGAATATGTTTGAAACTCGAAAACCGGAAGTGGCATGGGCGCTGAGTTGGCTGCATCGTGCCGAACAGGAAGCCGATGATGACGATGCACGCTTTATCTTCCTATGGATTGCTTTCAATGCCGCATATGTGAACGAGCTGCATGATGAACTGCGCTTCTCAGAAACACGCCTGTTTCTGCATTTTCTGGGGCGACTGATTGAAAACGATAAAGAAGGGTGTCTGTATGAAATTTTCTGGAAAGAGTTTCCCAACGCCATTCGCCTGTTGTTGGATAGCCGCTATGTCTTCCAGACTTTCTGGGAATATCAGAAAGGCAACTTAACGAAAAAGGAATGGAAAGGGAAATTCCAGCGTAGCAAGGCATCCGCCTTGCGGGCATTGGGCAAGATGAATACGTGAAAAGTTCTTCTGGTGATCTTCGAGCGCCTTTATGTGTGGCGCAACCAGCTGTTTCATGGCAGTTCCACCTGGAACAACTGCGCCAACCGCACTCAGTCACAACAAGCAACGGGCATTCTCGAACAACTGGTGCCGGCCATTATTTCGATCATGCTCGACAGCGGACCCCGCTATGGGGTGATCCGCGTTACCCGATTGTGAATTGAGATACTGTCTATTTGAATGTCTGTAGGATTATGTACGTGGAGGCTCATGGGATGAGACACCGGCCAGGGTAGAATGTCCTTGAATTGGGCAGGTAAGGTTGATTATGGGCGTGGTTGCGGTGCTGGTGATCAAAGACAAATGTGGTCTTTTTACGACTGAAAAGAGATTTGTTTCCGTCCTTAATATGGACTATATTAAGTCTAGTTACTTGAGGGTCGATACTATGAAATATTCTCGCCAGATTAAACCGATCAGTTACTTGAAAGCCCATGCGGCCGATGTGGTTCGTGATCTGAGTGAACGGCGCGAGCCGATGGTGATCACTCAGAATGGTGAGGCCCGCCTGGTGGTTCAGGATGTGGAGAGCTATGAGCAGACCCAGGAGACCCTGGCTTTGCTGAAGATCCTGGCACTTGGCAATCAGCAGATAGAAGCCGGGCAGGTCGTCGATGCAGAACAGGCCTTTGAACGGATTCGCCGCAACCGCAATACGGATTGATGGCCTACAACATTTTTTTTACCGATGATGTGCTGCTGGATCTCAACAAACTGGATGCCTACATCGCTACTCACGATGGCCCCGAGAAGGCGGATCATGTCCTGCAAGAGATCGAGGCGGTGGTTCGTAATCTGGGCAGTTTCCCTGAGCGGGGAAATTATCCGCCAGAGCTGTCTTCACTGGGCATCAAGGAATACCGGGAGGTGTTTTTCAAACCTTACCGGATTATTTACCGCGTCTTGGGAGAGCAGGTGTATGTTTATCTGATAGTCCATGGGCGGAGGGATATGCAAGCGTTGTTGGCTCGGCGATTGTTGCAATAGCTCTCCAAACTGTTTCAGGATGTCAAATATTCAGATAAAGGTAACTGGAAAAAATGAGCAAGTTCGATGACAAGATGAATGCCGTGATCTCTCAGTGGGACGTGGTTGGCCAGGTGCTTTCCCCGCCTGCCAATGAAGCGCAATACGACGCACTGGTGGAACGCATGGAGGCCTTGCTGGATCATCCGGGAGAAGATGAGGATCACCCCCTCAATGGCTTGCTGCATCTGATGGGGGATCTGGTAGCAGGCTATGATAGCCAGCATTTTTCGCAGATTCCCGAAGCGACTGGTGTGGAAGTGTTGAAGCATCTGATGAAAGAGCATGGCCTGAAGCAATCCGACTTACCAGAGCTTGGTAGCCAGGGTGTGGTGAGCGAAATACTGAA
>CAZFXI010000008.1:0-52207 GCA_964522855.1 uncultured Sedimenticola sp.
AAACCGGTCTGCTGAAGTTCGAGGACAAGAACGGCGACGGCAAGATCCAGTATGTTGCCGACAAGGCCAAGAATGAAATGGTCAAAGTCGACCGTGACATCATGGTATTGGCCAACCCCGAGATCGCCAAACTGCCCAACTGGGTAGTCGCGCTGGTGGTTGCCGGTGGTCTGGCAGCAGCCCTTTCTACCGCTGCGGGATTGCTGTTGGCCATTGCCTCATCCATCTCCCACGACTTGCTGAAAGGGGTGTTCGCACCCAATATCTCAGAGAAATCGGAACTGCTGGCCAGTCGTTTCGCCATGGCCGGCGCCATCGCCGCCGCGGGGTATCTGGGATTGCATCCACCGGATTTTGCCGCTGGAACTGTGGCCCTGGCCTTTGGTCTGGCAGCCTCCTCCATCTTCCCTGCGTTGATGATGGGCATCTTCTCCAAAAAGATGAACAAGCAGGGCGCCATGGCAGGTATGCTGGTCGGTATCGGTATCACGCTGTTCTATGTATTCCAGCACAAGGGTATTTTCTTTATCGCTGACTGGAAATACCTGCAGAGCTGGGGCAGCAACTGGTTCATGGGCATCGAGCCCAATGCCTTTGGTGCCATCGGTGCAGTATTCAACTTTGCCACTGCATTCATTGTGGTCAAGGTGACTGCGCCACCTCCGGAGCATATCCAGCACATGGTCGAGCACATTCGTGTTCCGGTCGGTGCCGGTGAAGCAACCGGACATTGATCTAGAAAAGCAGTACGGAAAAAGGCTCCTTTGCGGAGCCTTTTTCCTTTTTCTGCGGAAACATTTGCGGCCAGTCATCTTTTGCATTACAAAGATCACTGATCAGAAATTTTTCTGGAAAGAAACTACTCTCTCATGAAGCTGTTCAAGCGTTTTTACCAATCTAGCCGTCATGTGAAGCTGGCGGTTATCCTTGCTCCGTTGCTGGCCATTGGCGGATACATCCTGACCGGAATTCTTCTCGACGAAAAAATCGAGGAACAACCCGGCACCGCCAAGGCGATGACACTGCAGCCGGATTGCCATTTGCTGAGCGGCGTGTGTGAACTGCTGCATCGGGAGATCGCTGCCAACATTGCCATTGAGGAAAAGCAGGGAAAACAGCTGGTGTATCTTGCGACCAGCGTCCCCATCCAGGGTGCGCTGCTGTCCGTCGATGACAGCAAGCCCTCCCCCATGCTCAGCCGGGGCACGGCAAAGCGCTGGGTTCTGGAACTGCAGCGACCCGTAGTAGAAAATGATGTTATCCGCCTGGTGCTGGCGGGCGACAAGAACCGCTATTTCGCTGAAATCCCCGTCAATAGATAACCGGAAGAACCATGGAAATCGAACTACAGGAAATCCGCGACTTCATCGCAGCCATTCCACCATTCGACAGACTTCCGGAAAACATGTTGAACGCCCTCACTTCAGGCCTGACGATAGAATACGTGCGGCGCGGTGGGGACATTCCCATTGAAAAGGATTCACCACCTACGCTGCATATACTGCGTCAGGGAGCCATCGCGCTGTATTCGGGTAAAGACAACCTCATGGGGATGCTCGGTGAAGGCGATGTCTGCACCAGCTTTTGCGCCGCCGAAGTGATGCCGGATTTCTATGTCAAAGCCACAGAAGACACCTTGCTGTACAGCATTCCCTGTGATGAATTATCCCAACTGGTGGAAAGCGATCAGTCGGTACTGCACTTCATTCGTCATTCTGCGGCGCAACGCCTCAAGGAAGCCGTCTCCGACATGCAGGAGCAAAGCAGCTCCAACTTGCTGCACACCTACGCGGGTGATATCTGCCGGGGTGAACTGATTACGGCTTCACCCGATACAACGATACAGGATGGTGCACGCCTGATGTCGGATCATGGTGTTTCCTCCCTGATCCTGCTGGACGACAATGAGCCCGTGGGGCTGGTTACCGACCGGGATATCCGAAAACGCTGCGTGGCAGCCGGGCTTGCCTTCGACTCGCCCATCAGCGAAATCATGACCCGAAAGATCACCAGTCTCAACGCCAGTGAAAGTCTGTTCGATGCACTGCTGGTGATGACGCGCGAACAAGTGCACCATCTGCCGGTATTCGATGATGGCGGATTGAAGGGCATTATTACCACTACCGACATCATGCGTCAGGAAGGCCTGAGCTCGGTACATTTGACCAGCACCATTCGCAAGGCCGAATCCCTGGAGGCCCTGGTCGAGGCCAGCAGGATGCTGCCCCGGATCCAGCTGCAACTGACCAATATGGGGGCAGATCTGCGCCACGTGGGCTTCGCAGTTACCGCAGTCACAGGCGCCATCACCCGTCGTCTGATTGAACTGGCGGAGGCAGACCTCGGCTCCGCACCCGCGCCCTACGCCTGGATTGCCGCAGGTTCCCAGGCGCGCCGGGAGCAGACCAGCCATTCGGATCAGGACAACGGCTTGATCATTTCAGACAAGATGCAGCCAGGTGATGACGAGTGGTTCGAATCCCTGGCTCGCTTCGTCAACGACGGCCTGGATGCCTGCGGCTATGTGTATTGCCCCGGAGATGTCATGGCCAGCAACCCAAAATGGCGTCAGACGGTTTCGGTCTGGCAAGGCTACTTTGAACAATGGATAGAACAGCCTGAGCCCATGGCATTGATGTTGTCCAGCATCTTCTTCGACCTGCGCGTGATCCACGGCAAGGAAAAGCTGTTGAAGAAGATTCGCAAGAACATCTTGCTGAAGGCGCCCAAGAACCAGCTGTTTCTGGCACACATGGCACGCAATTCCCTGACCCATCGTCCACCGCTCGGTTTCTTCCGCGACTTCGTGCTGGTACATGATGGACAGCATGATGACACCCTGGATCTGAAGCATTCCGGCCTAGTACCTATCATCGATATGGCTCGTATCTACGCGCTGGCCGAAGGTCTGCATGAAGTCGGTACCGAAGACCGCCTGCTTGCCGCAGCCGGCACCCCATCACTGAGCAAAGGGGGTTCAGCCAACCTACTGGATGCATTCGAATTCATCAGCAATCTGCGACTGGAGCATCAGGCAGCGCAAATTCGAGAAGGAGAATCCCCGGACAACTTCATGTCACCCAAGCAGCTTTCCAAGCTGGAACGCGAACATCTAAAGGACGCCTTCAAGGTGGTGCAAACCATGCAGACCATACTGGAAATGCGCTATCACACTGATCGAATCTGATGCTCAACTGGCTGTTCAATCTGGAAAGCAAACGCAAGCGGCTGCTGGACAAGGCACCAGAAGGTCCCTTGCGAGATTACCTGGAACAGCCATTTCCAGACAAGGCAGTGCCGATCACCAACACCACATTGCTGGCCCTGGATTTTGAAACCTCCGGGCTGGATGCAAGGCACGACCACTTGCTCAGCGTGGGCTATGTTACGTTACGGCACAATCAGGTAGTACTGGACACCGCACACCACCAGATCATTCACAGCAAACGTGATATCAGTGATGACAACATCACAATCCACCACATCACGCATGACCAGGTAGCCCAGGGCATGACCTTGTCCCAGGTTGTGGAATCCATATTGTGCCAACTCAGGGGAAAAGTGCTGCTGGCACATCACGCCGCGGTGGAAATCGGCTTTCTGCAGCAGGCCTGCCGGAACCTGTATGGCGTCGCACCGGTTATCCCGGCTATAGATACCATGCAACTGGCCAGGCGACGCCTGGAACGACAACAACAGCCGTACAAAGCCAACGAACTGCGCCTGTTCAATCTGCGAAAGACCTACGGCCTGCCGCGCTACCAGGCACACAACGCACTCATGGATGCTATTGCCGCGGCCGAATTATTTCTCGCCCAGCTGGCATACGGCAGCTATAGAAAGCCGCCGCCCTTGAAGAATTTTCTCCTGCGCTCTTGACCTGCGCCGGAGAGTGGAATAAAAACCATCTAACTATATAAAGGAGATTATCATGTCAGAAGATATCATCTACCCTGTTCCGGAAGCCTTCGCTGCTCAGGCAAACATCACTGCCGAAGAATACGAAAAAGACTATCGACGTTCGGTAGAAGATCCGGACGGATACTGGGCCGAACAGGCAAAAAGCTATCTGCACTGGTTCAAGGACTGGGACAAGGTGCTGGACTGGAGCTTCAAGGAAGATGATTTGCATATCGAATGGTTCAAGGGAGGCAAACTCAACGTTTCGTACAACTGCCTTGATCGTCACCTGGACACCCGCGGCGATCAGACAGCCATCCTGTGGGAAGGTGACAACCCCGAGGAAGACAAGAAGATCAGCTACCGCAAATTACACGCCGACGTGAACAAGTTTGCCAATGTGCTCAAGGGCAGAGGCGTGAAGAAAGGCGACCGGGTGTCCATCTACATGCCCATGATCCCGGAAGCCGTGGTCGCAATGCTCGCCTGCACACGCATCGGCGCCGTGCATTCCATCGTCTTCAGCGCTTTCTCTCCCGATGCCTTGAAAGACCGCATCCTCGACTCCGACTGTCAGGTACTGATCACCGCGGATCAGTCCATCCGCGGCGGAAAGCGTCTGCCGCTGAAAGTCAACGCAGACAAGGCTCTGGACAACTGCCCCAATGTACACTCATCTATTGTGATACGGCGTGGTGGTGATCCCGTGGAATGGACCGATGGTCGTGATATCTGGTATCACGAAGCCATGGCCGATGCCGATCCGGTATGCGAGCCCGAACAGATGGACGCCGAAGATCCCCTGTTCATCCTCTATACCTCTGGCTCCACCGGCAAACCCAAGGGTGTGCTGCATACTACCGGCGGCTATCTGCTACAGGTGGCCATGACGCACAAGCTGGTGTTCGACTACAAGGACAGCGAAGTGTACTGGTGTACCGCCGATATCGGCTGGGTTACTGGCCACAGCTATATTGTCTACGGCCCCCTGACCAATGGTTCCACCAGCCTCATGTTCGAAGGCATTCCCACCTATCCCAAGGCCAACCGCTTCTGGCAGGTGTGTGACAAGCACCAGGTAGCCAGCTTCTACACGGCGCCAACCGCTATCCGCGCCCTCATGGCTTGTGGCGAGGATCTGGTGAAGGAGACTTCACGCAAGAGCCTGCGCTTGCTGGGCACCGTGGGTGAGCCCATCAATCCCGAAGCCTGGGAATGGTATTACCGCGTCATCGGTGAAGAGCGCTGTCCCATCGTGGATACCTGGTGGCAAACCGAAACCGGCGCCCACATGCTGACTCCCCTGCCTGGTGCCACACCCCTCAAGCCGGGTTCTGCCTGTATCCCCTTCTTCGGCGTACAACCCGTATTGCTGGACGATGAAGGCAAGGAAATCGACGGCAATCCCGCTTCCGGTAACCTCGCAATCAAAGCGCCTTGGCCATCCATGATGCGCACCCTGTACGGCGATCACAAGCGCTTTTACGAGACCTATTTCCAGATGTACCCCGGCTATTATTTCACCGGCGACGGCGCCAAACGTGATGCCGATGGCTATTACTGGATCACCGGACGAGTCGACGACGTGCTGAACGTCTCAGGGCACCGTCTGGGCACCGCGGAAATCGAGTCCGCCCTAGTGCTGCATCCGAAGGTTGCTGAAGCGGCTGTCGTAGGTTATCCCCACCCGATCACGGGCCAGGGCATCTATGCCTATGTGACCCTGATGAGCGGCGAGGAATACAAGGATGAATTGAAAGATGAACTGGTACAACTGGTGAGAAAGGAAATAGGCCCCATCGCCAAGGTAAACCTGATCCAGTGGGCACCGGGCCTGCCCAAGACCCGCTCCGGCAAGATCATGCGCCGCATCCTGCGCAAGATCGCCGCGAATGAACTGGACAGCCTGGGTGATACTTCGACCCTGGCTGATCCATCGGTAGTGGATCATCTCATCGAGAATCGACTCAACCGTTGATTCGGGCCAGCATTTGAAACCAAGAAGCCCCCACGTAATTGGGGGCTTTTTAGTGTTCCCTGTTTACTCGGATATCTGTTTGGAAAACAGGAACACTGATGAATACAGTAAGGTGACTGGCCGACTGACCGGATTCCTGACGAGATGCTCTGCCTGCTAATAGCAATATGCCATGGACACATGAAAAGCCACCAAGGTCTCGACTGATCTTGTTGCCGATCGCGGGTTCATGACAGCATCTCCCTCTGCTCAAATCCCGATCTTCTTGTAGATCACACGCCCTTCCTTGACCGTGGCCAGCACTTCGTTGCTCTTGATCTCCGAAACCTTCTGTTTGAGAGGGTTGTGTTTCACCACCACAAAATCGGCATTCACCCCTTTCTTGATCCTGCCCTTGCAGTTCTCCTCGAACACCTGCCACGCCGGACCGGTGGTCAGACTCTGCAAGGCAGTATAGGCATCTACCCGTTGATCGGGACCGATGATGACACCGGAACGAGACTCCCTGGCCATGGCGGACCACAACACCCAAAACGGATCCAGCGGCGTAACATTGAAATTGGTGTGATTGGAATAGACGATACCCTGCGCCTTGGCCGCCTTGACCGGTGAAATAAAGAACGCCGCTGCCTTCCCTATGTTCTTGATACGCACATCACCCCAGTAGTAAGTGTGCAGAGTGAAATAGGAAGGGGTGAGTCCCAGCTCCCTGTAGCGAGGCAACTGCTCCGGCCGTTGGAACTGGGAATGGACAATAACGGTTCTTCTGTCATCCCTGGCCGTAATACCGGCTTTTTCAACAGTCTTGATCATCATGTCGATAGCCGCATCACCATTGGTATGAATGTGCAGGGGAATATCGGCATCGAACATCTTTTTGGTAATGGCGTCGAGTTGTTCCTGGGAAATGGAGGACTCACCCTTCCAGTCCTTCTGACCCGCCGGGCCACCGCCATGATAAGAATGGGATACCAGCGCCGTCTTTCCCTGGGGAGATCCATCCAGCGTAATCTTGCAGGCCTGCAGTTTCAGCCCGTTGTGGTACTCACCAAACATGTATTTTGGATTGTCGAACCATTGGTCCATCTCGGTAAACGCTGGCAAGGCCAGAATATCGAGAAAGATTCTTTCCTGATTAGCAGCCTTCATCAGAAAATCCAGATCCTTTACATGAGAAAAGCCCTCGACGGCCTGGGTATAGCCGTTGCTGGCATACATCATCTGCGCCGGTTTCATCAGATCCAGCATTTCCGCTTCTCCAGGCTGAGGCAGTTTGGCGAAAACAGGAATATAGGCCGTCTCCATGAGCAGACCGGCCGGTTCGTTGCTGCCGGGAAGACGGGCAATGACACCACCACTGGGCGTTTTCGTCTTTGCATCGATCCCCGCCCACTTGAGCGCCGCAGAGTTGAGTACGGCACCGTGCATGGAGACATGAATGATCATCACCTTGCGTTTGGGAAAAACCGCATCCAGATCCTTCCTGGTGACATGGCGCTTTTCATCCAGCAAATCCTGATCATAGCCCCAGCCCACGACCCAGCCATCATCAGGCACATAATTCTTTTCTGCGTAAGCTTTCAGCTTCTCGATGATCTGGGAAATACTCTTTGCGCTACCCACAGGTGGCGCCGCCACATTCACCTGATTCACCACCATAATCGCCGACATGAAATGACTGTGTGGATCGAGAAACGCCGGCAGCATGACATTGCCCTTGATATCGATCATGCGGGCTCCGGGGTAGTTCTTTTCAGCCTCTGCCCTGGCGCCAACGAAAACGATCTTGCCGTCCTTTTCCACCACAGCTTCTGCATAGTCCGGCTGATCCCCATCCATTGTGATGATGTCGCCACCAAAATAAAGCACGGGCGGCCTTTCCGCCCGGGGTACCTCCACGTCGACAGGGATGCCGGAACCAGGGATATAGATCGTCCTTTCCACTGCTGAAGATGCTGCCTGGGCTGTGAGTATTGCAGCCATCATGGCAAGCAGCAGCATGGCTGCTTGAAGCGCCTTTTTTCGTCCTTTCATTTCTTTACCCTTTCAGTCGTATCATCGCTTAGATTATTGGCTCCAAGCATCATTACCTGCTGTTGACCATAATTTCGGGCAACTGGTTGCCAATCGAGCCGGATGGCGCTTTCACATCCAGATAGGCTGCCAGCGTCACCGCTATATCATAGGGCGTAATTGCCCGGCTGACTTGCTTAGCAGACAAACCGTTGCCTGCAAACATGACAGACACAAAGGTATCATAACGCCAGGGCGAACCGTGAGTGGCGGCCACTACCAGCCCGTCAAAATCATTGATGAACACTTCAGGTTCGAAAACCACATAGACGTCACCCGAGCGCTTCGGGTTGTAGTTGTTGAGCACGGATTGCATGCGTGCAAATGCCGGCTCTTCACCCTTGCGCAAGGCGCTGCTGGAAACCGCATAGGCGATACCCGGCATTTTCATCAGCTCTGCCGCCACGGCTTTTTCCACATCAGGCAGACTCAATCCTTTCTTTTTGATCAACTGTCTGTTCAGGTACAGATAAGGGTGATAGTAGGTTTCCACCAGTTCCTCACCGACACCAAATTGCTTTTTGACCACGGTGATGGCCGCAGTTTTGTCCAGCCCCTTGAAATCGAAGTAATGTCCCTTTCTGATGCCAAGCTTGTGCAGATAGCCCGGGGCTTCCGGCTGGCCATGATCGGCGGAAAGCACGATGAGGGTGTTCTTCAACCCGACTTTTTTATCGATGTAGGAAAAAAGATCGGCCAGCGTACGGTCCAGGTGCGCGAGATTGTCTTCTGATTCCAGACTGGAGGCGCCAAACAGATGACCGACATAATCCGTCGATGAAAAACTCAACGCGAGGTAATCCGGAATATCATCCTGACCCAGTTGCTCTTTTTCCATGAGGGCTTTGGCGAAATCCAGCACCAGTTCGTCACCCGCGGGGCCTAAGGTCAGACGGGTAGTGAAGTATTTATCATCCGTCTTGCCGTAAGCATGAGGAAAGGTGCGGCCAAAGCCCGGAAAGTCCGTCTCGAAGGGTTGATCATCGGCATCGGCAAAAAAATACCTGTCCGGCGAGTACAGCAACGACCATGACTTGCCTGCATATTCGGCAGCTTTACCACGCGCATTCCATGCATTTACCCAGTCGGGATATTGCTGATAGTAATAGTCACTGGTAACGAATTGGCCGTTCGCCTTGGAGAACCAGAAGGCCTTTCCCACATGTCCCGCCAGAGATACCGCCCCCCGATCCTTGATGGATACCGCAAAGATCTTTGCCTTGCCCGCATAGTGTTCCGCCAGTTCGTCACTGAAGGTGGACACCAGGATATTCTGTGGCGAACGGCCATCCACCTTTGCAGCTTTCTGTGTCGAATCGATCTCGGTCTTGCGGTTGACGTCAGCATTCTTGCTGAGCAAGTGATAATCCGGGTCTTCGATGTTGTAAACTAGGCGATTTTTCTCCCGGTCGAACCACACATTGCCCACCATGCCATGTGCGGCGGGTACTGCACCGGTTGCCAATGAAACATGGCCAACGATGGTTTCTGTATTGGCGTGCTGATAGTTGGCATTGGTGTAATACACACCCTGCTCCATCAGATAACGAAATCCACCCTCCCCCAGCACATGCTTGAAACGCCTGGGCAAGTCACCGCGCAAGGCATCGACGGTAATCTGTAATACCAGCTTCGGTTGCCCTGCAGCGTTCACCGGGCTGACAGCCCACGCCATCGTTGCCGTGACCAAGCAGGCTACCAAACTCAAGTTCTGTATCTTTTTCATCTTCATACGCCTTCAAAAAACAAGGTGATTAGTTACAAAGCTCAGCTGCTTGTTTCCTGGTTCGTCTCCCCGGCGTAGGCCGGGGTCCACTAACCACGATAGATTCCGGCCTGCGCCGGAATGACCAACAAGCGATTCTCCAGTTTGCTGAACTTTGTAACTAATCACCAAAAACAAAGCCCGGCTGGTATGCCAGGCTTTGAGATACTTCATGCCGTCAGGTTTCACCCCCCTTTGGGCGCAAGCTGTTCCATCACCTTGTCCAGGCTGAAACTGGCGGCCTTCTGCCGAGGTGGATAGTCCTTGAATGTCGCCAGGAACTTGCCCACATAGGCCTGAGCCGGCACCAATAAATAGGCACGATCCAGCAACCAGTCATAGTAGGTATTGGAAGTCAGTGGCGCACGTTCGTAGGGATCGCGGCGCAGATTGAGAATCAGCGGAACACGCAGCGGGACGAAAGGCTCCATCCAGGCCTGGAAAGTTGCCTCGACCCGCTGCTCCATGAAGATCAGCTTCCAGTCATCATAACGCAGGGCGGTCAGGTCGCCATCATCCGAGAAATAGAAGATCTCGTGCCGAGGGCTCTTGTCGCTCTTTCCGGTCAACAGGGGCAGAATGTTGTAACCATCCAGATGCACCTTGTAGTCCCGGCCATTGGCCTTGTATCCCTTGAGAAGTTTTTCCTTGACATCATCCATTCCGGCAGCAGCCACCAAGGTCGGCATCCAATCCATGTGGTGTGCGATTTCATTGGAATAGCTACCCGGCTTTATGTGTCCCGGCCAGCGCACGAAAGCGGGAACCCGCCAGCCACCTTCCCAGTTGGTGTTCTTTTCACCGCGAAAGGGAGTCATGGCCGCATCCGGCCAGGTATTCATGTGCGGGCCATTATCGGTCGAATAGAATACGATGGTGTTGTCGGTGATACCCAGATCATCCAGTTTTTTCAGAAACAGGCCAATATGGCGGTCATGCTCGACCATGCCATCGCTGTACTCGTCCTGCCCGGAAATGCCACGCAATTCCTTTTTCACATGAGTGCGGAAGTGCATGCGCGTAGCATTCCACCACACGAACCAGGGCTTGCCCGCCCTGACCTGCTTGTCGATAAACTCGAGCGCGGCTGCGGATGTTTCGTCATCCACGGTTTCCATGCGCTTTTTCGTCAGGGGCCCCGTATCCTCGATCTTCTGCGTGCCATCGACTTGAGCCCAGCTGTGAATGACGCCACGAGGACCAAATTTTTTCCTGAACTCAGGATCCTTTGGATAGTCTTCGTTCTCGGGTTCTTCCTCGGCATTCAGATGGTACAGGTTGCCGAAAAACTCATCGAAGCCGTGATTGGTCGGGAGCATTTCATCTCTATCTCCCAGATGATTCTTGCCAAACTGCCCGGTTGCATAACCTTCCTGCTTGAGCAAGACAGCAATGGTCGGATCCTTGATGTTCATGCCTTCCTTGGCACCTGGTAATCCAACCTTGCTGAGCCCGGTACGGAATACACTCTGCCCCGTAATGAAAGAGGACCGCCCTGCGGTACAGCTTTGCTCACCGTAATAATCGGTAAAGGCCATACCTTCCCTTGCGATACGGTCGATATTGGGCGTCTGATAACCCATCATGCCGTGGCTGTTGTAGCTGATATTGGTGATCCCGACATCATCACCCCAGACTACCAGTATATTTGGTTTTTGCACTGCGGCAACCGCCTGCCCGAGAAACAGGCCTAGCGCCGCAAGCATACAAGTCAAAACCCGTTTTTTCATTGTTTCATTCCATTTGAATGCAGATCGTCTGTTTCAGTGTAGCAAGCATTTGAAGACAGAGCGGTTTCTTTTTCCATTATTGAGCAGCCACTCTGCAAATACCGGCCTCTTAAAGAACAAACGTGAAGCAGAATTCAGCCAAAAGTATCTCGGATAAACGGAGTTTCAGAGTTAGTTCGTTCTATATTCTTGTTCTGAATAACGTGGTCCAATGGAACAGGACAGGCAGGGTAGGAAAATTATAATCACAGTCAATAAGTTTACGCTTATTGGATAGACTGGGCCCGCGGTAGCGTCTTAAGGTGCCACAAGATAATTTTTCACACTTGGAGAAGCACCACAGTGAACCATACTCTGAAAGTGACAATAATGATGGCAGTAATGACTTCAGCAATTGCATATCCAGGGAGCCACATCTTTGCAGATTCTTCGACTTCTACTCCCAGTACGGAAGAGCTTGCCAAGGCGGCGCAAAACCCCATTGCGAATATGATCAGCCTGCCACTGCAGAACAACACCAACCTGAATATCGGCCCGGATGATGAAACCCAGAACATCATGAATATCCAGCCGGTATGGCCTTTCGAACTCAATGACGACTGGAATGTCATCACCCGAACGATCCTGCCTGTCACGTCAAGCCCGGATTTCCTCACCGGAGAAGGTCGTATAAATGGCATTGGCGATGCCAGTTTCAGCGCTTTCTTTTCACCGACAAACAGTGATGTCACCTGGGGGGTGGGGCCGATTTTCGTGCTGCCCACGGCATCCAATGATTCCCTGGGTTCGAAAAAATGGGCCGCCGGTGTTTCCGGTGTGGCCCTTGCCATGCCCGGCAGATGGGTGGTTGGCGGAGTGGTCTCGAATGTATGGTCGTTTGCCGGAGCGGGAGACAAGGACATCAACCTGTTCACATTCCAGCCTTTCATCAATTACAACTTCGATGGCGGATGGTATCTCACGACTGCGCCGATCATAACCGCCAACTGGGAAGCAGACAGCGATCATAAATGGACCGTCCCTATCGGTGGTGGCGTCGGCAAAATATTCAAGATCGGAAAGCAACCCATCAACGCCCAGTTCAGCATCTACAACAATGTGGAAACACCGGATGATTACGGTGCCGAATGGCAGATCAGGACGCAAGTACAGTTTCTGTTTCCCAAATAAGAGCGGATAGAAAACAATTTCAGATGCCATCGGCGCAGTCGACAGATGTTAAAACCCGTCATGTGGATATGCGAGTTCTGGCCTTCAGTTGACTTCTTCCTCCTGTATTCCCCGGTATCGAATTGACTGCCATGAAAGCGAATCTCAAGAATGTTTTTTCAGCCGCGTTGTTACTCGTGTTTTCCAATCTGGTTTTCGCGGCTGACGATGGCCCCCGCATGTATTGGAACGGCCCTGTCGGACTCAATATTCTGCAAACCTATGCCTGGACTGCGAAAGCCAACAGCATTTCCGCCAGTGGCGCACTGATCGACCCGGACATCGATGCCGACATGGATCTACTACTGCTGGGCTACAATCATATCTTCGATGTGGCGGGTCATGCATCGATCTTTACAGCCATGCTGACTGCCGGCGAGCTGTCTGCGGAGGCTTTCGACAGGGACCTCGATTCCACCCGCGGCCTGGGTGACACCTACCTTCAGGGCACGTTCAACCTGCTTGGCGCGCCTGCCCTGAGCGCCGAGGAATTCGCCGGTTACAAGTAGAGAACACTGCTTTCCCTGCTGTTCGGCGTGAATCTGCCGACGGGTGAATACTCTGCTGATCAATTGCTGAATCTGGGTGCCAATCGCTGGGGGTTCCGGGTTGGCATGCCTTTCGTACAGAGCCTTGGCTCATGGATTCCGGGTGAAATCACCACCTTGGAGATCCTTCCCTCTGCGTGGTTTTATGGGACAAACGATGATTTTCTGGAGAATGCCGAGCTTGAACAAGCGCCAATTTATACTCTGGAAGCTCACCTGACCCGTGATCTGAATACCCGCTTTTATGTGTCTCTGGACTATTTTCTGCAAAGTGGCGGTGAAACCACGATGGATGGCATCGATCAAGATGACGCGCAAAATGCCAGTTTTCTCGGCGGTACGCTGGGCTATCAGATCAATGAGCAGTTCCAGTTCCTGTTGCGCTACAGCGCCTCTTTGAATCCAGACCCCGGAAAAGACCTGGACATCGATCTGTGGCAATTCAATCTCAATTATATGTGGTAGGTATGAGTCCGGGGATATTGCCCCCAACCTGGCAAACTGGTGGGCGCCAAGCCGCCGTCGGGCGCAAGTGGCACACCGTTGCCGGAGATTCTGGATCGGCAAGAGAGCTGACAAAGGTCGGGACAAGAATTGAAACTTAGATTTCTTCTTTTCTTTGCGTGCAATCGACGTGTATCCCATTTGGCAGGGGATTGCATTTCTTCAACGAAATGCTCGGTGCTTCGCCAAACAACTCAGCGTACTGACTGGCAAAGCGCCCCAGGTGGCTGAAGCCCCATTTTTGCGCCACCCTGGAAACGTTCGCCCGCCCGGGATCGCTCTGAACCAGTTCATGGTGAACCAGATTGAGTTTCAGCAGGCGTATGAACTGGTTTGGGGTGAAACCAAACAGGGATTTGAACGCGTTTTGCAGGCTTCGTTCGCTGATGCCATGCTGCCTGGCAAGTGATGCCGTGGTGAAATGGCCATCCATGTGGTTGAAAATCTGTTTTCTGATTGTCAGGGCAACCTGTTCCGAGGGCGTAAAGTCGGGTTCACGGGCCTCCTGTCGTTCGGTCATTTGAAGCAGGGCTTCTGTGATCTGTCGTTCGATGCGTGCCGATTGTTCGCAAGACAATGGCGCACGATTCCCATAGGAATCAATGATATGCCAGAGCAATCGGGCAATCTTTTTCCCGGTGTCGATATAGGACTTGTTCACCGACTGAGCTAGCCGGCTACGCAGCACAGGATCAGCACCTTCCTTGAGGCTGAGATCGAAAAACTGTATCCGGTCGTTGTGTATGAAATTATAGGCCCTTTGGTCATCCATGACCCCAATCATGCCGGACTGGAGTTTCAGGTGATCCAGGCAAGATTTGTCGCCAACCTTGTCGAGGATCGCAAGGCTGGTGCGTTTTTTCGGCACCACAAAATCATACATAAGTGCGCCGACAGAATCGGTGCGCGCAATCTGCATGTTGGGCAGTTCCAGAACCCTGAGAACGCCGTTCAACGAATTGGGTTTGAGCTGGTAAATGCAGAAAATGGCCCAATCGACCGAGTTCCTGACCATTTCAAAATAATTATCGAACACACTTTCGAGATATTCACCCGCATCGAGTACGACGCTGTCTATCGTTTTCTTGCTTCGCATCTCAATATCACGGGGAGATTTGCGCTTTATGGATAGATGCCATCAGGCTTTATCCCTAGTATGAAAAATAACGGTAGGAAATGGGCAAACTGTAAATCAAATGCCCATATGCAGCAAGACGGCGTAAAAGCAGCCTTTTTCAAACCGCCTGTCAATGCCACGATGGTTGCCCTATCGCGCCTGTATCTCACATCGAATTACACAAATCAAGCACGACACAAAGGAAATCACATGAAGAAAAAATTACTACTGCTCATGAGCCTGTTTTCCATGGGCTTGGGTGCAGCCACTGGCTCTGATATGGACGCATCGAAAGCGCCCACGATGAAAATGACCACGGAGATTCCGAATGGCATTCTGACCCCCAACCAGATCGACTCCCGCATTGGCAAGCTGGAGATGCAGGATGGCGTTCCGACCGTAGAAACGGCGGAAACCATTTACGACCATCTGGATTTTACGCACGGCATGATCTCTTTTCTGAGCGGCATCCAGGTTGCTTCGATGGAAGCCATGAGAAAAGGCATCTTGTCGATTGGCCCGGCAAACACGACCGTGGTCCTGTTCGAAGACCTCATGGATTCGAAAGCCCTTTTCCTCACGCCCAACACGACCAGCGTTTACATGATGATGTGGCTGGAAATGGATGACGAGCCTTATGTTCTGGAAACGCCAGCCGATGTATTGGGCATCATCGACGACCACTGGTTCAAATATGTGGCCGATTTTGGAAGATTGGGAGATGACAAGAACCAGGGCGGCAAGTTTCTCATCGTTCCTCCAGGGTATGAAGGAGAAATACCCGAGGAATACATCGTAAAGAAGACCAACACCTATGGTAACTGGGTCATCTGGAGAGGTTTCCAGAAAGACGGCAGCCCCAAGCCCGCAATCGATCTGACCAAGAAGGTTTTCAAGGCATATCCCCTTTCGCAAAAGGACAATCCGCCAGCTCTGAATTTCGTGAATGTTTCGGGCAAGTTGTTCAATACCATTCACAACATGGACTTCACCATGTACGACGAGATCAATGCCGTGGTACAGGCTGAACCCGCGCATGGCCAGAATCCTGAAATCCTGGGTTATTTTGCTTCCATCGGCATCGAAAAGGGCAAGGAGTTCAAGCCGGACGCCCGGATGAAAAAGATTCTGACTGAAGCGGCGGAAGTAGCTTCGGTAACTGCACGCACATTGATCTCCCGGCCCAGGGATGAGGCATTCTTGCTGTTCCCTGAGCACAGCAAAGTATGGACCAACCCGTTCGTTGGTGGCAGCTACAAGTTTGAGGTGGATGGCATCAGTTTGATCGACGGGCGCGCCGCGTTTCATTTCTATGCCACCGGCATCACGCCGGCCATGGCCAAGAAGATCATTGGCAAAGGCTCCAAATACGCAGTGGCTTATCTGGACAAAAACATGAACCCCCTGGATGGCAACAAGACCTACAAGGTTCATGTGCCACCCAATGTCCCTGCCAAGGATTTCTGGTCGTTTACGCTTTACGACAACCAGACACGCGCCATGTTGCAAACGGATCAGCGTTTCCCCGGACTTGATCAGAACAAGAAAGGACTGAAGGTAAACAAAGACGGCTCGGTTGATGTTTATTTCGGCCCCAAACCCCCAAAAGGATATGAAAACAACTGGATTCAAACCATTCCCAACCGAGGATGGAATATGTTGTTCCGGGTTTACGGGCCCCTCGACCCCTGGTTCGACAAAACCTGGTTTCCTGGCGATCCTGAATTGGTAGAACAAGGAAAGGCACTTTGATATATGCCATTTGGCTGGAGAGGGTGCCGCCGTATGGCGGCGCCTTTCCAGCTACAGCCCGCTTTATGCCTTCTGGATGACGCCGGTCGTTGGCTGAAACAATTTCAAGACAAGGAAACAAACAATGAGAAAACACAGTATGAGAAAAACCTGGGTTCTGGTTGCTTTGGCAACGCTACCATTTATGGCGATGGCACAAAAAAGCGAAAAACCCAATATATTGGTTATTTGGGGAGACGATATTGGATGGTCTAACCCAAGTATCTACAACATGGGAATGATGGGTTATAAAACGCCCAATATCGATGAAATCGGCAAAGAAGGGATATTATTTACCGACTACTATTCACAACAAAGTTGTACTGCAGGGCGTGCTGCTTTTATTACCGGGCAAATACCTTATCGAACCGGTTTAACCAAAGTAGGTTTACCTGGCGCCAAAGAAGGTATAAACAAATTAGACCCAACCATTGCAGAATTATTGAAAAATCATGGGTATGCTACAGGTCAATTTGGTTAAAACCATTTAGGTGACCTTGATGAGCATTTACCAACAAATCATGGTTTTGATGAGTTTCTCGGCAATCTTTACCATTTAAATGCTGAAGAAGAACCGGAACACGCTGATTACCCAACAGATCCGGAATTCAAGAAGAAATTCGGGCCAAGAGGTGTCATCCATTCTTATGCAGATGGAAAAATAGAGGACACAGGGCCATTGACAAGAAAGAGAATGGAAACCATTGACGAAGAAACCAAAGACGCTGCCATTGCATTCATGAAGCGATCGGTAAAAGAGGGTAAACCTTTCTTTGTATGGTACAACTCCACTTTGATGCATGTCTGGACGCACCTGACGGATGATGAAAAAGGAAAAACAGGTTTGGGAGTTTATGCAGATGGCATGGTCAAACTGGACAAGATAGTCGGTGACTTGACCCAAACCGTAGAAGATCTGGGCATCGAGGAAAATACCATCGTGGTATTTGGCACCGACAATGGCGCAGAAATCATGTTTTGGCCGGATGGGGGCATGACGCCTTTCAGGGGTGAAAAGGCAACAACCTGGGAAGGTGGTTTCAGAGCGCCTGCCCTGGTCAAGTGGCCAGCAAAGATCAAACCCGGACAAATCAACAATGAAATCGTTTCCGGCGAGGATTGGCTGCCAACCTTCCTGGCCGCAGCCGGCGAGCCTGACGTAAAAGAGAAATTGTTGAAGGGACACAAGGCAAATGGCAAGGAATTCAAGGTGCATCTGGACGGATATAACCTGTTACCCATGTTGACCGGAAAAGCCAGTGAAAGTCCACGAAAAGAAATATTCTATTTCGATGATGACGGCTCCCTGAACGCTTTCAGATATGGACGCTGGAAAATTCATTTCAAAATTCAAGAACATCGTGGTCTTGGTGTATGGCAAAAGGAATACACCACATTAAGAATGCCAATGCTAATGGATTTGAAAGGAGATCCTTATGAAAGAGCCCAACACGACTCTGAAGATTACAGTCGTTGGTTCATGGAGCGTGCTTATGCACTGGTTCCCGCGCAAGCAAAAATCGCGGAATTTCTGGCGACATTCAAGGAATACCCTCAACGACAGGAAGTGGGGAGTTTCAGCCTGGACAAGGTGTTGCAACAAATGCAGAACGCGCAACAGAACTGAACCTGAGCAATAACGGGAAACCTCCACGGCTTTTTGCCGGGGAGGCAACCGGAGTTTGGCCGTACCCTACTCGACAAGTTCCTTTTCCAGTTGCCTGGATATTTCATCCACCCTGGCATTCCCGGGCAGTATCTTCTGCATCTTGCGAGCATAGAAAAGCGCTTGGTCCTTATTTCCCGCTTCCCTGTTGTAGGCGACAAGAAGCATCAGCAACTCGATGTTGTCAGGATGGCGCTGCAAACCCCGGGCAAGTACATCCAGGGCCTTGTTCAACTGCCCGGTGGATTGCAGGGCGACGGCATACACATAGGCAAGACGCATGTTGTCCCTGTCCAGCTCCGCTGCTCTGGCTAACGGTGCGAGAGCGGCCTTTGTCTTCTTCTGACGAACCAGGGAGAGCCCTAGGGCGTGATACAGCTCAGCCGAATCAGGCACATATTCGATACCTGACTCGAGGAATCCAGCTGCTTCCTTCTCCCGTCCCCTGCCCGCCAGCATCTGCGCAAGGTTCACATAGGCGGGCACGAACTGCGGCTGCAGGCGGATGGCCTTGCGGTACGCCGCTTCCGCTCGGCTGAACTGTTTCATGTCCCGGTACAGGTTGCCCAGATTCACCTGGGCTTCAGGCCGCTCGCCATTGAATGCCTGGGTCTGGATGTATTCCTCGATAGCCTGATCCATTACCTCAGCCTGCCCTGGCTTGAACTTGTCCCTTGGATAACCCGCCATCAATCTCGCCGCCTCGATGCGCACGGCCTTGTGTTCATCCCACACCAGGGGAAAGGCCAGAATGCGCATCCGTTGCGGTACTGACTCCAGTGCTCTCAAGGCCCCCAGGAGAAGCAAAGGCTCATCCTGGGTCGTCACCTGCTGCACGGTCATCAATACCGTCTGGCTGTTGATGCCCGGTAACAAAGCAAGAGCAGTGGCGCGCGCAATAACCGGTTGAGCGAAATTCCTCACCAGATCGAGAAGCACTGACAGATTTCCTGCACCACCGGTTCGTCCATCCTGCAGAGCACTTGCAAACTGTTGGTATCCCTTTGGCGGATGTCCATACCAGCGCTTGATCCGCTCCAGGGCCCAATCCGCCGTTCTATCCTCATGGCAACGGTTACAGGCATTGGGCACGCCCATGCTTATCGACAGATCCGGGCGGGGAACGCGAAAACCATGGTCATGACGGTCGTCCACCTGCATGAAAGTCGTAGCAGGCATGTGGCATTCCACGCAATTTGCACCTTTCTTGCTCTCATCATGAAAATGATGTTTCCGTGTGGCATAGCGCGCTTTCTGGTGACATTGATAACAGACCTGCTCTCCAGGAATTTTCAGGCCCGCACGATGAGGGTCATGACAATCGGAACAGGTAACGCCCGCCTGGTACATCCTGCTCTGGAGGAAAGAGCCCCAGACATAGACTTCATCACGCATCTGTCCGTCAGAAAAATAGAGATGCTCATCCAGCAAGGCTGGGCGATAGCCATCCAGGAACGACATGCCGGGATGCCAGTCATCCGTAAGCTGGCTGCGACGGCTGTGGCAACGGGCGCAGACATCGATCTCGGCCCGCTGATCATTGGCAGTAGACCGCCGGGGCTTGCCGCTCTTCTCATCTACCGACCAGTGAACCCCCTTGCGTTCATTCAACTGTACGGTCAACCCCTTGCCGGCAATACCAGTGGTTTTTCCCTCTGCGCTGGACTTCGCCCATTCCTGATGCGAGGAACCCGACCCATGGCAGGCTTCACAGGAAACATCGATCTCTGACCAGATGGTTTTGTAAGCGCCAGTCGCGGCACCCAGCTCCTTTTTCAGATTCGTGGAATGGCAGTCTGCGCACATGTAGTTCCAGTTGAGGTTGGGGCCCGTCCAGTGAAGTACGTCGCCTGCGGCTATCTTTTCATCTGGATGCAGGTGAAACCAACGTTGCCCGCTTTCTTCCTTGGTGCGACTATCCCAGGCGATATCCAGCACCTGCAGGCGACCACCGGGAAAAAGGATCAGATACTGCTGCAGGGGAGAAACGCCAAAGGTGTACTGGATAACATAGTCATGCAACTCGCCATCAGGGCCGTCGGTACGCACCATGAATTTGCCATCTTTACGGAAGAAGCGACTCGTAACACCAAATTGGCTGAATTCCACATTGTCGAAATTGCCCAACACCGTATTATCGGTAGCTTCCTGCATGGCCAGATCATGGTGGGAGCCATGCCAGTGACTGTACTGCTCCTCATGACAACCCTTGCACTTCAACCCTCCGATATACTCCGCAGCATTCAACCTGCCCGTGGAGGCAAAGTTCAGCAAGCAGGCCAACACACACAGATGCGGTATTTGTAACAGAAAACCGAAACTGGATTTACACATCGTAAATATCAACCACCTTCTGCCGGATCAGGAGTAAACATTTTGAAGAAGTCAGGGTCCAGCATATCAATAAAGGCCTGCGTCTGCGGACTGAGAAACTTGCCACGCCTGACCACCACGCCGTATGAGCGCTTGGGTATATAGTCATCCATTGGAATGGGCACCAGTGCTTCATCACCCGTAAGGCAAACGCCAGTCACAATGGAGATACCCATGCCCAATGCCACATACTTTTTAATGATCTCCCAGCCACCTGCTTCCAGGGACACCTTGAAACTCAGCCCGGATTGACTGAACACCAGTTCGAGAAACCGCCAGGTTGCGAGGTGGCGTGGTGGCAATATCAACCCGTAGGGGCAGATATCTTCCAGGCTCACTTCAGCCTTTTCTGCCAACGGGTGATCCAGCGGCACAATGAGCGTGGGACTGTAGGACATGGAGGGCCTGTAGAGTATATCCTCCGGCACTTCGAGCATGGAACCGACAGCAAGATCCGCCTCATCCGAGCGCAACATGGCCATGCCATCCCTGCCGGTCACGTTGTGCAGTTTTATCTTGATTCCAGGGTAGCTTCTGGCAAACCGTTTGATGTACTCGGGCAGGATGTAAAGCGTGGTGGATTCTCCCGCGGCGATGTTCAACTCACCACTTTCCAGTCTGCCGAAATGGGCGTGAAAGCTTTCCTCCAGTCCCTCCATACCATCTACCAGGGGTTGAGCAATCTGATGAAGAACGACCCCTTCCGGCGTGAGTGTGATCTTCGGTCCACGACGTTCGAACAGCGTTACATCCATGTTTCTTTCCAGAGCCTGAATCTGCAAGGTCACCGTGGGCTGACTGAGAAAAAGCTGTTCTGCTGCCTGGGAAACACTTCCCGTTTTCGCGGCTGAACAAAATGCCCGGAGCTGTTTCAACCTGTTCTGCTTGTAATACAGCTGCCTGGTTGCAGACATGACAATTCCTCACTTTAATATTGAGATATTTAATACATTATATTGAAATTATTTTATTGCTCAATAATTAATACCCAGCCACTATTAACCTACTTTTGATCAGGAGATAGATATTGTGGCTGGGTTCGATCTGAGTCATATTGCGTTAGCCGTCGCCTTCATGTTCGCGTTGGGACTGTTGCTATCAGGCCTCCTGGTGCTGGCGAACCGCAAGCTGTGGGTCTTCGAAGATCCACGCATCGACGAAGTGGAGGAGCTACTCCCTCACACCAATTGCGGCGCGTGTGGCACGGCCGGTTGCCGCCCCTTCGCAGAAGCCCTGATATCCGGCGACATCACACCGGCACAATGCACCGTCAACTCGAAAGAAGCCATCGATGAAATCGCCGACTATCTCGGTGTGGATGCGGGCGATGTCGTCAAACGCGTTGCTCGCCTGGCCTGTGCCGGTGGAACCCATGTCGCCCGGAACAAGGCTCACTATGACGGCCTGGAATCCTGTCGCGCCGCCGCTGTTATCGCCGGTGGCCCCAAGAGCTGCAGCTGGGGTTGTCTTGGACTGGCGGACTGCGCCCACGTTTGCGACCAGGACGCCATTGCCATGAACCGCTTCGGCCTGCCTGTGGTCGATCCAGAGAAGTGCACCGCCTGCAATGACTGCGTGGAGATCTGCCCCAAGGGCTTGTTCTCTCTTCAGCCCATGGATTACCGTTTGTGGGTGGCCTGCAAGAACCTGCTGCACGGCGATGATGCGGAAAACGACTGTGAGGTGGCCTGCAATGCCTGCGAGCGCTGTGCCGTGGACTCTCCCGATGGGCTGATCGAAATACGGCACAACCTGGCCGTCATCAACTATGACAAGAATCATCTTGCCTCACCCGTGGCCGCAGAACGCTGTCCGACAGGCGCAATCGTATGGCTGGACAAAGAAACCCCTATCAAAGGTAAAAAAGCAAAACGCATCATCCGCAAGGAAGCGTTGCCGCTCCACTGAGAACATTCAAAGGTATCAGCCCATGAACTTCCGCAAAAAAAACGAACGCTCTTTCAAGTATCCCGGCAAACGCATGGCCATGGATGGAAACACCGCGGTCATCATGTGTGAACGGGAAGCCTCCGATGCTGCCGGCGCCTACCCGATCACCCCCTCCACCCAGATGGGGGAATACTGGGCGGAGGAAATGGCCAAGGGCCACGTCAATATCTCGGATCGTGCTTTGATCTTCGTGGAACCCGAATCGGAACACGCTGCCGCCGCCGTCACTGCCGGCATGAGCATGACCGGCTTGCGTGCCACCAATTTCTCTTCCTCACAGGGCATCGCCTTCATGCACGAGTCCTTGTACGCGGCAGCAGGAAAACGCCTGCCTTATGTACTGAACATAGGCTGCCGCGCCATCACCAAGGCCAGCCTCAACGTGCATTGCGGGCACGATGATTTTCACTGCATCGATGACACCGGATTCTTTCAACTGTTCGCCCGGGATGCCCAGGGCGCGGCTGATCTCAACCTCATCGGCCGCAAGATAGCTGAACTATCCTTGACGCCGGCCGTGGTAGCTCAGGATGGTTTCCTCACCACCCACCTTATCGAACCTCTGCAAGTGCCAGAAAGAGAGCTGATCGCAGAATTTCTGGGCAAGCCGGAAGATGAGATCCCCTGCCCCACGCCATCACAGAAAATGCTGTACGGCGAAACCCGCCGCCGCGTGCCCGCCATCTGGGATGTAGACAACCCCATGCAGTCGGGCGTGGTTCAGAACCAGGACGCCTACATGCAGACCCAGGCCGCTCAACGCCCGTATTTCTACAATCACATTGCCGAAATCACCGAGCAGGTGATGGAGGAATACTACGAACTCACGGGCCGTCGTTACACCCGCATCAACAGTTTCAACATCGACAAGGCCGACTATGTCATCGTGGGCATGGGCTCCATGGTCGTCCAGGCCAGGGGCGTGGCCGAGTACCTGAAGAAAACCCGCAAGCTGAACATTGGCGTCGTCGATATCACCATGTTCCGCCCCTTCCCCGGCGATTTGCTCGGCAAGGCACTGAAAGGCAAGAAGGGCGTCGTGGTGCTGGAGCGTACCGATCAGCCTTTGGCCGAAGATCTGCCGCTGATGCGCGAAGTGCGGGCAGCACTCTCGAAATGCATTGAGAACGGCCAGGCCGACAAAGACAAGCCCTACCCTGACTACGCGACCTTCAAGAGCTTCAAGGATGTACCACGCCTGTATTCCGGCGCCTATGGCATGGGTTCCCGTGACCTGCAACCGGAAGGGCTGATTGGCGCCATCGAGAACATGCTGCCCGAGGGCAAGCACAAGACCTTCTTTTACCTCGGCATCGATTTCGTGCGCGAGGCGGCGAATCCCAAACAGGAAATCCACATTCAGAAGCTTCTCGATGCCTATCCAGACATCGGCGAACTGTCGGTACATGGTTCAGAGAACCCCAACCTGATGCCAGACGACTCCATCACGGTGCGCATGCATTCCGTGGGCGGCTGGGGAGCCATCACCACCGGCAAGAACCTGGTCATGACCCTGTACGACCTACTGGGCTGGGAAATCAAGGCCAATCCGAAATACGGTTCCGAAAAAAAGGGCCAGCCCACCACCTACTACCTGGCGGTGGCACCCACACCCATTCCCCTCAATTGCGAATACACCTACGTGGACGTGGTGCTCAGTCCCGACCCCAACGTGTTTGGCCATTCCAATCCGCTGGCCGGACTGAAGCACCGCGGCACGCTTATTATACAGTCGTCCCTGGAAAACGAAGCACAGGTCTGGGACAGCTTTCCACGCTGGATGCAGCAACAGATCGTGGACAACGATATCCGGGTTTTCTATATCGACGGTTTCAAAATCGCCCGGGAAGAAGCCTCCAACCCCGAGCTGCAACTGCGCATGCAGGGCAATGCCTTCCAGGGCGCCTTCTTTGCCGGTTCACCACTGATGGAAATCACCGGCATGGACGAGAAGAAGCTGTTTACCGCCATCGAGGATCAACTGCAGGCCAAGTTTGGCGCCAAAGGCAGGGGCGTGGTGGAAGACAATCTGCGCATCGTGCGCCGTGGCTTCGAAGAGATCCATGAAATCACCAGCCGCACAGTCGGCGTAGCATCCGCCAAGGAATTGAGGAAAGATATCAATCTGCCCATATTACTCAAGCAGTTACCCCAGGGTGACGGGACCATTTCCGATATCCATCGTTTCTGGGAGCAAACCGGCAGCTTCTACGCCCAGGGACAGGGTTCCGATAACTTGGCCGATCCCTACCAGGCGCTGTCCCTGGTGCCGGCTTCCACGGGCGTGTACCGGGACATGACCCAGATCCGGTTCGACTATCCCAAATGGATTGCCGAAAACTGCACCGCTTGCGGTGACTGCTACACCATTTGTCCGGACAGTTCCATACCCGGCCTGGTCAACACCGTGTCCGAAGTATTCTCTACCGTGATCGAGCGAATCGAGACCGGCGGCACACCAACCGTTTATCTGCGCCGTGAATCCCGCAAGGTGGAAAAGCGCCTGCGGGAATTACTCAACAGCCTGAATGAAAGCGCAAATGTACGGGAAGTACTGGATCAGGCGATCCTCGAAACCCTCGAGCAGGCAGAGATCGAAGAAGACAAGCGCCCGGCGCTGGAAGAGGAGTTCGGCCTGTTCCTGGACAAGCTGGGCAGCTTCGAATTTGCCGTCACCAAACCTTACTGGAACAACAAGGAAAAGAAAGCCCCCAACTCCGGCGGTCTGTTCTCCATTACCATCAACCCCTACACCTGCAAGGGCTGCATGGAATGCGTGGATGTCTGTGATGACGATGCCTTGCACTCCACGCATCAGGATGAAGCTGCCATTAGTCGACTGCGCAACGACTGGAAATTCTGGCTGGACCTGCCGACCACCAATGACAGCTTCAGCCGCATCGATGATCTGGATGAAAAAATCGGCGCACTGGAAACCATGTTGCTGGACAAGTCCACCTACAACGCCATGGTCTGTGGTGATGGCGCCTGTCTGGGCTGCGGTGAGAAAACCAACATTCACCTGTTCACCGGTACAGTTACGGCATTGATGCAGCCTCGGGTGAAAAAGCATCTTGCACGTTTGGACGAACTCATCGCAAAGCTGGAACAACACATACGCCTGAAACTGGCGGCAGGTGTGGATCTGAGCAAATTGGATGTCCTGAATGAAGTCACGGCGAACGAGGATGAAGACCTGACCCTGGCCAAACTTACCGACAGCATCGATCCCGGCCATGAAAGCACCTTGGTGGATAAGGAGTGGTTGAAGCGCATGACAACCGTGCTGGAGAAACTACGCGACCTGAACTGGCGCTATCGGGAAGGCCCAACCAAAAACGGCCGGGCGGAAATGGGCATCGTCAACTCCACCGGCTGCACTTCGGTCTGGGGCTCTACCTACCCCTTCAATCCCTATCCCTTTCCCTGGACCAGCCACTTGTTCCAGGACAGCCCGTCCATGGCCATGGGGCTGTTCGAAGGCCACATGACCAAGATGGCGGAAGGTTTCAAGGCCATCCGCCTGGCGGAACTGGAACTGGCCGGCAAATACAATCCCGCCGAGCATGATCCCTGGCTGCAGCAATTCGACTGGAAAGCGTTTTCCGAAGAGGAATGGCAGCTGTGCCCGCCGGTGGTGTCCATCGGTGGTGACGGTGCCATGTTCGATATCGGTTTCCAGAACCTGTCCCGGGCGCTGGCTTCCGGCATGCCGGTAAAGATACTGGTACTGGATACACAGGTGTATTCCAACACCGGCGGCCAGGCCTGCACCTCCGGATTTATCGGTCAGGTGGCGGACATGAGCCCTTATGGCAAGGCGATGAAGGGCAAGGAAGAAATCCGCAAGGAAATCGGGCTCATCGGCATGGCCCATCGCACCGCCTTCGTGTTGCAAGGCTCTCCCAGCAACACCACGCACCTGATCGAAGGTTACATCGACGGCCTGAACAGCCGTCGTCCCGCCCTGTTCAATATCTACTCTACCTGTCAACCGGAACACGGTGTGGCCGACGATGCTACCGCCAGACAATCCAAGCTGGCCGTGGAGTCCCGGGCCTTTCCTCTGATGCGTTTCGATCCCGATGCCGGGGAAACCCTGGAAGACTGTCTGGATCTCGAAGGCAACCCATCAATGGCCATGGACTGGCCGACCTATACCCTGCAGCATGTCGATGAAAATGGGGAGGAACACAGCATGGAGCTACCAGTGACCTTCGCCGATTTTGCCGCCAGCGAAGGGCGTTTCCGCAAGCATTTCCGCAGTGCTCCCCGGGAAACCTGGGGGGATGAAATGATTCCCTTCCACGAGTTCCTGGAACTGGATGAAGACGACCGCGAAGGAAGCTATCCTTACATCTGGGCCGTGAACAGCAAGAATCAGCTGATACGCATCCTCTGCTCTTCAGAAATCGTCAAATCAGGCGAGGAACGCCTGCACTTCTGGCATCAGCTCAAGGGTATTGCCGGCGAACTCAATCCCGTTGATGTGGATGCCCTCATCGAGCAGACCAAGGTGGAGATGGCCAATCGTCTCAGTTCCACCCTGCTTTCCCTGACGGCATCCGGCAACATCGACGCACTGAGTGGCAGCGTGTCCGCAAACGGCAGTGGAACAGCAGGATCGGCTGTGGCGACATCTGCTGCCGCACCAGACTACGAACCCGCGTGGATCGATACGCCCGAGTGTACCGCCTGTGACGAATGCACCGAAATTGCGCCGGGTATCTTTGCTTACAATCAGGATAAACTGGCTGAAGTGGTCAATCCACAAGGGGGAAAATACAAGGACATCGTCCGGGCAGCCGAAAAATGCACCGCTGGCTGCCTGCATCCGGGCACCCCCTGGAACATGAACGAGAAAGACGTCGACAAATTGATCAAACGTGCTGAACAGTATCAATGAGTAAGAACGCGGGAAACAACCTTTTTCTGCATCAACAACAACACAGGAAACAGAACATATGGCTACAGTAACCTTGAAGAACGACCTGGAAATCCACACCAATGGCGAGCTGCCTGAAGTAGGCAGCCCGGCACCGGATTTCAAATTGACCACCGGCAGCCTCGGTACCGCAAGGCTGAGCGACTATGCGAACAAGAAGCTGGTACTGAATATCGTACCCAGCCTGGATACGCCCACCTGCGCCGAGTCTGCACGCAAATTCAACGCCGCATTCGAAAAACGAAAAGACGCGGAAGTATTGGTGATCTCCGCAGACCTGCCCTTTGCCCAGGGTCGCTTCTGCAGCATCGAAGGACTGGAAAACGTCACGCCGCTTTCGATGATGAAAGACAAATCCTTTGCTGAAGACTATGGTGTGCTGCTGATAGACGGTCCTCTGGAGGGTCTGGCAGCACGATCCATCGTCATCATCGATGAGGCAGGTACCGTCATGTACACACAGCTGGTACCGGAAACTGTCGATGAACCTGACTACGATGCGGTACTGGCTGCACTCGACAGCTAGTACGAGCTCCTCAGGAACATGAGCATTCTGAGTCTTTTCAGGCGCCCCAGCTTTTCGCATGGCATCCATCCGCCTGCACACAAGGGCGAGACGGCTCCTGTTCCTGTTCGACGCCTGCCCTTCCCTCCCTTGTTGATTCTTCCACTCGGCCAGCACATCGGTGCTCCGGCTCAGGCTATTGTCAAGAAGGGGGAGGAAGTGGTGCGGGGTCAACCCATCGCCTGTGCCAGTGGCGCTGTTTCTGTCCCCATACATGCCCCAGCCACGGGTCGTATCAAGGGCATCGAACTCATCACCACGGCCCGCGGAACAAAAGAACCCGCTATCCTGCTGGAAGTCTATGAAGCCTCCACCCAGGAAGTCTTGTGGCAGACGCCACAAGATCCGGCTTCCATGAACACCGATGAGATGCTGCAGGCGATTCAGGACGCGGGACTGGTGGGTCTGGGTGGCGCCGCCTTCCCTTCACATATCAAGTTGAAGATTCCTGAAGACAAGAGCGTCGACACACTGGTAGTCAATGGCTGTGAGTGTGAACCCTATCTGAGTTGTGATCATCGCACCATGCTCGAATACCCGGCAGCACTGATTCGCGGCATCGAATATGCCATGCAAGCGTCGGCCACCAGCAAGGCCATCATTGGCGTGGAAGACAACAAGATGGATGCTGTGGAAGTATTGCACAAACTCCTGCAGGATCACCCTCACATCTCGGTTAAGGCGGTAGAAACCAAATACCCCCAAGGCTCAGAAAAGATGCTCATTCAGTCCCTGCTGAATCGCAAGGTTCCTGCGGGGGGCATTCCGGCTGACATCGGCGTGGTGGTCAACAATGTGGGCACCATGGCCGCACTGGGAAAACTCCTGCCCAAAGGTGGAGGTCTGATCGAACGCATCATCACCGTCACCGGTCCTGGAATCAAAAGACCAGGAAACTACCTGGTACCTCTTGGTACCCCCATCGGTTTCATCCTGGATCAGGTCGGTTATGTCGGCGGCGTAAATGAATTCATTTTGGGCGGCCCCATGATGGGATCGGCGGTATCCTCTCTGGATACGCCCATCACCAAAGGCACCTCCGGCCTGCTGGTATTGAACGAGCCTGGCATCCAGGAAGAAACACGAAATATCTGGCCCTGCATCAAATGTGCCCGCTGTGTGTCCGCCTGCCCCATGCACCTCAATCCGGCCCAATTGGGGCAACTGGCCGCCGTCGCACAGTATGAAGAAATGGCGGAGAACTATAACCTCAATCATTGTTTTGAATGCGGCTGTTGTTCCTATGTCTGCCCAGCCAATATTCCTCTGGTGCAATATTTTCGCATCGCCAAAGCCATCAACCGGGAACAGGCTGCATAATCCATGAAAAACAAACCACAGGTTGAGCTGCGAACCACCCCGCACCTGCACGCGCCACAGGATGTGGTGGTCATCATGCGCAATGTGGTATTTGCCCTGTTACCCATTGCCGGCTGGTCGGTATGGCAGTTCGGCATCAGCGTCCTGATGCTGCTGCTTACGTCTGTTTCAGCCTGCCTGCTCACTGAAAGACTGTTCAACGCCAGCGCAGGGACAGGCAACACACTGGGAGACTGGTCAGCCACTATCACCGGACTGCTGCTTGGACTGACGTTGCCACCAGCCTTTCCCCTGTGGATGGTTGGCGTCGCCGCCTTCATCGCCATCGCCATGGGCAAGGTCATGTTTGGCGGCCTGGGTATGAACGTGTTCAACCCCGCCCTGGTTGGCCGCGCCTTCGTACAGGCAGCCTTTCCCGTGGCCATTACCACTTGGACCCCGGCGCTGTTTGAAGGGCGTTTCAGCAGCTTCATCCCTTCCACATTCACCGCCCCTTTCATGGTCCCCAATCCTGTCACCAGCTGGAATGCTCAAGTCGCCGTGGATGGTTTTACCGGCGCCACGCCCCTGGGCCTGCACAAATTCGAGGGTATCAGCACTTCTGTGCTGGATCTGTTTTTGGGCAATGCAGCCGGTTCTGCCGGAGAAACATCGGCGGCCATCATCCTGATCTGCGGTCTGTATCTGGCCCTGCGTAACTTCCTGGACTGGCGCATCCCGTTTTTTGTCATGCTCGGAACGCTACTGACCGCAGGACTGTTCTACCTCATCGACCCTCAGCACTATCCCGATCCCCTGTTCATGCTGTTTTCCGGCGGCCTCATGCTCGGCGCCTGGTTCATGGCGACAGACATGGTGGGCTCTCCCGTGACGCCGTGGGGTGTAGTCATCTACGGACTGCTCATTGGCGTGCTCACCGTCATCATTCGCCTGTTTGGTGGCCTCACCGAAGGCGTGATGTATGCCATCCTGCTTGCCAACGCCGCCACACCCTTGATCGATCAATTCACTCAGCCACGAGTGTTTGGACAGAGGAAGCGCTCATGAGTGCCAGCAGTCAACAGATGCAACAACCCGCGACGCCCTCTTTTTCCATCATCGCGGTACTCACCGGCATCGCTATGATCTCCGGTTTTCTGGTGGTGCTCACCTCCCAACTCACTGCGCCTCTGATTGCAGAAAACCAGCGACTCGCCATCGAAGCGGCGGTGACCAAGGTGATCCCGGGAAGCGTTGCCCACAGGGAATTCGTGCTGGTGGGCAACGAACTGAAACCCGCAGAAAAAGGGCTAGAGGGACAAGCCATCTATGCCGGCTATGATGCCGAAGGAAAACTGCTGGGCATTGCAGCCAAAGCAAGCGCCCAAGGTTATGCGGGCATGATCTACCTTCTGTATGGGTATGACCCACAATGCCAATGCATTCGCGGCATCAAGGTCTTGAAGATGGCCGAGACACCGGGGTTGGGTGACAAGATCATCAAGGATGCAGACTTCCAGAAAAACTTCAACCAACTGGATGCCAGGCTGGATCCACAGCAAATCGCCTTGCTCAACCCAATCGTTACCGTCAAGCACGGGAGCAAGAAGGAAGCCTGGGAAGTAGATGCCATATCCGGCGCCACCATCTCCTCCAAAGCCGTGGGCAAGGCACTGAATAAATCCGCCCAATCACTGCTACCAAGACTGTTGCCGCTGATCGACCAACTGGAGAGATCCCAGCAATGAGCCGAATCGTTGACAACCAAATTACCTGGGAAACCTTTTCTGAAGGCCTGTGGAAGGACAACCCGGTATTCGTGATGCTACTGGGCATGTGTCCGGTTCTTGCCGTCACCAATTCGGCCATCAACGCCCTGGCCATGGGGCTGGCGACGACCTTCGTGCTGGTCGCATCGGGCGCACTGGTATCCCTGTTGCGCAGTTTTATTCCGAAGCAGGTGCGTATCGCCACCTATATCGTGATCATCGCCACTTTTGTCACCATGGTGGACTATGTGATTCAAGCCATCTCACTGGATCTGTACAACGCACTTGGCGCTTTTATCCAGTTGATCGTGGTCAACTGCATTATCCTCGGGCGGGCAGAAGCCTATGCCTCCAAACACAAACCCCTGAACTCGGTCGTGAATGCGTTAGGTATGGGAACAGGATTTACCATCGCCCTGCTATGTTTGGGTATTGTTCGCGAAGTGCTGGGTGCTGGCAGCTTATTTGAGGTGGACCTGTTTGGTCCCGATTTCCAACCCTGGGTAGTGATGGTACTGCCCGCCGGTGGCTTCCTGGTGCTGGGCGCCTGGCTACTGCTGTTCGACTGGCTAAAACAAAGACAGACTGCCCCTCAAGAGGAGAAGGCCCATGCAGGCTGATTCATTGAGTTTCATCTTTCTCAACACCGTTCTGGCCAACAACTTTGTCCTCGCCATGTTTCTTGGTCTGTGTCCCTTCCTCGGTGTTTCCGGAAAGCTCAACACCGCCATTCCCATGGGACTGGCCACCATGTTCGTGATGCTGGTCAGTTCCATCTCTGCCTATGCGGTCAACCTGGTGCTGGTGGCACTCGATATCGAGTTCCTGCGGCTGATTGCCTATATCGCCATCATCGCCAGTGCGGTGCAACTGGTGGAAATGACCCTGAAAAAATACAGCCCCGCCTTGTTCCGTTCCCTGGGCATCTTTCTCCCGTTGATCACCACCAACTGCGCCATCCTGGGATTGGCATTGTTCCAGACCTTCAGGGAATACAACTTCGCCCAGTCAGTCACCTATGCCCTGGGCGCGGGCACCGGTTTTATCCTTGCCATTGCACTGATGGCGGGACTGCGGGAAAAACTGGTGTTGTCCAGACTACCCAGTGTCACCCAGGGTGCCGCCCTCAGCCTGATGCTGGGGGGGCTGCTATCATTGTCCTTCATGGGCTTTGCCGGATTGGGAGGTGGACACTGATGTGGCAATACCTCGTCGCCATGCTGGCGGTACCGGCACTTCTGATTGGCTGGCTGTTGATACAACAGATTGGCAGAAATTTCGCCCGCTCCCATCCGGAACTCGGCACCTTTCGCGAAGAAGGCGGGGGTTGTGGCAAATCATGCGGCTGCAAAGGCAGTAGCTGTCAACGTAAAACTTGAGCAGGCAATACGATGAACAAGGCTGACACACAGGTAAACGAGGATAAACTCATGCTGGAACAGATTGTCTGGTTCGAAAACCTATCCATGGAAAATCTGCCCCAGGTAGGCGGCAAGAACGCCTCCCTTGGCGAAATGATCAGCAAGCTTTCCGCTGAGGGCGTACAGGTGCCAGGCGGTTTTGCCACCACCGCGCAGGCTTTTCGCGACTTTCTGAATCATGATCAACTGAAACGACGCATCGATCCCTTGCTGAAGCGCCTGGATGTAAGCGATGTCGTCGCACTGGCCGAGGCTGGCAAGACCATCCGCCAATGGGTAATGGAAGAACCCTTGCCCGAGGCACTGGAAATCGCCGTTACTGCCGCCTACAATAAAATGTATGTCGACGGCAAACCACCCGCTGTGGCCGTTCGCTCCTCAGCTACTGCTGAAGACCTGCCTGATGCCTCTTTCGCCGGGCAACAGGAAACCTACCTCAACGTCATTGGCCTGGACAATGTACTGACAGCCATTCGCAAGGTCTTCGCCTCCCTGTACAACGACCGGGCGATTGCCTACCGCGTACACCAGGGTTTCGATCACGAAAACGTGGCTCTATCCGCAGGCATTCAGCGCATGGCCAGATCGGATATCGGCTCTGCCGGCGTCATGTTCACCCTGGACACGGAATCCGGCTTCCGGGATGTGGTGTTCATCACCAGCAGTTATGGCTTGGGCGAAACTGTCGTGCAAGGCGCGGTCAATCCCGATGAATTCTATGTGCACAAGGAAAATCTTGAAGCACGGCGGCCTGCCGTGCTGCGCCGCAGCCTGGGCAGCAAGGCCATCAAGATGACCTACAGCGACTCCGAACCGGACGGCATACAGACAGTGGATGTGTCCGAGGAAGATCGTCAGCGCTTTTCGCTCAGCAACGAGCAGGTGGAGCAGCTGGCACGCTATGCGGTGATCATCGAAAAGCATTATCAGCGCCCCATGGATATCGAGTGGGCGCTGGATGGTGAGGACGGCAAGCTGTACATCCTCCAGGCCAGGCCAGAAACCGTAGAGAGCCGCACCAAGGTGGGTCACAACGAGCGATTCCAGCTACTGGAAAGCGGCAAGGAATTGTGCCGCGGTCGCGCCATTGGTCAACGTATCGGTGCCGGTGTCACCAAGGTAATCAAAAATGCCAGCGAGATGTTCCGGGTGGAAGAAGGTGACGTGCTGGTCACCGATATGACCGATCCTGACTGGGAACCCATCATGCAACGGGCTTCCGCCATCGTCACCAACCGCGGCGGGCGCACCTGCCACGCCGCCATCATCGCCCGGGAACTGGGTATCCCGGCCATTGTGGGTTGTGGTGATGCAACCAGCAGGATTCCTGAAGGGCAACCGGTCACCGTTTCCTGTGCCGAAGGAGACGATGGCATCATCTTTGAAGGCCTGCTCAAGTACGAAGTACAGAGTGGCGAGACCGGCACCCTGCCGGAACTCCCGACCAAGATAATGATGAATGTGGGCAATCCCAGCCGGGCTTTTTCCTTCTCCAGCATCCCCAATGCCGGTGTTGGGCTGGCCCGTCTGGAATTCATCATCAACAACACCATCGGCGTACACCCAAAGGCATTGCTGGAATATGATGAACTACCTGAGGAATTGAAGAAAATCATTGACGCCCGTACTGCCGGCTATGACAGTCCGGTGGATTTTTATGTGGAAAAGCTGGTGGAAGGCATGGCTACCCTGGCCGCCAGTTTCAGGGATCATCCGGTGATCATCCGCATGTCGGATTTCAAATCCAATGAATACGCCAACCTCATCGGTGGCACACGCTATGAGCCAGAGGAAGAGAACCCCATGATCGGCTTCCGAGGCGCATCCCGTTACATCTCCGAGGAATTCCGTCCCTGCTTCGAACTGGAGTGCCGTGCTATCCGCAAGGTTCGTGAAGACATGGGGTTCACGAATGTGGAAGTCATGATTCCTTTTGTGCGTACCCTTGAAGAAGCGGAAGCGGTAACAGAACTGCTGGCCAAAGACGGCCTGAAACGTGGCGAGCACGGACTGCGACTGATCATGATGTGCGAAATTCCCTCCAATGCCCTGCTGGCAAGAGAGTTTCTGCAATACTTCGACGGCTTCTCCATCGGCTCAAACGATATGACCCAGCTTACCTTGGGCCTGGACCGGGACTCTGGCCTGGTCGCGGACAAATTCGATGAACGAAACCCTGCGGTGAAGAAAATGCTGGCCATGGCCATCAGTGCCGCCAAGGCGGAAAACAAGTACGTGGGCATTTGTGGTCAGGGTCCATCGGACTATCCGGACCTGGCAGCCTGGCTGTTGGAACAGGGCATCAGCAGTATCTCCCTGAACCCGGATACGGTCATCGACACCTGGAAGATGCTGGGCGAACAGCTTTGAAGCGAAGCGTATTCTTTCTTTCTGATCACACCGGGCTGACTGCCGAAGCCATGGGACGGTCTCTACTCAGTCAGTTTCAGGATGTCGAGTATGACATTACCCAGTGGTCGTTCCTGGACAGCAGGGAAAAGATCCTCAAGGTGGTGCGGGAAATCAACAAGGCGGCTGGCGAGTCCGGCAGCCGTCCGCTCATATTCAGTACCCTGGTCGACCCCGAGATCCGGGACTGTCTGAAAGAATGCCAGGGGCTGGTGATGGACTATTTCGAAACCTTCACCGGCGTACTGGAAAAAGAGCTGAACCTGCCCTCTTCCCACCGACACGGACAGGTTCACGGCATGGTAAATGCCAATGCCTATCACGACCGCATCCACGCGGTGAATTTTGCCTTGACCAATGACGATGGCGCCATCATCAAGAACTATCCGTTGGCCGACATCATCCTGCTGGGTGTTTCGCGCAGCGGCAAGACCCCCACCTGTCTGTACATGGGTCTGCAATACGGCATTCTGGCTGCCAACTACCCACTCACCGAGGATGACCTGGAAACCATCACCCTGCCCAAGGCCCTCCAGCCCCATCAGGACAAGCTCTACGGGCTGACGATCGATGCCTACCAGTTGCAGCGCATCCGCCAGGAACGACGTGCCACGGGACGCTACGCCACGCTGGAACAATGTCAGTGGGAAATCAGTGCCGCCGAGAAGCTCTACAAGCGCTACCGTATTCCCTTCATCGACACGACTTCCATGTCCATCGAGGAAATCGCCGCCAAGATGTTGGCAAAGCTCGGAAAAATCTGACCCGCCGGCCAATCACCACTTTGCCCTCTCCCATAGAGAGGGCAAAGTGGCACATCAGCGCATTCTTTCGATGGTTACCAAAGCTGCCGGATTGCGCCAATCATAGGTTTCTGCAGCCAGGTCACCCGTTCCATGAATGCCGGAATGCACATACACGAAACCTTCGCCACCTGCCGCAGACATCCCTTCCCCACCACAGACCGGACCGGGTATATGTGCGCAGGATTCATCGTTGATCTCGGTACCGGCATCATAGGCAGGAATCGGTATCGTGGTCGGATTATTCATGCGGCGCGGCACTTTCATGCCACTGAGACCGATAAAGGCATCATTGGTTGGAATCAGCATGGACACCAGTGAGAGGTAACGAAAGCTTCTCCGGCCTTCCACTTCAATGGTAACGCTTTGCCCCGGGGCCAGCAGACCTTCCGAAGAGCCGATATCGTAAGTATCAGAAGACGCTTCCAGTGCGGCCACAAGCGGGCCGGTATCACCGCCTTCAGCTACCGCTTCCAATTCGGCAGAAGCGGGCTGTCCGGGTTGAAACACGGGATGTCCCGACGCATGGGAAGCAACCAGAATCGGGGTAAAGAACTGGGCCTGTGTGAGGTTGGTGATGGTAACGCGATAATTGTCTGCCATGGCCTGGCTGGCGCCAAGGGAAAGCGGCAGTGCCAACAACATGGCGGTGAGCATCTGTTTTTTCATGATTCACTCCTTCGTATGAGTCGCTGTGCAGCAACATTGCTGTCATTCAAAGCATGAACCACAAATATCCCGTGACCTTCACACGAATATCACAATTGTGTAACAAATCACCCCGCAACCAGCGACACCTGAAAACCGAAGGTGGTACCTCTGTCAGGTTGGCTTTGCGCCCAGATTCTGCTTTTGTGCAGTTCCAAGATCCGTTTTGCAATCGCCAGCCCCAGACCCGCATGCTGGGCACTGGTCTTGCGACTCTTGTCGAGTCGGTAGAATCGTTCGAATATGTAGGGCAGTTCCTCCTGTGGAATACCACTGCCGGTATCCGATATTTCCACCGAAATATGCTTGCCGGCAGTATTCAGAGACACCTTTACTTCCCCTCCCCTTTGCGTATGCTGCAAGGCGTTTTCAATCAGGTTATCCAGCACCCTCTGGATGAGACCGATATCTCCATAGGCAAAAGGCAATTGAGGCTGACAATCCATGATCAGGTGTACGTCCCGCTCCCGCGCCTTCAGCTTGAATTTGTTGACCACATCCTGCACCAGTTCTGCCAGGGAAAATGCCTCGACATTCAGTATGGTTTCACAGGAATCTAGCTTGGCCAGCTCAAACAGTTCCGACACCAGCCGTATGAGCTGATTGCTTTGGGTATTGGCGATGGTTAGATACTGGCGACGCTGGTCATCGTTCAGCTTGCTGTCTTTCAGCAGCAAGGTTTCTATATAGCCATGCAAGGAAGTCAGGGGGGTGCGCAGATCATGAGAGATATTGGCGATCATCTCCCGGCGCTGGGCATCGTTACGCTTCAACTCGGTAACCTGCTGATCGATGCGGTCCGCCATCTGGTTGAAGCTTCTGCCCAAAGACTCTATCTCGTCATCCCTCCTGCTTTCATCTTGAGGATAACGGGTAACAGGTTCTATTTTTTGTTCCGGGGAAACCGATTGCATCACTTTTGTCAGCAGTCTCAGGCGACGTGTGATCAGAAAGAATCCGACCAGACCAAAGATCATGCTGACAAAAAGCGCGGCAAACAACAGCCACAGTGCCACCCGCAAGGCATAGCTCTCGGCGATCCGCTGAGCGATGCTGTCATAGGCCTCGCCACCGAGAATCACGTAGAGGTAACCCTGCAGATTTCCGTTGTTTTGTATTGGCGAAGCCGAGAATACCTTTCTACCCTCTGGTGATCTTGGATCATCCCCCAGTGAGGGATAAGTGACTTCCTTGTCGATAAATTGCCGAATCGGTCCAAGGGAGATGCGCTCACGTTTCACCCTGCCCTCCGGTGCAGAAAAGGCAAGAATAGCGCCTGTCGGATCAAGCAAATAGACTTCAATAGAAGGATTCACCACCATGAGCTGATGAAACAGATGTTTCAGCGCCTCCTGGTTTACTTTTCCTCCGGCGAGCAGCGAATCGCTTTCCACCAGATGCCCGGCAAGCCCCTGGTTCAGCTTTTGCATCACTTCCTGCTGATAAGTACTGGAGGTGTAATTGAGCAACCAGAAAAAAATGCCGCCGATGGCAAGCAACAATACAAACAGCAACAACGCCATCTTCCGGTATAGGCCGCCTGACCCGTTCACGATGCCGCACTCTGGCCGGCCAAAAACTTGTACCCCACACCCCACACGGTCAAAATCCACTCCGGCCTGGATGGATCTGCTTCAATTTTTGCTCGCAGGCGATTGATATGGGAGTTGACGGTGTGCTCATAGCCTTCGTGAGAATAACCCCATACGGCGTCCAGCAACTGACAACGAGTGAACACCTGTCCCGGATGGCAGGCAAAGTGCCAGAGCAGATCGAATTCCCTTGCTGTCAGATCCAGAGGCTTTTGCCTGATGAACGCCATTCGACCCTGGTGGTCAATCTCCAGGTCTTTGAGTTTCAGCGGTTTGAGGGGGGATTTCGCCACTTCATCCATGGCGGAAATGCGGCGGCAAATGGCCTTGGTGCGTGCTACCAGCTCGCGCACGCTGAACGGCTTGGTCAGATAGTCATCGGCGCCGATTTCCAGCCCCAGCACGCGATCCATTTCCGCTGTCCTGGCAGTAAGCATGAGTATGGGCGTGTACTGTTCCCGCGCACGTACTTTACGGCAAATCTCCAATCCATCCACACCCGGCAGCATCAGATCCAGAATGATCAGGTCGTAGCGCCCGCTACAGGCTTTTTCCATTCCTTCCTGGCCATGATGACAGACATCGACTTCGGAACCGTGATCCCGAAGGTGCATGGCAACCAGGAATGCGATGTCCTGGTCATCTTCGATTACCAGTATATTTGTCATTGATAAGAATATCCGGCCCTGACGTATTTCCAGCATAGACCGGAAATATCACCAAATTATCACGCCACCGCGCAGAAACCGGGATTGTTGCAGGACAAAGGCGCAATCAGGCAGCACCTATTGTTGATCATGGATATCGAACCTGTCTTCACCAGAGTCTCGCGACTCCCGGGGGAGCTTCCCACCTTTTTCCCGGGATACATTGCTGCCCGTCAATATCTGGTCGCACACATCTTCATTCGCTCTCGATTGTTTCAGCAAACCTTCGACAAGCAAACTTGCGCCCCCCGTAGAGGCGGCTGCCGCATAGGAAATATAGGTCTCAATGGCGCCTTTGGGATCGATCAGCAAGGTCGGGGATGACAGACTGCCCCCGAGCATGACCAGATTTGCGACGCCCCGCAGCTGCAAGCCGAACCCTTTCCTTGGATAGGGCTTGAGACTGAGCATGATGTTTTCAGTGGAAAGATTCAATGTTCCCTGCCCCAGCCAGGCTGCCTGTTCAAATACTGCGGCAATACCCCGTGGCGTAGTTGCCAGCCCGTCCTTGATTGAAAAATAGGCCGCACCACACTGGAGGATATTCTTGTTGTCGTCCTTGATGGGATTGATGGTTTCCAGAATACTTTCGCCCAGCTTCTCGGGCAGCCCGCTGCCAACCGCGTAATCCTTCAGTCCCAGAAGAACCTCCCCATTCATGCTGGCCGCCATCTGAGAAATACTGCTCCCCATCCCGGTTACATCCACCTCAATCCACATCCTGGATTGTCCTTTCTCAAGTCGTACACGAGGAAATGCCGCAGCCACATCCATGTTCTCGACAGACAGACTCAGACGGTAGCGCGGCAATTCTGTATTCAGATCCAGTTTCACTAGGCCATTCAGAGGACGGCCACCCATGGTGGCGGAAAATGCTCCCATCTGAAGTATTCCGCGCTGGATAGCGACCGGCATCTTTATATCATGCGCCTCGATATTCGGCCCCCTGAATTCCTCAACGTCCAGTTGTATACCTAAACTGACGTCCTTTATCCTGTCAAAAGACAATGCCCGGTCAGAAAACATTTTAGCCGTTGTTTTCTCTTTTTCCGCCAGTACAGATTCCACTTCCGCGTTTTTTATCACCTTGAGTTTTTTCGATTTTTTATCGGGAAACATTGCTTTTGCATCCAGTAGCCTGCTGTACAGATGCCCGCTGGTTTTGCCATCGGTGGTGTTTTCTCCCAGTAGAATATTCAGATTGCCTCGCAGATCACTTTCTCCCGCAAGCAGGTCAATATCCTCCAAAGAAAGCCGATCTCTCCGAAGGCTTGCCTTAAACTTTCCCCGAACAGGATTCACTGGCTGCAACTCCAGTCCAGCCATGTCCCCCAGCAAGGACAGATTGTCTGCGGTCAGGCTCACATCCAGCAGCGGTAGCATTTTCTGTCCTTTCGTGGCGACATCACCCCGCGCCTGAAACACCCACCCCCTTCCCAGCATATCCATTTTCAACGCCAGACTATCTTTTCCGGAAACGCTATCAAGCTTACCGGTCATCTTGACCGCCTGATCGGACGTGATTCCATCGAAGCCAAGAGTCTTCAGCGAGTCTGCTACCAGTAACAGCTTCAGATGTGCGCCCTCGAGTTCCAGAAGATCACCGACAAGGCCGCTCATATTCATCCGCAAGCCCTTGCGCTGCAAAGTGGCTTCGATATCTTTCACCGACAACCGCCCATCTGCTGTCAGCAGTCTTCCCGTTGCCTGCAGTTTTCCCTTGAGAAACGCCTCCCCTCCTCCCATCTTCCCGCTTTTCAGAACCGCAGCCAGATCCTCTGCTCTCACGCTCCAGGATACATCGGCTCCCTGCATGGCAAACAGATCCGTAATTTCTCCTTCAGCATGAATCTTCAGATGCTTGTTTTCAGAACGAAAGACGATCCTTGACAGCTCCCATGTGTTGTCAGCATGCAATTTGGCAGTCAGCGTTACCGGCCCTGGAAGTGACACCAGGCCCCCTGTTCCTTTTCCGAGGAAATCAAGGTTCGGCGCATTCAGTTGGACGTCGAGATCCAGCCTCGGCAATGAAGTTTCATCCATGAAATCGACTGACCCTTTTGCCAGGATATCCACGTTCGCCAACTTGCCGGTTACTTCAATAAGGTTCGGCTGAACACGCTTGCTTTCCAGCCGCAAGGGCAGGTCGTCATATTTGCCGGCAAGGAGTAAGCTCAGATCACCGGGTTGATGAACAAATAACAGCTTGTCCAAACTCAACTCGCTGCTCCCGTCCTGTTGCTGCAAGATGAAATGAATGTCGACGAGGCCAATATTCCCCGGATAAACCGCCAACCAGGGGGATCCGCTTTTTTCGCTTGGGGTTGAAGGTGATAACTTCAGGCTACCAGTGATGGCCTGCCCATTAATGTCAGGTTCCAGACGGCCAAAAAGCATGGGGAAGAGCGGGAAGGAGACGTCAAGCATTGCGGCTTTGAGCTTCAAGTCACCGTGACGGTCATCTACATGCAGCTTGACATCCCGCGTTCGTAGAGAGAGGCGTGTTCCCATTTCCCACTGAAAATCTTCACCCAGTTCGAGGCTGACCCCGGGAACACTTTCCACCAGCGATAGCAGCCAGCCTCTTCGGGTGTGTTGATCCGCCAGCTGAAATGAAAGGAATGTTAAAGATACTGCCAACACAATCGCTGCCAAGCTGTACAGCAGCAATTTAAAAAGCCAGCTCATGTGCTTTCCTATGCCAACGTCATTTGTCTGAGACAGTCGCTGCCAACCAGGAAATCAGCTCCTCAAGGATGTCAGAAACCGATATATTGATAGCGGCCACCCCGCTCTTTGCGTCCTTGCTGGCGGAAGGCGTATGAGATACAAATTGTCGTGAGCCCAGTATTTTTCCTTTTCTTACATCAACGAGATAAAAACGTATTCTGACCACAGCCTCTGAAGAACTGCCCGTTCCCACATGGTGAGAAAAATCGTAGAGGGTGGTTTCCAGCTGCAGGTCGGCGGGCAATATCGATGATGGTGGCAATACCGCCTCGAACAAGCCACTTTGTTCCAGTCCGTCCTGCAACACCAGTCGCAGCATGCGTACCGGCGCATCAATCCAGCGACTGTAGGCATAGGGATTGCGCTGGTAACTGTCATCGACATAATAGAAATCAGGTGTCATGTATACCTGGGATGCGACGATGGGTGAGAGTTTGATAGTCAGCGGTACAGTTTGTTCCGGTTGATGCGAGGACATCATTTTTGGAGCAAGTGCATATTCCGTAACTGGTGGGAGTTTCTGTGTGGCACAACCGGTCAACAACAGGCACAGAAAACACAGGCGAGCAATCTGATTCATGGCTCCTCTCCCGGACCCGGTTTTGGCGTGCTGCGTTTGAACAGCAGGTCAGCCGGAGCAGTATTGAACTCACGCACACTGCGCTGCAGATCCCTGCTGAGTATATCGAGATTTTCAAGCAACTGTTTCAGCCTGGCGAAACTGCCCTGCAGTTCCTTCTGCAGATCCTTTCCCAAGCCTGCATAAATCTGACGCAAATCATTTGCCATCTGTTCCACGCTATCTGCCGAAGTATCGACAGTTTCAAATGCCCGAATAACTTCTTCCTCCATGACTACCCCCTTTTCAATCAGCACATGCAATTGTTCTGTCTGTTTTCGAAGCTGGATGGCGGCTTGCCTGACCTCCACCAACAGTTCTGAAAAGACGTGCAGATTCTGATCGCTGAGCAAGAGGTTGATCCGCTCGAGCATCTGTACCGATTTGGCAGCCAGGTCGCTGAGCCCCTCATCCAGGCGAGCCATGGTCGATGGGGTTGAGAGTATGACCGGCACTTTTCCCGGTTCTGCCTTGAGCTTGGGCGCATGTCTATTGTTGCCTTGCAATTCGATATATCCCAGCCCGGTTACACCATAGAAGCGGATCGTTGCCCGCGTATCCGTGGTTACGGGCGTATCCTGCTTGATGCGGAGTACCAGCAGCACCTGCTCCGGATTGTCCGGATTCAGCAACATACGCTTTACTGTGCCCACATCCACGCCTCGATACTTCACCGCAGCATCAGCACTCAAGCCAGCTACCGACTCCTGCATATATACATGATAGTCGATGTAGTTTTCACGCCCACCTTCACTGGCCAGCCAGTAGACGAAACCCAGCAGGCCTGCGGTAAGCAATACCACAAACAATCCGACTATCACATAGTTGATCTTACTTTCCATTGCCGCTGCGCAGCCGCCCCCGCTCGCCGAAAAAAAACTTCTGAATAATAGGGTGATGCTGTTTCATTACCTGTTGCAAGCTGCCCTCGGCAATAACCCGTCTCTCTCCCAATACCGCAAGGCGATCCACGATGGTCCAGATCGAGTCCAGGTCATGAGTCACCATCACCACCGTCAGGTTCAGCATCGTCCGCAATTCCACGATCAGTTTATCAAATGCTTCTGCACCTATGGGATCCAGGCCCGACGTGGGTTCATCCAGAAAAAGCAGTCGCGGATCCATTGCCAATGCTCTCGCCAGCGAAGCCCGCTTGACCATGCCACCGCTGAGTTGTGCCGGATAAAGCCTGGCAGCATATTCAGGAAGGCCGACCATGCTGATTTTGGTCTGCACAATTTCCTCGATGACGTCAGCAGGCAATCTGGTGTACTCCTTCAGCGTGATGCCTACATTTTCCGCAACCGTCAGGGACGAATACAATGCACCAGCCTGAAAAAGCACCCCCCATTGTCGGCGCAGCCAAGCGGCTTCTTCACGTGACAAAGAACCCAGGTCGTACCCAAGCACCTGTATATCCCCTGACTGCGGGCGTTGCAGCATGATCATCTCACGCAACAGGGTGGATTTTCCGGAGCCACTCCCACCCAGCAAACCGTATATCTCTCCCTCACCAACACTGAGGCTGATGCCGTCATGCACCAGATTCTCGCCGAAACGAGTGACCACATCCGATACACAAATAACCTTCTTCATATCCCCAGCTTGGTGAATACCACTGAAAACAATGCATCACAGGCAATCACCAGAAAAATGGCATTCACCACACTGATCGTCGTGTAGCGGCCAATGCTTTCCGTATTGCGGGATACCTGGAAACCCCGAAAGCAGCCAACAATGGCAATCAGCCAGGCGAAGAACGGTCCCTTGGCGATGCCGATCCATACGTGTTTCACTTCCAGCACATTCTGCAGGCGATGAATGAATTCCGGCCACGAAATCTGCAGATGGATATTTGCGACTACCATGCCGCCGAAGATGCCAACGATATCGGCAAAGAAGATCATCAGAGGCAGTGCGATCATGACAGCAATCACCCTGGGAAGTACCAGAAACCGGTGGGGTTCAAACCCCATGATACGCATGGCATCGATTTCCTGGGTGATCTTCATCACACCGATCTGCGCCGTGTAGGAAGAACCGGTGCGTCCCGCGACCACAATTGCGGTAATCAATGGTGCCAGTTCCCGCGTCACCGATATGGCAATCATATCCACCACGAAAATATTGGCACCGAATTTCTGCAGCTGCACCGCACCCTGATAGGCAATGACCACGCCGATAAGGAAACTGGTCAATGTGATGATCGGTATGGCCCGTACACCAGCTTCCTGGATATTCTTGACGATGGCCCCATAGCGCATCTTCCAGGGTTGCACCAGCAACAGGATCAGTACAATGAAATCCTCCCCGAGGAAGGAAAGAAAGGCAGCCAGATCACGCCATGCAGATACTACCGTTTTACCAATGTGCTCCAGATAGCGAACCAACCGGGATGGCACCGCAGCCGGCTTCGCTGGAGAACCGGTGAGATAGGACGAAATCATCTGCGAGAGTTTTTGCTGCTCCGCAGAGACACCCACTACCTCTACCTGGCAACCCCGTTCTTGAAATACATCCAGATAGTATCTGAAAAGGATGATACCAGCCGAATCGATGGACGTGATTCTGGACACATCCCAGCGCAGCGCTTGACCTGTTATCTTGCGGGAATGGCGTTCCAGTGCGGGAACGACCCGGTTCAGCGTAGCCACACGCCATGCACCTGAACTGACAAGCAAGGGAAGCCCTGCTTCATCTTGAAGAAAGCTCACTTCTGCCTGCTGATCCAATGCTTCCATCTGGCTAACACCCCCTTTTCTTCCGACTATATCAGCAACACTGCCGGGAATGGACATTTTAAGCTAACGATGAAAAAAGGGCTCGCCATAATCCATGGCAAGCCCTTGTTCAACTTGGTGCCCAGGGCCGGAATCGAACCGGCACGGTGTCGCCACCGAGGGATTTTAAGTCCCTTGCGTCTACCAATTTCGCCACCTGGGCCGGTGCATGGAATTCAGTCTGTGCGACACAGTTCTGAAGATTCCGCAACGCAGCGAGATTCTAGCATATCACCTAACAGCAGAGTAAACGTGCAGCCGGCATAGCATTGCAAACAACTGAATCAGAGTCCTGTTCCAGCCAACAGCATGCATGCTTGCAGGACATACACAGCTTGTTTCTGAAAACCCACCCTGATTTACAGATCAGCAGTGTTGGGAAATCCGGATCAAAAAGGCCACAAAGACCATCCTTTGTCCAACCCCTTTTCACAACCCTTGAGCTGCCGGGCATAGACTTTTGATTGCCGATCCACCTTGTCGGCTACTTTTATCAGCCATGATTTACTTTTGTAACTGCGGTTACGATACCCCCCATGTCCCTCATGGTAGGCAAGGTATTGATGTTTAGCATCCCATTTTGAAATGCCCAACTTGCTGTGACTGATGTTCGTATACCAGCCGACGAAATCCACTGCATCTTCGAAATCATCCCGATCCGCACCACGATTACCGGTTTTCCTGATATACCAGCCCCAGGTTTCATCCTTCGCCTGTGGATAACCAAAAGCCGAAGACGGCCGCTTCCAGGGAATCACCCCCAGCAGCTTTCCTCTGGGAGGTTGCGCATCATCACGAAAAGCCGATTCCTGGCGCAAGATCGCCATTTGTACATGCACAGGCGTACCCCAACGCCTTTCCGATGCCTTGGCGCTCTTGTACCAGCCATCCTTCTCCTCGAAGATGGTACAAAGATCGTTGATATTTGAAGGAGGAGATGTAGCACAACCACTCAATACCGTCAGCACCAATAACAGTTTCAAACGCTTCATATCAGAGTATCTCAAGCTGTTGCCATTCCAGCCTTCGTCAGCGTAACGAAGAATGGATCCTTCTAGGTGGCCATTACTTTTCTTGCTGGCGATAGCGCTTTAACTCGGTGGTCAGCCATTCCTTGCTGGTAATGGTTTTTCCATTGCAGGTTGCGTGATATTGCTTACCGCTCATGCTGCTTTGCGACGCCGCATAGCGAAGGAAATCCTCAGTGCTTCTTAGTCTGTTCTTTATGTGATTGTACTTGCGCTGGATATGGTTTCTTGCTTCAACAGAAGCATAAAGACTACCATTGCGCTCGAAAGTACAACCGGAATTGGCAACGAATTCAAGCAAGTGTTCGATTTCCCCGTCAGTGGATGTGGCCGACGCAGCGCCACAAAGCACAACATAGAGAAAAAACCCGACAAATTGTATTTTCATGTATCAGGATCCAGTCTGAAAGTTACAGTCAGAGGGTAGTTATCAGAAGAATATGCTTCTATTATCCGGCTGCGCAAGGGCAGCAGACCACGGTAGTATATATGATCGATGGAATGTCCGAAACGACTGGCAGGAGTCCTCTTGAAAGAGACAGTTTGCAGATGCTGACTGGCAGCAAGCTTGTCCACCACCCCCATACGGGCGGAATTCCAGGTGTTGAAGTCACCTGCCAGAATGACCGGCCCGTCATGGGCGGCAATTACCTTTTCTATAGCCTCGAGCTGGGCATCAAGATCACTGTTACCCAGCGTAAAATTCACGCCATGCACATTGGCTACGAGCAACGGCACTGCATGGCCGCGAATAGAAAAATAACTGAGCAACGCCGTCTTCGGCAGCCGCAAATAGGGTTCTCGAATACGTTGAGCACAAGGTGACAGCTGGGAAACCTTTGCTCCGGTCAAAACGCCAGTCCAGTATCCACGCAAATTGAACGCCTCCACCATGGTCCAATCCAGTGATTCCTGATTCAACCAGCCCCGTAACTCAGGTTCAAGATAGGCTTCCTGTAACAACAGCAGATCCGAATGCTGACCGAGGGCATGCAGATCCCGTTTCCAACCGCCAAGTTTGCCCTTGTAAATATTCCAGGTAGTCAGCGAAAAAGCATCGGCATCCAGCGCTTCCGCATCTGTAATGACCGGTATTGTTTGTTCACATGCAAAGATGGGACTGCCATTGTGAGTCAGTTGCACCTGTTCCGGAACGAAGACGCAGCCGCTCGACAGCAGGGCGCACAGAAACGCCAGCATTGGGCATTGTTTTATGCAACTATACATTCTGAATTGTAACGCCTTTAAGACAAAGAGTCCCCACTTGGATTATTGGTGGTATCTCAGCTCGGATTTTGGGTAAACAAACAACATATGAAACGATGTAAGCTATTGATTCACTGAACGAAGTAAATGAACTACAGAATGATGGAAAATTCCAAGGAACAAATAAAGATCACGACGATAAACGATAAGCAGATTCAGGAATTGGGCAAAATCAAGGAGAGGCTGTCCCAGGCGCAACGCATCGCCCGGATCGGCAACTGGGAACTTGATCTGACTACCAACACCCTCTGGTGGTCTGACGAGATTTTCCAACTATTCGAGATCGATCAGGATAAATTTGGCGCTACCTATGAAGGATTTCTGAACACTATCCACCCCGAAGACCGAGATGAGGTAAACCGGGCTTATACTGAATCGTTGCAAACACGCACTCCCTACGACATTGTTCATCGGCTGCTGATGAGTGATGGCCGCATCAAACATGTCCACGAGCGCTGTGAATCCCATTTTGACGAGGCAGGGAATCCCCTGAAATCCATCGGTACTGTACAGGACATAACGGAGCATTTTCGGGTCCAGGAAGCGCTGAAAAAGAGTGAGCGGCGGTTGGCTCTGCTGCTGAACACTCTTCCTCACGGTATTCAGGAGAATGATACGCGGGGAATGATCACCTACAGTAATATTGCCCAACACAACATTCTCGGTTACAAGCCCGATGAACTCATTGGCAAATACATCTGGGACTTTCAGCTGGACAGCAAACGCAAAAAGGAATTACGCGACTACTTGGCCTATGTGGTGAAAGATGAACCCGCACCCGAGCCATACATCACATATAACCATACAGTTGATGGCCGGGAGGTTATCCTGGAAGTCACCTGGGACTACCAGCGCGACGAAGCTGGAAAGATTACGGGCTTTATTTCTGTGATCTCGGATATTACCGCCCGCGCACATGCAGAACAGGCATTGACTGCAAGCGAATCCAATCTGAAAGAAGCCCAGGCACTGGCACACATGGGCAACTGGGATCTCGATCTCACCACAGGAAAAGCCACCTGGTCTGATGAGGAATTCCGCCTATTCGGCTACAAGCCGGGAGAAGTGGAAGCCAGCGCCCAAAACTTCATGCACGCCGTCCATCCGGAAGACAGGCAAAAAGTCCAGGAGGAGATGCAACGTGCCATGCGGCCTGATGAAGAAATACCTTACCATGTTCAGCACCAGGTGCTTCTGCCCGATGGACGCATACGAGTGGTTGAGGAGCATGGCAAGGTAACCCACGACGAACAGGGAAAACCATTGCGCATGTTCGGCACTACGCAGGACATCACGGAGCGCGTGCACATCGAGAAAGAACTGACTTTGCACAGGAAACATCTGCAGCAACTGGTAGAGGAGCGCACTGCTATGATCAGGCATCAGGCACAGATCATCGACCAAACGCATGATTCTGTAGTAACTACCGACCTCGATGGTTATATCACCAGCTGGAACGGCGGTGCAGAGCGCATTCTGGGTTTTTCCACACAAAGTACACTGGGCCAGCACATCTCTATCCTCTATCCTGGATCCCGGCGCAAATTTCTGGAAGATAAAATCATTCTGCCATTGCGAAAAAAAGGGACACATGAAGTGGAAACCCTGTTACAAAAAGCTGATGGAACACAGCTCCTGGTTCACCTCTCCCTTTCACTCATCTACGATGATGATGGAACTCCCGTAGGAATGGTGGGCTATGCTATCGATATCAGTGAACTCAAGAAACGTGAGAGTGAGCTCGAACAGATGGCAGAGCGTCTGCAGACATCCAACAAGGAACTGGAAGCCTTTTCCTATTCTGTATCTCACGACTTGAGAGCCCCTCTGCGCGCCATTGACGGCTTCAGCCTGGCCCTGGTGGAAGACTATGGTGACCAGCTCGACGAAACAGCGCACGACTACCTGAGACGGGTGCGTAACGGTGCTCAGCGCATGGGAATACTGATCGACGAGATACTGCAGTTATCCAGGGTCAGTCGCAGTGAATTGGTTTGCAAGGAAGTAAACCTCAGCGAAATCGCCAGATCGGCAGTGACGGCGCTTCGTGAAGAGGAACCCGAACGCCGCCTGGAACTGACGCTGGACGATGATTTGCAGGTGCAGGGGGATCCCCGCCTGCTGCGAGTAGTAATGGAAAACCTGCTTGGAAACGCCTGGAAATTCACCGCTCGGGAAGCCGTCTCCAACATCAGCTTTCACCGCTTGGAAGATGATACTGGCGCGTTCTGTATTCGTGACAACGGCGTGGGCTTTGATATGCGCCATGCAGACAAGCTCTTCGGCGCTTTCCAGCGGCTGCACCGGGATAGCGATTTCCCCGGAACCGGCGTCGGACTCGCTACCGTGCAACGCATTCTTTCCCGTCATGGAGGAAAAATCTGGGCCAAGGCTCAAGAAGGTGAAGGGGCTGCTTTCTACTTCAGACTGGGTGCGGAAAACTGTTCCGACACAGGCCGTAATCGGGCACCATAAAAGCATTCGATCCCGGCCTCGCACGGGCCTGCTTCGCCCTGTCTTCTCCATCTCCGGGGTCATGTATTGTTCGATCTTCGCCCTTCCAAGAGTTCCTATTTCCTCCATTTCCGGGTGGCGCACCGAGATGACGACTGAATCAGAGGCTCCTTAAATCCTTGTCAGCAATCTGGTATGATAAAAAATGTAGCAAGGAGAGATACAAAATGACACAGAAAACATTACTTCTGGTCGAGGACAACCTGGATGATGAAGCGCTAACCCTGCGTGCCCTGCACAAACACAACATTGCCAATACCATCATCGTCGCCCGTGATGGCCAGGAAGCCCTGGATTACCTGTTCGGTGAAGGCGAATATTCCGAGCGGGATACCAGTATATTGCCCCAGGTCATATTGCTGGATCTCAAATTGCCCAAAGTAGACGGCTTGCAGGTGCTGGAACAGCTGCGAGCCAACCCGAATACCAGTCGCATACCGGTCGTAGTGCTCACCTCCTCAAATGAAGAACAGGATCTGATTCGCAGCTACGAGCTCGGCGCCAACAGCTATGTACGCAAACCGGTGGACTTCGAGCAGTTCATCGAGGCAGCCCGACAGCTGGGTCTCTACTGGATGGTGCTCAACGAGGTTCCCTATGGGAGGGAGTGACGGCCTCTCACTCAAAGTACTGATCGCCGAGGATTCAGAGGATGATGCATTGCTCCTCCTGCATGAACTCCAGCGAGGCGGTTATGCGGTACAGATGCAGCAGGTGGATTCCTCAGCAGACATGCAGTCGGCGCTTGAATCGCAAGCCTGGGATCTCATCATCGCCGATCACAACATGCCGAACTTCAATTCCACGGAAGCGCTGGAGCTCGCCCAGCAGCACGACCCCAACACACCTTTCATCCTGGTTTCCGGTAGCATCGGTGAAGAAATAGCCGTGGATGCCATGAAATCCGGCGCCCACGACTACGTGATGAAGAACAATCTCACACGTCTTCTCCCAGCCATTGAACGAGAACTTCGCGAATCGGAGAATCGCCGTGCCCATCAGGCTGCTGAAGCCAAAATTCGGCACATGGCTTTTCACGACAACCTCACCGGCCTTATCAACCGGGTTGAGTTTGAACGTCATCTGAATGCTGTGGTAGATAGTTCGCAACAGGAAAATGAATCCCACGCCTTGCTCTACATCGACCTGGATCAATTCAAGCTCGTGAATGACTCCTGCGGGCACTTGGCAGGAGATAGCCTGTTGCGCAGTCTTTCCCAGCATCTGCAGAAAAACATCCGGGATAGCGACATCCTGGCCCGTCTCGGGGGGGATGAATTTGGTGTGCTCTTGAGATATTGCCCGCTTGAACGTGCGGAAACCATCGCCAGGGAACTGCTGAACACCATCCGCCACTTTCATTTTGTCTGGGATAACCGCACTTTCCGAGTTGGAGCCAGCATCGGTCTGGTCATCGTCAACGGAGAGCAGACAACGGATGCACTGCTCAGCATGGCGGACATGGCCTGCTATGCTGCCAAGGACAGAGGACGCAACCGTATCCACGCCTATACTGAAGATGATACGCAATTGACCCTGCGGCGTGGTGAAATGCAGTGGATACACCGTTTGCAGGATGCTCTGGGCAACAGCGGGCTTGTCCTCTACCAGCAACGGATACAAGGACTTCAGGGGGAAACCACCCATTGCGAACTGCTGCTGCGCATGCGCGGAGTCAGGGGAGAAATAATCACACCGGACAAGTTTATCCCCGCTGCCGAACGTTACAATCTCATGCCGGAAGTGGATCGATGGGTAATAGAAAATACCTGTAAAGTACTTGAAAAGTTGCCAGCCCTTCAGCAATACACTAAGGCGCAAGACACCTTCTTTATCAATCTTTCCGGCAACTCACTCAGCGACGACAATCTTGCCGCCTATATCCACGAACAGCTTCAGCGTTACAACATTCCACCAGAGCGTACAGGTTTCGAGATTACAGAGACTGCTGCCATCGCGGATATCGATTGCGCCATAAAGCTGATCAAAGCGCTACGTGGCTATGGCTGCAAGGTATCACTGGATGATTTTGGCACCGGCATGAGCTCCTTCTCCTACCTCAAACAGCTGGAAGTGGACTTCATCAAGATCGATGGCAGTTTTGTCCGTTCCATGCTTGAAGAACCCATGGACAACGCTATCGTGGAAGCCATCAACACCATCGGGCATGTTGCCGGAATACAGACTATCGCAGAATTTGTGGAGAGTGGCGCGGTTCTTCAACAACTCGCCTCCATAGGAGTCGATTTCGCTCAGGGCTGGGCCGTAGAACATCCACAACCTTTCGTCGACCTATAAATGATCATTTGCCGGTAAACACTCATCGGGTCTGGTACAGGTGCCACGAAGAACACCGTCCCAAAGGTGCTCCCCTGCCTCACAGCAGGGACAGCGTTTTCTGGGCTATGTAATACACAGAAAACCCAAACCGCACAAGTAGCCAAAGAA
>CAZFXI010000009.1:0-21107 GCA_964522855.1 uncultured Sedimenticola sp.
AGCAAGGTCTTTTCAACTGTTTCTTACCTCTGGCATACCCGCCTGAGACACTTAAGACCCATCAAAACCCCACGTTGCCACCGCCATCGGTTACACCAATCGCAACAAAATCCGTACCGTTGCCATGAGCGGTGTTATCGCGATAGTAATTTGATCCAGACCAAAATTGAATACCAACCCCAGGGCTTGACTGTGTAATGTGATTGTCTCTAAGTACATTTCCTACACTGTTAACAACAATTCCATTGCGCTTGTTATTATGCACGGTATTACCCACCACCAAGCTTCGTTGGTTGACCCAGACCCCCCCGAAACTGGAATCATCCACTTGGTTGTTGTTAGCAACAGAGTTGTCTTTGATCAGGCAGTTGCTACATGATATACCCCAAGACTGGTTAGAATAGACTGTGTTATTGCGTACCACAGAGCCATCGGAAACCTTTATGGCTGCTGTATACATGTTTTCTTCCAGGTGACCGTAAACGGTATTTCCTGTAACCTGGTTCCCACTACCAGCACCTATGCCATTGGAGGTTGTGCCCGCCCCCCCACCATTGCCATAGACGGTATTGTTTCTAACGATAGCAGCATTCCTAACGGTAATACCTTGGCCGGCATTGCTCCCTACGGTGCAGCCAATAACAAAAGAATTGCTTGCTGTAATCTTAATTCCACCCCCCCTGTAAACAGGAGCCATATAGCCGTTATCCAACGACCGGACATTTATAACCTTGATAAAATAGCTTGGAATATAGCCTTGATGGATCCCTGTATCCCCAAACCGCCTCACTGTGCCATTCTTGATCGTGACATTCTTCCGAACATTTTGAATCACTATGCCGTAGTCATTTACTGCCCCACCACCATCCAGGGTAAATCCCATCAGATCCAGAGTGACATTGTCTGCGGTGATGTTGATACCGCCAGAGCTGCCGTCCAGATTCCCGGTCACATAGTAGGAACCGGATTGGCTGATGGTATAGGGCAGGCTGCTTATGGGCGTCGCCACCGCACTCTGGGCGACGGCGCTGGCGATTACCTCGCTGGCATGGAGACCGTCCAGCAGATCGGCATCGAGGCTTGAGCCGGTGCCATCTGCCGCCTTGATCGCCGTTACCGCTTCGGCATCTGCATAGCGGCTATGGTGGGCGCTGTCGGATGCGGCGTGGGCGGCCAAGTCACTCGTGGTTGCCCCTACATCATCATTTTCACAGACCACGGATCCTGCAGCAGTGATCGTACGAATGCTGGAACCAACCGGGCACATATCGCCCACGCGAACCTGTATCTGACTGGTATCCACGCCAATCGTGCCCGCACCGGTAATAGTGCCGCCGGTCAGGCCGCCGCCTGCGGTGATACTGGTGACGGTACCGCCCCCACCGCCACCGCTGCCTACGTCATCGTTTTCACAGCTTACCGTTCCATCGACGGCAATAGCGCGGATACTGGAACCCGCTGGACAACTGCCGCTGACGCGGCTTTGAGTCTGGCCGGGATCCACGCTGATGGTACCCGTACTGGTAATGGTGCCGCCGGAAAGACCACTGCCCGCGGTGATGCTGGTGATCGTGCCACTACCGCCACTGCCCGTACCACTGGCCGCAGTGGTCTGAACACTGCCATCGGGAAATTTGAAGCCCCCGGAACGGGACTCCACCATACCTGCGGTGCTGACGCCGCCGGCACCAGCCGCGGCCTGAGCCAATACGCTGCGTTCACCCACGGACACACCATCCACTTCCATTTCGACCCACAGGGGAGCGTCGGTGGCGATGGCATCCAGCCCGCCCAGTTCGGCCCGGAAACGGATAGCGCGTTCCTGCGCTGGTGGCCATGCCTGCAGATCCACATCGGCCTGCCATTGATCCACCTGTAGATGCTCGATGCGGACGGGTTCCGATGCATCTGCTGCATCGTACAGATAGAAGGTGAGCGTATCCGGCGCCTGATTCAGCAAGGCACTGTCAACACTGCGGACAATGGGCAGCCCCTCCCCCGCATGCAGTGGCAAGGCCGCTAGTAACCCTAGTAAAAATACCGTTATAGCCCGTGAGGCGACGTATTTTCTCATCATTTTCTACTCCTGTTCTCGGTGGTAGTGGTGCAAGCCACATTTTTTGTATGAGACGGTTTATTGATTGTTTTGCAAAGCGCTGCAGACGGTCATTCCTGCGCCGACAAGAATGGCAAAAGGATGTGATCCTGCCTGAGTTTTCCTCCCAACCCTGTTTTTTCTTCCAGACTAGATGAGATGCCGAAAAAAAGTTCTGAAAAACTTCTGAAATTCTTCTGAAAACAGGATAAATTGTTCAATATCCTCAATTTATTTACCCATGAACCTTCGATCAAATCGCTGTTCCAGCGCAAGCCGGAAAAATGCGATGAGGCATTTTCAGGGCTTCAAAAGGCATTCTGCAACGATGAAATATCGGTTTTCTGTCTTCACTCTCGATACCGCAAGCAAGGAAATCAGCGCCGCTGATTCCACCCTCAAGCTCTCCCGGCAGGGTTATGAGATGTTGCTGCTGCTGGTTGAGAATCCGGGTCGGGTTTTTTCCAGGGATGAACTTGTCCGGGAAGTCTGGCGGGGACGCCATGTCACCGGCAATTCGGTGGATCAGTGCATCTCGAAGCTCAGAAAAACCCTGGCGGACGTGACGCCGGGAAACTATATCGAAACGGTCTATGGCAAGGGGCTGAAATTCGTTCCGGCGGTGGTGGCCGAGGATGCTGCTCATGAAAACCGGCCTGTAGCGGCCGACGCGGACACGACTACGCTTTCGGAATCTACAGCGGTCGCTCCAGGGCAGCAGGGTTACTCACCTCGATTTGCCATCCTGATGTTGCTGGGCAGTATTACCCTGGCTGTCATCGCGGGGGCAATCTGGCGCTCGAGCGCTGGTCAGGCCGAGGCTGCAGCCCCCAAAGCCGTGTTGTTGCTCGATGGGGGTGAAGGCTCAGGGGACTGGTCGGTCAGCCCTTATCTCGACCAGGTGCTCAGCTATGCCAACGCCGCCCAGGTCAAAATGCCGGACAATTCACTCAGCGATGAGGAAAAACAGCACTATCTGGAAAGGCGCTGGCGTATTTCTCCGGCCATGCAGGTGGTCAGCTCACGTCTCGAAGAACACGACGGAAGATACGCGGTTACCCTCGAACTCCGTTCCAGTGCCCACCCCGACATCAGTCAGCGCTTTTCCGGAGAAAATTTCAGCACCGTGATCAAATCTGCCAGCCGCTGGCTTGCCGAACAATTGCAGCAGCCTGAACGTGTGGCGGATATTCAGCCCCTGATTCCCGACGAGTCCTATCTGCTGGAACTCTATATGCGGGGATTGAGCACGGCCAAAGCTGGCAAGATCAACAAGGCCGCGCATTTTCTGGGACTCTGCCTGGAGGACAAACCCGACTTCCATCTGGCACGTCTGGAACTGGCCGATGTAATAAGCAAACAGGGCAAACCCCAGGAGGCGCTGGCACTGCTCGATACCCTGCCGGATCTGGCCGCCTGGCCACAGGTGGAGATCAACGCTGCCACCATCCGTGGGGATATTCTCGATACTCAGGGCAAGTACCAGGCTGCACGTAAGCTGTACCTGCAGATCATCGACAGATATGCGCAGGAACCGGGGGTGACGCTGGACAGCATCCGCTACAACTTCAGTTATACGCTTACCTCTCTGCAGGCCTACGAGCAGGCACTGGAGCAGCTGGAAACGCTGAAATCCCGTCTGGAGGCCGATACCAACCCGGAACTGCTGGCGCATGTGTATCAGAAAATCGGTAGCATCCAGCAGACTCTCGGGCAGATGCAAGCAGCTGCCGAAAACGCCGACCAGGCGCTGGCACTGTTCTCCCGGCTGGAAGACCTGCCCGGCAAGGCCAAGGTATTGAACCTGCTGGCGAGGATCGCCAACCATCAGTCCGAATACAACAAGGCCGCGCACTATCTTCGGCAATCATTGCAGATCAACCGTTCCCTCGACTACAAACTGGGGGTGGGGGCCACACTCAATGAACTGATCTATGTACTGATGGTGCAGGGGCATTTTCGCCAGGCGAGTGAACTGAATCAGCAGATGCAGGATATTGCTCTGGAGATAGACCACACCAACATGCTGCTGGCTTCCAAGCAACTGGCGGTGGATATCGCCCGCTCACAAAACCAGTGGGTGACAGCCAAGGTGGCGTTGGACGCCCACCTGGCGCTGGCAAAATCCGTCAACAGCGAACGTGCGGTATTGAAAAACAAACTGTTGAGCCTGGATTTCTATCTCGATCAGAAAGAGACCGGGCCGGTTCTGGAGATTGTTGAGGAAATACAACAACATATTGAAAAATCAGGGGAAGATCGTTTGCGCCCCAGATTGCAACGACAGCTTGCCCGCTACTACCTGCTCAGCGGTGATACTGCCAAGGCGATGCAACTGCTGCACGTCGCAAAAAAACTGGCGATGGAGACCAATGATGGGGAAACCCTGACTGAAATCGGCCATATCCAGGCGGAATACTATCTTGATCAGCAACAGCCCGATCAGGCACTCGCCATCCTGGTGCAACTGGATCGGCACCAGCCTCTGCCCCATCCTCATCTGTTACTCAAATCCCGGGCGCTGGCGCTGGAGGGAAAAACCCTTCAGGCACTGGAAGTGGCCAACCTGTGCAAACAGAAAGCCAATGGGTGGTGGTCATCCGCTGATGAGAAATACCTGGCCAGCATACGCTCTGCCACAGCATCTTCATTGTAATTGAAGATTCCCTTGTTGTTTATGAAACAGTGGGGGGGTAAACCCTTCTGTGTCAAAGGTATCCACGAGGAAATGCTGGCCAGCATAATCCGATGCTGATACAGTCTGACGAAATCCTGGTGTTGTTCCAATGGAGCCTTCGATGACCGGACTGATCGACCCCTTCAACAGAAGTATTCGTTACCTGCGCGTCTCGGTAACGGATCGTTGCAACTACCGTTGCTTCTATTGTATGCCTTCTCAGGGAATGGAATGGGAAGAGCGATCGGAATTTCTCACCTTCGAGGAGATGACCCGCATTATTCGCCTGTTCACCGAACTGGGGGTGGACAAGGTACGCCTGACGGGTGGCGAGCCCCTGGTGCGCCGGGGACTGCTGGATTTCGTCAAACAGCTCGATGAACTGCCCGGGCTACATGACCTTTCCATGTCCAGTAATGCCCACTTGCTGGGTGAGCAGGCGCAAGCACTTAAAGAGGCCGGTGTCAGCCGCGTCAACATTTCTCTGGATTCCCTCAAGCCCGATACCTTCCGCAAGATCACCGTCAATGGGGACCTGCAACCCGTGCTGGAAGGCATCGATGCGGCGCTAGCTGCCGGTATGCATCCGGTCAAGATCAATATGGTGGTGATGCGCGGACTGAATGACGATGAAATCGAAACCATGCTGGACTATGCCATCGACCGCGGTGCGGATCTGCGCTACATCGAAACCATGCCCATCGGCGAAGCGGGCATTGCAGGCACGGATTACTATATGCCGGCGGTGGAAATCCTGGCGCGTCTGAAAGAACATCTGGGCGAAGAGCTGATACCCGCCAAGGGCGGCAAGGGTGCCGGTCCCGCCCGTTATTACCAGGTCAGCTCCGGCCCGGTGCGGGTCGGCGTGATCAGCGCCCTCTCCCGCCACTTCTGCGACGACTGCAACCGGGTGCGCCTTACCGCCAAAGGTGATCTGGTGCTGTGTCTGGGGCAGGAAGACCGTGTTTCCCTGCGCGATGGCCTGCGTCAGGGTTTCAGCGACGACCAGATCAAGGCCGTGATCCTGGATGCTATCGCCCACAAGCCGCGCAGCCACGAATTCAACGACGACAACAGCAAGGTGTCCCTGCGACACATGTCATCCCTGGGTGGTTGATGGGGAAACGCTTCTCAGCCCTGTTTCCCGAATCTTCCCGCTTTTTCCCCGGGCAGCGTTGGATCGATATCTGCCTGCGCACCTTGCACCTTATCGGTCTTTCCGGTGCCGGCTATGGCTTTTTCGGTGCGGGAGAAAGTTTTAACTGGCAGCCCTTTCTGTTGCTGACCGTCACCAGCGGTACCGCCATGATGCTGATCTCCATCTGGAGCAACGGCATCTGGCTGCTACAACTGCGCGGCCAGACCATTTTGCTGAAACTGGTGCTGCTGGCGATGATCCTGCTGCAATCAAACTACCACGCCGAGCTGTTCATCGCCGTGATCGTGCTTTCCGGGCTGATTTCCCATGCGCCGGGCAACACCAGATACTATTCGGTGTTTTATGGTCGGCGCATCGACGCACTTCCCTGATCAATGCTCAAGATCAGAAGATTGAAGCGCATTCATTGGTCCTTCCTCATGGCTTTTCGCAGCGCCTGAACCCGCTTGCGGTTGACACCAAGATCCGAATGCCCGACACGGGAAGCGGAACGCACCTGGATCAGGTCTTCCCCTGCCTGCTGGCGAAACTCCATATCATCGACAAAACGAAAGATGCGTGACATAAATTCCGCTCGCAAATAACCGGGCTGCTCATCTGTTATCTTTCCACCCTGGGCGTCAATAGCCTGCTTCAGTTTCAACCAGGCCTGATCCGGTGCGCCGTCAAACGGAAGCGGATCAACCTGATGGGAAACATCCGTGCCTTGTTCGCTATTGACACAGTTGGGGCTGTCCGGACAGGACCTGAGCCGACCATCGACCAGACCCAGTTCCGGCATTTTTGCAGTGATGGACAGGTAGGCAAAAAACAGGCAGACTGCCAGAATAGTCAGCGCCAAAACCAGAAATATCTTGATCACCATGCCAGTTTCTCTCTCTCATGTACAACAGCAGGAATTATTGCATGTTACCCGGCACTGGATCACGGTGGCGGAAAAACTGCACGGGAGAAGCTTCCACATACCGGAAGTCGGCTTCGATCTGCGCGGGCAGGCGGCCGGACAGTATCATGGTGGCTCTCATCCGCACATTCGCTACAACCCACAGATGGCCGCCAGCCAGTTTGACGTTTTTTGTACACGCACTCCCGCTCATGAAGTTGCCCATTACATCGTGGATTGCCTTTATCCCAAGGGCAGCATCAAACCCCATGGCAAGGAGTGGCAGGATCTGATGCTCGCCTTCGGCCTGGAGCCGTCCCGCTGCCATCAGTATGATCTGCAACAGGTACAGCAACGCAGGCAACGGCGCTTCGCCTATGAATGCGGTTGTCAGGAACACCAACTCAGTGCAACCCGTCACAACCGGGTTCGGCACCGAGGTTTGAAGTATCGCTGTATCAAATGCGGTGAGGTGCTACAGCCCGTAGCAGGCAGTTGATAGTACCCTCTAACCCTTTTCCCGAGGAAGAGGAGGTTTATGGGATGGTTGGACAAATAAACGGATTTTCTGTGCTCGACTCAGGCGTTTGATTTCCGCCTCACGCTGGGATGCGATGCTGCGATTTTCGCAACACTCCGTATACACTACTTCCAGCGGCGCCCGGCCGTAAAAATACTTGGCACCCTTGCCATTGCTATGTTGATCGAAACGTCTTTCCACATCGGTGGTGATACCGGTGTAGTAACTGTCATCCGAACAATGAATGATATAGACCTGCCAGTCACTCATGCCAGGCCGCTTCGTCGATGAGTATGATCGATTCAGGCAGACGGGCAGCAGGAATAGCCTCCCCGTTTCGCCATTTGCGCACGGCATCTGCCTTGCCCTTTCCGCTGACGAGAAACAGCCGTGTTCTTGCGGCTGCGAGTGTGCCATAGTTCAGGCTGACCCGATCCGGCGGGGGCTTGGGGGCATCATGCACGGCAACCACCAGTCGATCTTGCGGATGTTCCTGTCCCGGAAAGAGTGATGCCGTGTGGCCATCTTCCCCCAGCCCCAGCAGCACCAGATCAAAGGGTTGTACAGGGGCGATTTCCTGTTCGTAAGCCAGCACCGCCGCATCTGCACCCAGCTCTGCCGGGATCACATGGATCTGTTCCTGCCGCACGGAGATATACCGGAACAGGTTTGCCGCCGCCATCACGCTGTTGCGCTCTGGATCGTCTGCGGACAGGCAGCGCTCATCTCCAAAATAGAACTGCCAGGCAGACCAGTCCTGATCCTGCGTTGCCAGCAATTGATAGGCTCTGGCTGGCGTACTACCGCCAGCCAGCACCAGGGAAAAAACGCCGCGATCTGCAATCGCCTCCTGCGCACTGTGCAGAATCCGCTGCACTGCCTCCGCGGCTACCGCCTCGGCATCGGCCAGGACCCGCCAGTTCATTCCTCGGGGTCCATGCTATGCCGCCACTGCTGGTCCGGCTTGTTGAACAGACGCCGGCTTTCTGTGGGCCCCCAACTGCCCGCGGCATACAGAGGAATGGGGTCTGTGTCCTTTTGCCAATGGCGGATCACCGGATCCACCGCACGCCAGGCCCACTCCACTTCGTCGTAGCGCAGGAACAGGGAGCGGTCACCATCCACCACATCGAGCAGCAGTTCTTCGTAGGCATCAATCGGCGCTTCGTGGACGCTGCGTAGCTGGGCATCCAGGCTGCGCTGGCGGGTGCGGATCTCCAACCCCGGCTCTTTCACGGTCATTTCCATGCGCATGCACTCACAGGGCTGGATGCCGAGCATGATCCAGTTCTGTTTCATCGGGCCTACATTGGTATCCCGAAAGAACTGCTGGGGAGGATGACGAAAACAGATGGAGATCATGGACTGCTTTTCTGCCAGCCGTTTGCCGGTGCGCAGATAAAAGGGCACACCACGCCAGCGCCAGTTATCCACATAGAGTTTCATGGCGGCGTAGGTTTCGGTACGGCTGTCCGGTGGAATGCCGTCTTCCTCGAGATAGGATTTCACCAGTTCACCATCCACCAGCCCACTGCTGTATTGTGCCCGGAAGGCATGATCCGGCACCTGATTCTCTTCGATAATGCGCAGGGATTTGAGCACCTTCACCTTCTCGTCCCGCAACTCCTCGGCCTGCATGGACACCGGTGGTTCCATGGCGACCAGGGTCAATAGCTGCAGCAGATGGCTTTGTATCATGTCACGCATTGCACCGCTGCCATCATAATAGGAACCACGGCTGCCCACTCCGGCCGTTTCCGAATGCGTGATCTGCACATGGTCGATGTAGTTGCGGTTCCACAGGGGTTCGAGGAGGATATTGGCGAAACGAAACACCAGTACATTCTGCACGGTGCTCTTTCCCAGGTAATGATCTATACGGTAGATCTGTTCTTCCTGCAGATGCTGACTGAGGTTTTTCTGTAATTCCTGGGCACTTTGCAGGTCATAGCCAAAGGGTTTTTCGATGACGACCCGGCGCCAGTGTTCACCTTCCAGCAGCAACCCCTGTTTGCCCAGATTCTCCACCACCAGGCCAAACTCGGCAGGACGAATGGCCATGTAGAAGGCAATATTCTTCGGTAGATCCTCGCGGGATTGCAGATAATCCTTCAGCGCAGGCCAGGTCGTTTCATCTCCCAGATCCCCACGAAAATAGCGCAGCCTGGCGGCAAAGCGTTTGAACACTGTTTCATCCAGCTCGCCCCTTGCCCTGTCTTCCACCCAGCCGCGCACTTCCTGTACGCAACGGGCATCATCCCAGTCGCGCCTGCCGCTGGCGACGACGCGGGTTTCGGCGTCCAGCTCACCTGCCGCATCCAGGTGGTATAGCGCTGGCATGAGCTTCTCCCTGGACAGATTGCCCGTGGCGCCGAAAATCACATAGGTGCAGCCCACCTGTTCAAACATCGTACTGCCCCGATGCCACATCACCCCCTTCGCCGGTCCAGTCGGTATGAAAATGCTTTCCCCGGGGTTCGTCGATACGCTCGTAGGTATGGGCACCGAAATAGTCGCGCTGTGCCTGGATCAGATTGGCGGGCAATCGTCCGCGCCGGTAGCCATCGAAAAAGGACAATGCAGCCGTCATGGCAGGCAGGGGAATGCCCAGCTCGATACCGAGCCCGCAGGTTTTACGCCATCCGGATTCCGCATCGTGTATCGCCTGCACGAAGAAATCATCCAGCAACAGGTTTTCCAGGTGTTCATTCTTCGTATATGCCGATTTGATGTTATCGAGAAAACGACTGCGAATGATGCAGCCACCGCGCCATACCAGGGCGATATCGCCGTAGTGCAGATCCCAGCCATAGGTTTGTGCCGCTTCTGCCATCAGCATATAGCCTTGGGCATAGGAGATGATCTTGCTGGCGTACAGCGCCTGCTCAATGGCATCCACCGCTTCTTCGCTGTTGATATCCGTCATCGCCGAGGGCAAACCAAGAATCTGCTGCGCCTCCATGCGCTGCACCTTGAATGCAGAAAGACAGCGGGCAAACACCGCTTCACCGATGAGCGTCAACGGCACACCCAGTTCCAGGGCGCTGATGCCCGTCCATTTTCCGGTACCCTTCTGCCCGGCACTGTCGAGAATCTTGTCCAGCAGCGGTTCACCGTCCTGATCTTTGTAGGCAAGAATATCGGCGGTGATTTCGATCAGATAAGAATTGAGTACACCCTGGTTCCAGCGGGAAAACACTTGTTGAATGGCATCGATGTCCATGCCCAGGCCTTCACGCATCAACTGATAGGCTTCCGCAATCAACTGCATGTCGCCATATTCAATGCCGTTATGCACCATCTTCACATAGTGTCCCGCGCCACCGCTGCCTATCCACTGGCAACAGGGCACATTGTCCACTTTCGCAGCAATCGCTTGCAGCAACGGGCGAACTTCAGGCCAGGCCTTTTCATCACCACCCGGCATGATGGCGGGACCATGGCGCGCCCCCTCTTCGCCACCGGAGACGCCGCTGCCGATGAAATGCATGCCCTTTTCCTTCAGCAAGGCAACCCGTCTATCGGTATCGGTAAACTTTGAATTACCTCCATCGATGATGATGTCACCCCGTTCAAGCAGAGGCAGCAGGCTGTCAATCACAGCATCGACTACCTTGCCCGCACGCACCATGAGCATGATCTTTCGTGGTGTCTTCAGGTCAGCAACCAGATCTTGCAAGGTTTCTGCACCGACAATGGCTGTGTCTGCAGCCGGGCCCTGTACAAATCCCCGCATCCGTTCCGTTGTGCGGTTATACACCGCCACCCTGAACCCGTGATCGGCCATATTCAGCGCCAGGTTCTGCCCCATTACCGCCAGGCCAATCAGCCCGATATCTGCATGTTCCACAAGCACATCTCCATTGTTGTCCGAATTGTTGAATAACCTGCAACACTGCCTATGCGCATTCTGACACAGGCGCTGACCCCAGAACAATTTTCATGCTTTCCAGGTGAAACTGGATGAAGGGACTGCCTTCAATCGCAAGTAATTTCTGTAGGCATTCATAAAAAAACACAATCAATACATCTCTGCTATTGTTTATTTGCAAAAATACAGACACGCACATCCGTGCTGTTGCATGAAAGCACAGCTTTCCCAAAAACGCCGCAGGGAAATCTGTCAACACCAACAAAGCGGTGAACCAAAGGAGAATGAAGATGAGTAAAATCGTTGAAGAAGTGCTGTCTGCCAATGCCGATTACGTTACAGGCTTTGGCGACAAAGGGAATCTACCCATGCCTCCCGGTCGGCAGTTTGCCATACTGACCTGTATGGATGCCCGGCTGGATCCAGCAAAATATGCCGGTCTCGCAGAAGGAGATGCCCATGTCATTCGTAACGCAGGTGGCAGAGCCAGTGATGACGCGATCCGGTCCCTGGTGATTTCTTATAAGTTACTTGGCACCAAAGAATGGTTTGTCATTCATCATACGGACTGTGGAATGGAGACCTTTACAACAGAAATCATGGGTGATCTTCTGTCTGGTAGTCTTAAGACCGCAAGCGTTGACGAGACGGGGTGGCATGATAGCAATGCAGGTGGCGGAACGACGGATGGCAAATACATCAACTGGCTAACCATCAGTGATAACGCCAAAAGCGTAATCGAGGATGTCGAACGTATCAGAAACAATTCCATGGTACCTTCGGACGTTCCAATCTATGGTTATATCTATGATTGCAAAACCGGCGAGTTAGTAGAAATTCCTGAAGCTACAGCGGCAGGCAAAGCAAGCTAGAAACAAAAGAACCACCGACACAGCGTGTCGGTGGTTCATCTTAAAAGCCGGATTGGTCATTCTGCAGCTGCAGTTCAACCAATCTGCAGTTTTGGCCCTACAATGCGCGCGTTGAGTACTTTCATCATCTTTTTGATCGCCCGGTCTATGAGCGGTGCCTGCGCATCCTCCAGGAAGCTGGCGCTGCCATCACGGAAGTAGCTCGCGAGTTCTGCTTCTTTCATCTGTCCTGCCTTGTTTCCCTGCCCATCGACAAACACCATGGTTCCGGTAAATTTGCTGCGCCATACCAGTTTGCAGATCAAAGGCTCTTCTTCCGCATCCAGTTGCATGCGAATCCAGCTACCTTCTTTCATGTTTCTTACGCTGATACTGTGTGCATCCTCGACCGGTGGCTCAGCCGTTTCATTCTGTTGGGAAACATCCGAGGCATCCCTTTCAGTTTGGTGCTGCGACTGCTGATCTGCCGGAACACCGCCATGCTTGAGTGCACTGATAAAGCATCCCTGAAGTTTATTGAGCATCGCCGTGGATTTCTTCTGATCAAAGGAGATGTAGCTGAATCCTTTTTTCAGGCCACTGATCATTTCCGGAATGCTGGACAACAACTTTCTCCGATCGATCTCCCCCGAATTTCTGCCCAGAAACGCGCTCAACATTTTTGCGATATTCACTGATTTGAGCCAGTTGTCGCCTTCCTCTCCTTCTCGCAGGAGCAGGATGGTCATGAGCTTTTTCCAGGGCTGCTCAAGAATTTCCCGTGCAGCTTCCGGCAGGTATTCCACACCCAGTTCATGCAGAACCATTTCTACCTGCTGTTTCGCCTCTTCAAGTTTTTCTTCCCCGGAAATTGCCTGGGTCAGTCTGTCCTCGAGCATTTTCTTGAGTCTGGCGCGCTTCTCCATGAAACGCCCAAAATCTTCCCTAACCTCCTCGAACAGAGAGACGTCCTCTGTGTACTCATGCACGATGCGATCGACGGCGCGTTTCACATGGAAATACAAGCTCTTTTCGCTGCGATCACCATCATCCCGCCAGCCAACAGATGCGGCCGCCAGGTCGTTGAGCAGACTTCGAGCAGGATGTTGCTGGTTGTCTACAAATGTGGCATCGGCAATGGCAACTTTGAGCACGGGTATCTGCAAACGTGCGATCAGCGCACTCATGGCATCAGGGAGGTTGGTATCATCAAGCACATGATCGAACAACATCATGATCACATCGATGGTCTGCTGCTCGGCATCACCAAAGCGATGGGTGGCATTCCCTGCCTCATCCAGACACAAGGTCTGGCTGAGTTGCTGCCGGATACGATCCTGAACTGCCGCCCATTCGACATTCTGTAAATCAAGATCGGAAAGCGCCGCGCTCTGCATATTGCTCAACGCATCCATGACATTGTTTTTCGGCAATACCGGCAGGTGTATGTCTGTTGCACCGGCGACACCCCCCCCGGCCAGACCAAGCCCGCCCTGGGGAGCCAGTTGTCGAATATACTGCCAGAGCTCCTGCAATGAAGGCGTCGCTTCTTCTTGCAGGTTTTCCACGCTGGTGCCATCTTCGGCGGCTGCTGGAGTATCCGTAGCGGAATCTGCGGATGAATCGGAGTAAGCGCTTGAGGTCACAGGACGTTTCCTTGCCTTTCCCGTGAAACGCTGCTGACTCAGTTCCGGCAACACCCCCTTCTCCGCAAGATAGTGATTCATACTTTCGTACACATCACCCAGATTGAAAAGCACTGCCTTCTCGAAACACTTGTATACGACGATGCGTGCGAGCACTTCTTCGGTGTCCCAGTCATCCAGCACCACACGAAATATCTGGGATAGCGCATTGGGACCCGCAGGATTCTCCTCGCATTCGATGGACTCCATACCCAGCATATGTGCAAATCGCTTGTCCAGGGCATACAGATCCCTGTGGTATTTTCCTAGCGCTTTGGAGGCCATGGAAGTGACGGCCAATTCTTCTTCGAGTTCGTCTTTTTCTACGAGAGAAAATTCCTCGTCCGGTGCCGACGAAGGTGTTGCAAAGGAAGAAAGAGACGATCTCCCTTCCCAGAATGAGGTAAACGTGTTCTGCAACAATCTCAGGTAGGCTTTTTCCGCTTTTTCCTGAAAAAGACGAAGACCCCGCATCGCATCAAAGAACAGGGTCTGCCGGGAATTGCTGGTAGAGTTTTCCGCCAGCCGATACAAATCATCATCTGCCTGGGCGAATAGGTTGTGGACAAGTGGTTCGACTGCCTGCACCAACATGGTGCTACAGGCATCTGCCGGTACGCTGTGTTTCCCCATTTTTGCTATTGGCGCCTGCCCCCCCCGGGTTTTCTCCAGATATACAATCTTGTCGGCACTAACCATCGTTGAGCTCCACAACCGGTTCCAAAACAATTTCCGTATTACAAATAATAGGAGATCTTTCTAGAACCGATTGTGAGAAACGTCACAGCATTGACAATGCGCGTCAGCATTCTGCCAATAAATGTCACCGCCACTGTACGCCAATTCCAGGCCAGCCACCAACTTTTTTGGATTTTTATCTTAAATAAGCCTAAAACCTTATTATATATTTGTAATACATGGACTTAACGAACCAAAAGACGCCAACACAAAGGCTCTTACCGTAAACAAAACAAAATAATCCGATCATCCGAAAATAAAAATTCCGTGGAGCGGTCTATACTTGGTAGAAACAGGAATGACGGAAATGAGCACATTCAAACAAAACATCAGCCATTGGGTGGTGAACTGGCTTACACGGGACGGCCCCCTGCCGGAAACACCATTATGTGATTTCAACCGCTTGAAATTTGAATTGCGGCCCTGTGATGTATTGCTGGTGGAAGGCCGCAGCCGTGTTGCCGAAGTCATCAAGCTGATCACCCAAAGCCCCTGGAGCCATTCGGTACTGTATCTGGGGCGCTTGTTCGATATCAGGGATCCGCATCTGCGCGTCTGTATCGAAGCCCATTTCGAGGGCGACCCGGAAGAACAGCTGGTTCTGGAAGCCGTGCTCGGTAAAGGCACCGTTGTCACCCCCCTGTCCGCCTATAAAAATGAGCATTTGCGCATCTGCCGCCCGGAAGGTTTGTCTGCAGATGATGCGCAGCATGTTCTGGGCCATGCCATACGCAAGCTTGGCAGCCACTACGACATACGACAGATACTGGACCTGGCACGCTTTTTCTTTCCCTGGGCGATTTTGCCGCGACGCTGGCGCTCCAGCCTGTTCCAGCACAATGCCGGCGATGCCACCCGCACCGTGTGTTCCACACTGTTGGCAGAAGCTTACAGTGAAGTTGATTTTCCCATCCTGCCCTTTATCGACCGGGGAGAGGATGGCAGTCTGAGATTGTTCAAACGCAATCCAAAACTGTTTGCCCCCCGGGATTTTGATTACTCCCCCTACTTCAGCATTATCAAATACCCCTTCCTGGGTATGCACGATGTGGGGTTGTATCGGCGTTTACCCTGGGATAGAGAGGGTGACTATCTGGATGAGCAACCTCCTCCTCGTACGGTCGCTGAAAACAGCCCCAAACCGGTCTCGTCAACAAATACCGCCATTACCCAGGCAACCTACCTCCATCGCGCCATGAACTTTGCCGGATTTCACCGGCGGGAGTTGTGATCATGTGGTTTATCGGGCTTGTCAGCACCTTGATCATCGTCTGGTATCTCGCTTACCAGGGCGCAGGCGCCAGCCTTTGGATCGCCGTCCTCATCAGTTCTCTGGTAGCGATAACCCTGGCAACGGATATCCAATGGTATATCTCCACGCCCCTGTGGCTGGTGGCTGCCACCCTGATCCTATTGCTCGGTGTGCCCGCCATGCGCCAGAAGATCATCACCAGCAGGCTCCTGAAGCAGTTCCGCAAAGTCATGCCCGCCATGTCCCAAACCGAGAGGGAAGCCCTGGAAGCAGGCAGTGTGTGGTGGGATGCTGAATTGTTCAGCGGCCGTCCGAACTGGGAAAAACTGCTCAACACTCCACGCCCGCATTTGTCGGCGAGAGAACAGGCCTTTCTCGATGGTCCGGTGGAAACCCTGTGCGAAATGCTGGACGACTGGAAGATCACTCATGAGGATCAGGATTTGCCGCCTGATGTCTGGGCATACATCAAGCAACAGGGGTTCTTTGGCTTGATCATTCCCGAGGAGTATGACGGCTTGGGTTTTTCTGCCCTGGCACACTCAGAAGTGGTGATGAAACTTTCCAGCCGCAGCATCGTGGCCGCCGTCACCGTCATGGTGCCCAACTCACTGGGGCCTGGAAAGCTGTTGCTGCACTACGGCACACGGGCACAACGGGACTACTATCTGCCACGACTGGCCCGCGGTGAGGAAATCCCCTGTTTCGCCCTCACCGGCCCGGATGCCGGTAGCGACGCCGGTGCACTGCCGGATACGGGAATTGTCACTCACGGTGAGTGGCAGGGAAAAACCGTACTCGGCGTACGTCTCAACTGGGAAAAGCGTTACATCACTCTGGGACCAGTTGCTACTATCATCGGCCTGGCATTTCGCCTCCATGATCCGGAGCAATTGCTTGGCAAAGAGGAAAATCTCGGTATCACGCTGGCCCTCATCCCGCGAGACACCCCCGGCGTTACCATCGGCGCCAGACATATCCCCATCGACATCCCTTTCCAGAACGGCCCCAACTGGGGCAAGGATGTATTCATCCCCTTGAGCCAGTTGATCGGGGAACAGCAGTATATCGGCAAGGGCTGGCGCATGCTGGTGGAATCCCTGGCCGAGGGACGCGGCATTTCCCTGCCTGCGCTATCTGTTGGCGCCGCCAAGGTCAGCAGCCACTACACCGGCGCCTATGCGGCCATCCGCCAGCAATTCAACATGCCCATCGGGCGTTTCGAGGGTATCGAGGAAGCCCTCGCCCGCATCGCCGGACTGACCTATCAGATGGATGCGGCACGCAAGCTCACTCTCAGTGCCCTGGATGTGGGGGAAAAGCCTTCCGTGATATCTGCCATCATCAAATACCATCTCACCGAGCGCTATCGGCAGCTGATCAATGATGCCATGGATATCCAGGCCGGGAGCGGCATCTGCCTGGGACCATCCAACCTCATCGGCCGCGCCTACCAGGCACTGCCCATCGCCGTGACGGTGGAAGGCGCCAATATCCTTACCCGCAGCATGATCATCTTCGGCCAGGGCGCCATGCGCTGCCACCCCTGGATCATCAAGGAATTTACTGCGGCGCAGAATCCCGATCGCATCAGAGCTGTTGCAGACTTCGATCATGCGGTGTTCGGGCATCTGGGCTTCCTGCTGGGAAATACCGCACGCAGTTTGTTCCTCGGGCTCACCCGGGGGCGTTTATCGGCATCCCCCGTGGCAGGTGCTGCCAAACGCTATTACCAGCGACTCAACTGGATGAGCGCATCCTTTGCTCTGGCGGCTGACACTGCCATGATGACCCTGGGCGGCGCCCTGAAACGCAAGGAGCGGCTCTCCGCACGTCTTGGTGATGTACTGAGCGAAATGTACCTCACCTCCGCCGTACTCAAGCAATTCGAGGATGATGGCAGCCCCGAGGAAGACCTGCCCCTGTTGCACTGGGCCTGCGAGTATTCCTTCTATCGCATGCAGGAGAGTCTGCGCCTGTTGATCCGTAACCTGCCGTTCCGCCCCCTGGGCTGGTTGCTGCGCGTGGTCCTGTTTCCCAGCGGCTTCCCCTACACCGAACCCGATGACCGCATGAGCCACAAGGCTGCACAGATGTTGCTGGCACCTTCAGAAAGCCGGGATCGACTTACTCGAGGCATCTTCATTACCGATGATGAACGCTTCCGCCAGGGCATCATTGAACAGGCCTTTACCCAGGCCGCTGTCGTCGCACCCATCGAAAAGACCCTGCGCGGTGCACGTCGTTCCGGCCTCATCACCGCTAGCGACAGGATCGAACAGGCCAGAGAGGCGCTGGAAAAAGGCCTGATCTCGGAAGACGAACTCCAGGCGCTGGAGAAGATGCGTATGCTACGCCGCCGGGTGATCGCGGTCGACAGCTTTGAAGACTACGGGAAGCAATATCTACTGCAACCTGAACTCCAAAACAGTAACCATGTGGCCTGAATCATGAACAACAACAAAGACCTTTCCAGACTGTTGCAGGACAACCCGGTGTTCATCGTGGACGGCAGCCGCACACCACAACTCAAGGCGCTGGGACCACCAGGTCCGTTTCGCGCCAGTGATCTGGCGGTTCTGGCCGCCAGATCCTTGTTGTTGAAAATGCCGTTTGATGCATCGTCGTTGGATGAAGTGATCTTCGGTTGTGTCTCTTCCGGTCCCGATGAAGCCAACATCGCCCGGGTGATCGCCCTGCGGCTGGGTTGTGGTGAAAAAGTGCCTGCATTCAGTGTACAACGCAATTGCGCATCCGGCATGCAGGCCCTGGATTGCGCAGCCACCGACATCGCCAACGGCAAGGCAGATCTGGTACTGGCCGGCGGCACCGAGTCCATGAGCCACCACCCAGTCCTGCTCAACAACGCTATGGTCGCATGGCTGGCATCCTGGAATCAGGCACGCAATCTATCTAGCCGCGCCCGTTTGCTCAGGAAACTCAAGCCATCGCATTTCAAACCGATCGTCGCCATTCTTCGGGGACTCACCGATCCTGTGGTTGGGCTGTCCATGGGGCAAACGGCGGAGCAACTGGCAGAAGATTTCAGCATCACCAGGGAAAGCATGGACAACTATGCAGTACGCAGCCACCAGAGGCTGGCGAGCGCCATGAAGGAAGGTTATTTGTCTGAAGTCGTCCCACTGTTCGACAACGACGGCAACATCTATGAAGCAGACAATGGCGTACGCCCCGACAGCACCCTGGAAAAGCTGGCCAGGCTGCGGCCGGTATTTGATCGCCCCATTGGAAAGGTCACTGCAGGCAACAGCGCCCAGATAACAGATGGCGCAGCCTGTCTGCTGCTTGCTTCTGCCAAAGCGGTTGAAACACACCAGCTACCCGTACTGGGACGCATCATGGACAACCAATGGGCAGGACTGGATCCTGCCCGTATGGGCCTGGGTCCCGTGTATGCGATGGCACCCATCCTGCAACGCCATGAACTGGATAGCGGTGATATCGATTACTGGGAAATCAACGAGGCCTTTGCCGCCCAGATTCTCGCTTGTCTGAAAGCATGGCAGGGCGCAGATTTCTGCACCGGGTCATTGCATTTACCCAGGCCCTTCTCACCTATTCCCGAAGAGCGTTTGAACATCGATGGTGGCGGCATCAGCCTGGGTCACCCTGTAGGGGCCAGCGGTGCACGCATCGTCCTGCATCTGCTCAAGGTACTGGAACGAAAGCAGGCAAAACGGGGGATGGCCAGCCTGTGCATCGGCGGTGGTCAGGGTGGCGCCATGCTGATCGAGAGGGTAGCGTCGTGAACAAACACTTCCGTGTCGAATACGACAAAGATCAGATTGCCTGGCTGCATTTTGATACGGCTGACAGCAAGGCCAATGTACTGACCGAAGAAGCATTGGAGGAATTCGACCAGCAACTGATCAGTGTTGCCCAGGCACATCCCAGGGGTCTGGTGATCCTCTCCGCCAAGAAAAGCGGCTTCATCGCCGGCGCAGACGTAAAGGCATTTGCCACTATCGGATCGCCGGAAGCAGCAAAAAAACTGATTCTGCGCGCCCATGACATTTTCCATCGCCTCGAAGCCCTGTCATTTCCCAGCGTCGCATTGATACACGGCTTCTGCCTGGGTGGTGGCCTGGAACTGGCGCTGGCATGTCGCTATCGGGTCGCCAGCACCGACCCGTCGACCCGTATCGGGTTTCCCGAGGTGCGGTTGGGCATCTTCCCCGGCTTCGGCGGCAGCGTACGCAGCATACGGCTGTTGGGACACTTGCCGGCCATGCAGATGATGCTGTCTGCACGTTCGGTCAGCGCCAGGGCGGCCAAACGTATGCATCTGGTGAATTATGCGCTGCCACAGCGGCAACTGAAAAATGCCGCCCGCAATCTGATTGAAACCCAGCCTCCTGCACACCGTCCGACCTTGCTGCAACGCCTTCCGGGAAATGCCGTACTGAGACCCATCATTGCCCGCGTATTGCGCAAGCAAGTCGCCAGACACGTCCAGCAAACACACTATCCAGCCCCCTATGCACTGATCGACCACTGGCGAAAAAACGCAGCCCACGGTGCACAGATGTACGCCAGTGAGGCGCAACAGGTGTCTTCACTGTTGAGCGGGGAAACAGCACAGAACCTGATTCGCGTGTTCCTGTTACAGGATCGTCTCAAGGGACTTGCGCAGGACAGCAGCTTCCAAGCAAGACATGTGCATGTCATTGGCGGTGGTGTGATGGGAGGCGACATCGCCGCCTGGTGCGTACTGCGCGGGCTGAACGTCAGCTTGCAGGACCGGGCACCTGAATACCTTGGTCGTGCGATCGGCCGCGCTCACGCACTGTTCCAGAAAAAGCTCAAGGATCGGTATCTGGTACAAGGCGCCATGGATCGTTTGCTTGCCGATCATCTCGGTGACGGGGTTGAAAAAGCCGATGTGGTCATCGAAGCCATCTTTGAGGATATCGATGCCAAGCAGGATCTTTACGACAGCATAGAACCCAGGATGAAAGACACCGCCTTGCTGGCTACCAATACATCCAGTATTCCACTGGAAAAGCTGGCTGAAAAACTGCGGAACCCGGCCCGACTCATCGGCCTGCATTTTTTCAACCCGGTGGCGAAAATGCCCCTGGTGGAAATCGTCACCCAGAGTGACAACCCAGCGCAACTGATCGCAGATGCCACTCGTTTCACCAAGGCCATCGGCAAACTGCCCCTGCCAGTGAAAAGCCATCCGGGTTTCCTGGTCAACCGGGTGCTCATGCCGTATCTGCTGGAAGCGGTTACGCTGCTGGAGGAAGGCATTCCGGCTGCCGATATAGATACCGCCGCAACCCGCTTCGGCATGCCCATGGGGCCGGTGGAACTTGCCGATACCGTGGGCCTGGACATCTGTCTGTCAGTAGC
>CAZFXI010000009.1:21207-49139 GCA_964522855.1 uncultured Sedimenticola sp.
CCATTGTGGACGACGCTGACCTGCTGGACGCGGGCATCATTTTCGGCACCGGTTTTGCCCCGTTTCGTGGCGGCCCCATGCACTTCGTGGAAAAAACCGGAAAAGACGAAATTTTCCGCAAACTCAAGAAACTGGAATACACTTACGGAAACCGCTTTACTCCCGACCCAGGTTGGGAGGCTTCAGAAAAAGGAGGCTTGCATGAGTAGCGATACGCTCATCACCCAGAAAGAAGGCCCGACACTGGCGGCCTTGTTCCGCCAGCGTGTAAATCGTACTCCCGATGCCATCGCCTACATACAACATGATGCAACAACCGGAAAATGGATCGAGTATAGCTGGAGAGATACCGCCCGTGAAGTGACACGTTGGCAACAGGCACTGGGCAGTCTGGGCTTGCAAACCGGAGAGCGTGTGATGATCATGTGCCACAACTCCCGGGAATGGGTTATCTGCGATCAGGCAACCCTGGGGCTGGGGCTGGTACTGGTACCCGTATTCATGAACGACCGGGCAGAAAACATTGTCTGGATCAGTAATGACTGCAGCGCTGCCGTCCTGGTTATCGAAGGACAGGAACAGTGGGACACTCTGCAAGCCTCTATCGATGAACTGGAAAGCGTGCACACCATCATCACCCTGAATGAAGTCGATGATCCGCATCACAAGCTGAAATCTCTAGACCAATGGCTGCCTCAGGAAACTCAAGATCTGCACCTGGCTGAAGCAGAAACTGCAGCCGAAGAACTGGCGACAATAGTTTACACGTCAGGTACTACGGGGCGCCCCAAGGGGGTGATGCTCAGCCATCACAACATCGTCTGGAACATCCATGCCGCCCTCCAGTTATTCGACATTGGTCCGGACAACACCTTTCTGTCCTTCTTGCCGCTGTCGCATACCTTCGAGCGCACCGTAGGCTACTACCTGGCGATGGTCTGTGGTGCCAGCACTGCCTATAACCGATCCATCCCCCTACTGGCCGAAGACCTTTCCATTATCAGACCGACGCTGCTGGTTTCGGTGCCACGCATTTTCGAACGCATCTACGGGCGCATCGTGGACAAGCTCGCCACAGAATCTGCGATCAAACAAAAACTGTTTCGTGCGGCAATCGATGTCGGCTGGAAAAAATTCGAGTTCGACCAGGGACGAGGAAAATGGAGCTCGGCATTTCTCCTGCATCCCCTGCTGGACACGCTGGTAGGTGCCAAGGTGCGGGAACGCCTCGGCGGGCGGCTGCGCTTTACCGTATGTGGTGGCGCTGCACTTTCCCCCGATGTGGCCCGTATGTTCGTCGGCCTGGGTATTCCGGTGACCCAGGGATACGGCCTTACCGAGACCAGCCCGGTGATTGCTGCCAACCCCCTGGAGAACAATATCCCTGCCTCCGTGGGCCTCCCTCTTCCGGGTGTCGAAGTGGAAATCTCGGATCAGGGTGAGCTGCTCACCCGCAGCCCCAGTATCATGCTAGGTTACTGGAACAAACCTGAGGCCACAGCCGATATGATCGACAAGCAGGGCTGGCTGCATACGGGTGACAAGGCCCGGATTGAAGACGGGCATGTATTCATCACCGGGCGCCTGAAAGAGATCATCGTGCTGTCCACAGGCGAAAAAATACCTCCCACGGATATGGAAAACGCCATCATTCTGGATCCGTTGATTGAACAGGCCATGGTTATCGGTGAGGGGAAGCCCTATCTTGCTGTGTTGGTGGTACCAAATCCGGATCGGTTCGAGGAACTGTGTCGCTCATCGGGGCTGAGGGTCGGTGAAGAAAGAAACTATAATAACGAGATGATACGTGAGCAAGTATTGCAACGGGTGCAGCAGCAACTCAGTGCTTTTCCGGGATACGCAAAAATACGCAAGTTGGCGATCCTTCATGAACCCATGACTCCGGAAAACGGCCTTCTTACTCCGACTCTGAAACTGCGGCGCAATCGGATACTCATGTATTACACAGATGAAGTAACGGATTTGTATTCAGGACACTGAAAAACTATTTGCTTGCTGCTGCGTAGAAACGCTCAAAAGTAGCGGGGGAAAAACCTTTCATGTGCCGTTTCCCGACAGCGATGACCGGCACGCTGCGCGTAGTGTATTTTTCGTAAGCCTTGCGCCCACTTGCAGATTTATCAATATCAAATTCCTTGAAGGGTATGTGTTCCTGCCTGAAGTATTTTCTGGCGCGCTTGCACACGCCACACCAGGCGGCAGAATACATCACCACTTTCCTTTTTCGATGGAGCTTCGAGGGGGCATCACGACCAAGGCTGGAAACATAGGCCTTGCTGCTGTTTTTTACATTCTCGGGAGCGGTGACCGTATTGTCCTTTATCTCCACCTGCTTGCTCTGCACCTGGGCTGGAGGCCGGTCGCCGAAATGCACGTTACCATCCTTGTCCTTCCAGCTGTATATATCGCCGGCACACACCAGTCCAGGCAGCAATACCAGGCACAACAGACTCAATAGATCTCTGAAGCAGATGCGGCCTGTCATCATCACTGCCCTTTTGTATTGCATGACCACGATTCCTTTCCGACACCAAGAAGCATGGATCATAAAGCAGACTGTAGCGGCGTATCCACTCCGAAATCCCGGTTTGCGGAAGAAGGAGCGGGAAACACCATATTTCATGTAGATTTCATCTACTTGATGCTATAATCTTGCGCCTCGCAGGTTTTATCCGTACCAGGACAAGACCGGGAAGTTTCATTTATCAATTATTTTAGTGGGTTTATGGCAAAAGAAGATGTAATCGAAATGGAAGGCACGGTCAAAGAGACCCTGCCCAATACCATGTTTCGCGTGGAACTTGAAAACGGGCATGTGATCACCGCACATATTTCGGGCAAGATGCGAAAACACTATATCCGGATTCTAACCGGAGACAAGGTCAAGGTGGAAATGACCCCTTATGACCTGAGCAAGGGGCGTATCGTTTACCGCGAACGCTGAGCAATGCGTTAGCCGGAAGCCTGATCAGGCTTCTTCTTTCTGGTTCTCATACTCGAAAACCAGTTCATCATCTTTCACCCGGACATGCACATGTCCACCCTGGCTGAGTTCACCAAACAGCAGCTCTTCCGCCACTGGTTTCTTGATTTTTTCCTGGATCAGACGTGCCATGGGGCGCGCGCCCATTTTTGGATCATAGCCCTGCGCTGCCAGCCACAGACGTGCTTCCTCATCCACACTGATGGTGACATGCTTCTGTGCCAGCAAGCCCTCAAGCTCGAACAGGAACTTGCTCACTACACTGCCAACACTTTCCACAGACAAGGGCTGGAACTGGATAGTCGCATCCAGACGATTGCGAAACTCCGGCGTGAACAACTTGTTGATCGCTTCCCTGCCATCCGAGCTGTGATCCTGGCTGGTAAAACCAATGGAGCGGCGGCTCATTTCCATGGCGCCGACATTGGTAGTCATGATGATAATCACATTGCGGAAATCCGCCTTGCGTCCATTGTTGTCCGTAAGCGTACCGTGATCCATGACCTGCAACAGCAGGTTGAAAACATCCGGATGTGCCTTCTCAATCTCGTCCAGCAGCAACACAGAATGAGGATGCTTGGTAATCTGCTCCGTGAGCAGGCCGCCCTGATCGAAACCCACATAACCCGGCGGTGCGCCGATGAGGCGGGAGACAGCATGGCGCTCCATGTATTCGGACATGTCGAAACGGATCAGTTCCAGACCAAGAATCCGTGCCAACTGGCGGGTCACTTCTGTCTTGCCTACCCCCGTCGGCCCGGCAAACAGGAAAGAACCCACGGGCTTGTGTTCTTCTGCAAGTCCCGAACGATTCATGTGAATGGCGGCAGACAGCACATCGATAGCTTCGTCCTGACCATAAACCACCATTTGCAGGTCACGCGTCAAATTACGCAAGGCGTCTATATCTGAAGTGGACACCTTACGCTCGGGAATACGTGCGATACGTGCTACCACGACCTCCACCTGATCGACGCCAATATCCGTCTTGCGCTCGTCTTCCGGAAGCAGGCGGGTGGCGGCACCGGCTTCATCGATCACATCAATCGCCTTGTCCGGCATATGGCGGTCATTGATGTACTTGTCCGCCAGATCTGCGGCTGCCTGCAGAGCATCATCACTGTAGGTGACATCGTGATGCGCTTCGAAACGGCTGCGCAGTCCTTTGAGAATATCCACCACTTCCTCGATACTGGGCTCCAGCACATCGATTTTCTGGAAGCGCCGGTTCAGGGCGTGATCCTTTTCAAAAATTCCCCGAAACTCCTGATAAGTAGTGGAACCGATACAACGCAGCTCACCGGAAGCCAGCATCGGCTTGATCAGATTCGAGGCATCCATGGTACCTCCGGAAGCAGCACCGGCACCGATAATGGTATGAATTTCATCAATGAACAAAATGCTGTCCGGGATTTTTTTCAGCTCCTTGAGCACTGCCTTAAGCCGCTTCTCGAACTCGCCGCGGTACTTTGTACCCGCGACCAGGCCGCCCAGATCGAGAGAATAAATCGTCGCGTCCTGCAGCACCTCAGGAATATCCTTGTCCACGATCTTTTTTGCCAGTCCTTCTGCAATGGCGGTCTTTCCCACGCCTGCTTCACCGACCAGCAAGGGGTTGTTCTTGCGTCTCCGGCACAGAATCTGTACTGCCCTTTCCACTTCGTGTTCACGCCCGATCAGCGGGTCGATCTTACCCGCCCTGGCATGTTCATTGAGATTCAGTGTCCAGGATTCCAGCGCGGACGGCTTGGCTTCGCCTTCGGTTGCTGTCCCGGCCTGCTCTTCGACGGCAGAATCTCCTGCGTCCACCTCACCCTTTCCTGCCTTGGAAACACCGTGAGCCAGATAATTCACGACATCCAGCCGAGTGACCCCCTGCTGGTTGAGGAAATACACGGCCTGGGAATCCTTTTCGCTAAAAATCGCTACCAGCACATTGGCGCCACTGACCTCCTTTTTACCGGATGCCTGCACATGGAACACCGCACGCTGCAATACCCGCTGAAAGCCAATGGTTGGCTGCGCATCCTGCTCTTCACCCTCCGGCAAGAGAGGGCAGTTATTTTCGATGAACTTCCGAATATTGTCTGCCAGTAAATCCAGATCTGCACCACAGGATCGGAGCACATCTACGGCTGAAGGATTGCCGAGCAACGCCAGCAACAGATGTTCAATGGTAATGAACTCCTGCCGTTTGTGTGTCGCATTCACGAACACCTGATTCAGTACGTATTCCAGTTCCTGACTTAACATCTATTCTATCCTGCCCTCACAAACCTAGGCCTCTTCCATAGTACATAACAGCGGATGCTGATTTTCCCTCGAATAATCATTTACCTGCGATACTTTTGTTTCTGCAATATCACGTGTGAACACGCCGCAAACGCCAATGCCACGTGTATGCACATGCAGCATCACCTGCGTCGCCTGTTCTTCATTCATATGGAAGTAAGTGGTCAGTATTTCAACCACAAAATCCATGGGTGTATAATCATCATTCAACAACAGCACCTTGTATAAAGGTGGCTTCTTAAGTTTAGGACGACTTTCCTGGGTTGCAAGTTCCCCATTATCGTTATCTTCGAATTCTTCACTCATTTTCCAGTCAAACCTTTCCATGAAATCGCATCTACAGGCCGCGGTAGTTCATACCGACCGGTAGAACACGACTTTTCAATGCTCTGTTTTGCTGCTCATCAGAATTTGCACAACCGTCAACCTACCCACACTCTGGCATTTCGGAACAAACGCATCCACGGACTGTCTTCACCCCAATCATCAGGATACCAGGAATTCTGTACGCTACGGATCACACGTTCCGGATGAGGCATCATGATGGTAACACGACCATCATCGGACGTTAGACCGGTAATTCCCAGGGGAGATCCGTTGGGATTAGCCGGGTATTTCAGGGTGACATCGCCATGATTGTCGATGTAGCGCAAGCTCACGCCCTTGCCTGGCTGCGCATCACCATGATATTCAGCCCTACCCTCACCGTGAGCGACGGCAATAGGCATGCGCGAACCCTGCATGCCCCGGAACAGCAATGACGGGCTTTCCAGCACCTCCACCATGGCCACGCGGGCCTCGAACTGCTCGGAACGGTTGCGCACGAAGTGCGGCCAATGGGCTGCACCAGGAATCAGCTCCTTGATATTGGATAGCATCTGGCAACCGTTGCATACGCCCAGGCTGAACGTGTCTTCCCGTGCAAAAAAAGCCTGGAACTGATCCCTGGAACGGTCGTGGAAGAGAATGGATTTGGCCCAGCCTTCTCCCGCACCCAATACATCACCGTAGCTGAACCCGCCGCAAGCGACCAGACCCTTGAAATCCTCCAGACTTACCGCGCCGCTGAGAATATCGGACATATGCACGTCCACCGTCTCAAAACCTGACTTGTGAAAGGCAAAGGCCATTTCCTGCTGACCATTGACCCCCTGTTCCCGGAGGATCGCCATGCGTGGCCTGCTGACCTCGAGAAAAGGGGCGGAGATATCCTCTTCCGGGTCAAAACCCAGCACGGCACTCAGGCCGGGATCGTCCGCATCGATCCCCTGATATTCTTCCCGGGCACACTCCGGATTGTCCCGCAGACTCTGCATCTGCAAGGTAGTTTCGGACCAGATTTGCTGCAGCTCGCCACGCTGGCGTTGCAACAGCAACCGGCTTCCATATTTGATAGCCATGCTTTCATCATCCCTGGCACTGCCCAGCACATGACTGTGGTGCCCAAGACCCGCGTCTTCCAGGGATTTGAGGACATCATCACAATCACTGTGACGCACCTGCAGCACCATGCCCAACTCTTCACTGAACAGGGCGGCCAGCATATCGTCACCCAATGCTTCGACGTCGATATCCAGCCCGCAGCGCCCGGCAAACGCCATTTCCAGCAGGGTGGTAATCAAACCACCGTCTGAACGATCGTGACTGGCCAGAACCAAACCCTCCCGATTCATCTCCTGCAGCACATCGAAGCAGCGCTTGATCATCTCGGGATCATCGAGATCTGGCCCGGTATGCCCCAATTGACCGTAGACCTGGCTCAGCGCCGATGCGCCCAGGCGATTCCTGCCTTTGCCGAGGTCGATGAGAATCAGGTCAGTATCGCCCTGATCGGTACGCAATGCCGGCGTCAGTACCCGACGCACATCCGTCACTGGTGCAAATGCCGTGATGATAAGAGACAAAGGCGCCGCCATTTCCCGATCTTCACCATCCTGCTGCCAAACCGTTTTCATGGACATGGAATCCTTGCCCACGGGAATGGCAATACCCAGCCGAGGGCAAAGTTCCATGCCCACGGCTTTTACGGTATCAAACAACCGGGCATCCTCATCCTGATACCCGGCCGCCGCCATCCAGTTGGCCGAGAGTTTTATCTTACCCAGTGATTCCACCGGCGCAGCCATCAGATTAGTGATGGCCTCACCTATGGCCATACGACCGGAAGCCGGCGCATCCAGCAGCGCCAGGGGAGTACGTTCACCGATGGCCATGGCCTCACCCGCATTGCCCTGATAATCCGCAATGGTCACCGCCACATCGGCCACCGGCACCTGCCAGGGGCCCACCATCTGATCTCGGGCCACCATACCGGTGATGCTGCGATCGCCAATGGTGATGAGGAAGGTCTTGTTCGCAACCGTGGGCAGACGCAATACCCGCTCTACCGCTTCGTTCATATCCACATCCTGCAAGGTCAGCTCCGGCTTGGGGAACGGCTGGTGATGCGTCTCGCGTACCATCTTGGGCGGCTTGCCGAACAGAAGCGGCATGGGCATATCGATGGGATTATTGTCGAAATAGCCGTCCCCCAGTAGCAGATGCTCCTCGTCCACCGCTTCACCCACCACCGCATAGGGACAGCGCTCACGTTCACAGATGGCCTCGAATTCCTCCAGCTTTTCTGCCGCTATCGCCAGCACATAACGCTCCTGGGATTCGTTGCTCCAGATTTCCATGGGCGACATGCCAGGGTCATCGCAAGGCACGGTACGCAATTCAAAATGGCCGCCCAGCCCAGCATCATGTACCAGCTCAGGCAATGCGTTGGACAGACCACCAGCGCCCACATCATGAATGAAGAGAATCGGGCTGTCCGTTCCTCTGGCACAGCAGCAATCAATCACTTCCTGACAGCGTCTTTCCATTTCCGGATTGGCGCGTTGCACCGACGCAAAGTCCAGATCTTCTGCGGAGGTTCCCGAAGCCATGGAGGATGCGGCACCGCCACCCAGGCCGATGAGCATGGCAGGGCCGCCCAGCACAATCAATGGCGAGCCCGCGGGGAAGGTATCCTTGATCACATGTTCATCACGGATGTTCCCCAGGCCACCGGCAAGCATGATGGGCTTGTGGTAACCGCGCAGCTCGTCGCCACGAGGGCCCGGCACACGGGCCTCGTAGGTGCGGAAATAGCCGCAAAGATTGGGACGGCCAAATTCGTTGTTGAAGGCCGCCGCGCCGATGGGGCCTTCCAGCATGATATCCAGGGCGGAAACGATGCGTTCCGGCTTGCCGAAATCCTTTTCCCAGGGCTGTTCCTTGCCCGGAATACGCAGATTGGATACGGAAAAACCACACAAGCCTGCCTTGGGTTTGGAGCCTTTGCCCGTCGCGCCTTCATCCCTGATCTCGCCGCCAGAACCGGTTGCCGCTCCCGGATCTGGTGAAATGGCGGTGGGATGATTGTGCGTCTCGACCTTCATCAGGATATGAATGCCTTCGCAATGCTCTTCATAAACAGCCGAACCCGCCACAGGAAAGAATCGGTACCCTTCAGTGCCGCGCATCACTGCTGCATTGTCCTTGTACGCGGACAAGACATCCTGTGGTGATTTCTCAGTGGTGTTGCGAATCATCTGGAACAGGCTCTTGTCCTGGGCCTTGCCATCAATAATCCAGTCGGCATTGAAGATCTTGTGACGGCAATGCTCGGAATTCGCCTGAGCAAACATCATCAATTCCACATCGGTGGGATTGCGCTCCAGGCTCTGGAAGCTTTCGACCAGATAATCGATCTCATCATCGGACAATGCCAGTCCCAGATCGGCATTGGCATTCACCAGTGCGGCCCTTCCGCCGTTGAGGATATCCACGGAAATAAAGGGGCGCGGCTGCGCATGCAGAAACAAGGCTTCGGCGTCATCCAGATCGAAGAACACCGACTCCGTCATGCGGTCATGAAGTAAATCTCCCGCTTTTCCAAGTTCAACATCACCCAGATCACCCTGAAGGTAATACACCACACCTCGTTCGATGCGCTCGATGCTCTGTAGCCCGCAAACATGAGCAATGTCCGTCGCCTTGGATGACCAGGGGGAAATCGTGCCGGGCCGAGGCACGATCAGTACCAGAAAACCTTCAGGATCATGGCTGACCAGCGCCGGTCCATAACGCAATATCTGATCCAGGACGGTCTGTTGAACACCAGTTAGTTCTTCCGATAATTCTACAAGATGAACGAATTCTGCGTACACAGAAATAGGCGTTCCCAGACTTTCGGTCAAGCGGGTATTGAGTTTGTCCAGACGAAAATCGGAAAGCGCTGGCGCGCCACGCAACTTGAGCATTTCAGGCCCTCGGTAGATACTAGATTCAGCAGCGTCAATGATACCCCGATCTGGGAATCAGACCTAGCTTCGCTCCCCGGTGGCCAGACTTTTCAGCACATAGGCCGCTGCCGCCATGCCAAATCCGGCAGTCACGGGGGTGCAGGAACCTAGCCCGCCGCAATTGAGGCTGCTGTTTAGCACACCGTCACACACATCCGGAGCTGCCGCGAATTGCCTGACGGGTTCATCTGACCACACCGCAGGAATACCGAAACGACGCCGGGGGTTGCGCGGAAAATTGTACTTCTGACGAAGCTGGCGTCGGGTTTTTGCCAGCAGCGGGTCCTGTTCTGTGCGCGAAAGATCCGTGTGTCGAATTCGTGTGGGGTCGATCTGCCCGCCGGCACCACCCGTAGTAATCATGTTGATTCTGTTCCTGCGGCAATGTGCAATCAGCGCGGATTTGATGCGGAAACTGTCGATGCAGTCCACAACAAAATCAAAATCCCGGACGATGAGGTCGGAGATGTTTTCCAGGCTGATAAAATCATCCAGCAAATGGACATGTGCCCTGGAATTGATCCGTGAAATACGTTCTGCCATGATTTCAATCTTGGCTGTTCCCAAAGTGTCGTCCATGGCAGGCAACTGACGATTGATATTGGATTCCGCCACATGATCCATATCTACCAGGGTCAGCCCGCCAATGGCACTGCGCGCGAGCGACTCCACCGCCCAGGAGCCCACACCACCGATGCCAATCACACATACATGCGCCTTGCCGAATACATGCAATGCCGTCTCGCCATACAAGCGGGAAATCCCACCAAATCGTCGTTTATAATCCACCGGCTATTTACTACTTTTACTCATAATAATGTTATATTGCGTGGTTTACTGACAGATGTGCCGCAACATTCAATTTTATAACAATGTCTGAAATCAAACTCACCGAATACAGTCATGGCTCCGGCTGTGGTTGCAAAATATCCCCCCGGCTTCTCGATGAGATATTGCAAGGCAGCGTTGAGATGCTGCCCGACCCACGCCTGCTGGTGGGAAATCAGAGTCGTGATGACGCCGCCGTCTATGATCTCGGCGACGGGCGCTCGGTGGTGTCCACTACCGATTTCTTCATGCCTATTGTAGACGATCCTTTCGAGTTTGGACGCATCGCCGCCACCAACGCCATCAGTGATATCTATGCCATGGGGGGAAAGCCACTCATGGCCATCGCCATCTTCGGCTGGCCCGTCGATAAACTCAGTGCTGAAATAGGGCAGCGGGTGGTGGATGGTGGCAGGCAGACCTGCAAAGACGCCGGCATACCGCTGGCCGGCGGGCACTCCATCGACTCGCCAGAACCTATCTTTGGGCTGGCAGTCACCGGCATTGTCGATAACCGACAACTCAAACGTAATGATCGGGCAACTCCCGGCTGCAAACTCTATCTCACCAAACCGTTGGGCATTGGCATCCTGACCACCGCACAGAAACAAAAAAAGCTGGCGCCGGAGCATAGAAAGATTGCACCTGAAACCATGTGCCAACTCAACAGTATTGGCGCCGAGATCGCCACCATTTCCGGCGTAACCGCCATGACAGACGTTACCGGATTTGGTCTATTGGGGCATTTGCTGGAAATCTGTCAAGGCAGTAAGGTGGCAGCCAACATCGTATTCGACCATATTCCTTTGCTACCTCATGTCGAGGACTACCTGGCCATGGGCTGCTCCCCCGGCGGTGCCCGGCGCAACTATGATAGTTATGGTGAACACATAGGTCCCCTGCAGAGCAGGCAGCAGCAAATCCTGTGTGATCCCCAAACCTCTGGCGGCCTGCTTGTGGCTGTTGCTTCGGAAGCCGAACCCCTGTTCCTGCAAACAACACAACAGGCAGGATTGTCTCTTTCACCCATCGGGGAGCTGCAGGAAAAAGACAGTGATATTTTGATTCGAGTCGCCTGATCATGGAACTACCGGAGATCAGCGACTTCAGGAACCTCTTTCTCGACGACACCCCCCTGCTGGATGTCCGAGCACCAGTGGAATTCCATGCGGGCGCATTTCCAAATACCAGCAACATTCCCCTGCTCAACGATGAGGAACGCCATCTCATCGGCATCCGATACAAGGAGCAGGGACAGGGCGCGGCAATCGAACTCGGAAAAGAACTCATAGACGGCCAGCCAAAATCTGAGCGTACTGCACGGTGGAAACACTTTGTGCAGCAACACCCGGAAGGCGTACTGTATTGTTTCCGCGGTGGCATGCGCTCAAAAATATCCCAGGAATGGATTTACGAAGCAACCGGCATCGCCTATCCTCGCGTCAAGGGGGGTTACAAGGCCTTGCGCGCTTTCCTACTTGATGAAATCGAACGGTCGATAGAAGAAATCCAACCTGTTGTGCTCGGCGGGAGAACCGGTGCGGGGAAAACCATCGCCATCCAACAATTGGCAAACAGTATTGATCTGGAAGGTCTTGCCTGGCATCGTGGCTCGGCTTTCGGCGGTCATGTCACACCACAACCCTCCCAGATTGATTTTGAAAACCGCCTGTCCATCGAGCTGATCAAGCATCGCGCCGCAAAACGCTTCAGACTTGTCTTCGAAGATGAAAGTAAGGCCGTTGGATCACGACATATTCCTCCTGCGTTGTACGAGCACATGTCTCACAGCCCTCTTGTAATACTCGACGTATCACTGCAAGAGCGTATCGATAATTCCATACAGGAATATGTAACATCCGCCATCGAAGAATACCAGGCGATGTATGGTGAGGATAAAGGCTTTCAAAAATGGTCCGACTACGCAACCCATAGTTTAAGCCGCATCAGCAAGCGACTTGGTGGCGAGCGTTATCGGGAAATGAATGCCAAACTGCAATATGCTATCGATTATCTGCAACGGACTGGCAATCCCGAAGCACATGCAGAGTGGATATCACAATTGCTGACGGACTATTATGATCCCATGTACGACTATCAAACATCCAAAAAAGAAGAGCGCATTGTCTTCAGTGGGTCCATGAAGGAAGTACTAGACTATCTGAACGAATCCATTGAATGACATATTTTAATATACCTAATTTACATCTAAAACGTCTCCTGATCCTGCTGCATAACTGAAATAAACTCCCTCGATATGAAAAAAAAACAGATAGTGATAAAAATTATCTGTTTAATATTGATTTATTGTCAATAATCTCTTATATTTTCATCGTCAAACTCTTGATGAATGGACTCATGTGACGGGTTCATCCAACCCCGAAATAAGTATTTGCATTTAATCTGGACATAACAGTTCAGAACCTTAACTACTCATTCAACGAGGAATAACATGGCTAAGAAAAAAACGGCTGCGCGAAAAAAACCAGTTACTGAATTGTCTGCTGCCGAGTTGTACAAGCTGGCAAAAAAGCGCGAACAAGAAGAACTGCAAAAAACCATTGAAGCCAATAAAGAAAAGCTTGTGGCATTGCGCAACAAACGACGGGAGCTTGTTGCCAAACAAAAGAAGGAGCTGCGCAAGCTTGACGCAGAAATCACCCGTCTGAGCGGAAAATCACCAAGCAGAAAAGGCCGAAAATCCACTGGAAGCGTTACCGAAAAAGTGGTAGCAATCATTGCCAAGGCTGGAAAAATATCCACCTCCGACCTGAAAGCAGAGCTGAAGAAGAAAGGCGTTTCCGCCGGAAACCTTCCACAAACGCTTGCCTATTTGAAGCGCCAGGGCCGAGTCATCTCTCCCGCCCGTACTATCTATCAAGTTCCTAAGTAAACCGCAGACAACGCCACCGGCTGTCTCGCCGGTGGCTTTTCCCTGCTCCAGTCACGCACAGAGACACTCTTGATTTTGAATCCCTATCTGGCAATTCAGAAGAAACTACATTTTGATGAGGAACTTCCCTTCACAGCGCATTGGTCTGCGGCGTCAGATTTTTTAAACCTGCTCATCGAACATTGTCAGGAACACAACCCCTCCACCATTCTCGAATGCAGCAGCGGCCTGAGCACACTGGTCCTGGCCAGATGCTGTCAACTCAATGCACATGGGCACGTCTTCAGTCTGGAAAATGGTGAGACATTCGCAGAAGCAACGCGAGAAAATCTGCAGCAATTCAATCTTTCATCACAGGCCACCGTGATTGACGCAGCACTGATGCCATATCAGCTAAAGCAGAAGGATTTCGACTGGTATGCCATCGACGAGTTGCCAGCCAAAAAGATAGATCTACTGGTGATCGACGGACCGCCTGGTCACATACAGCACCACTCCCGCTTCCCCGCCCTTCCCTTGCTGCATGAGCGCCTGAACGCCACATGCACGATCTTTCTGGATGATGCAGGAAGGGATGAGGAAAAGGAAATCGTTGCCCTGTGGTTAAAACAATTTCCGAGCCTCGAACATACCTATGTGGACACCGAACGTGGCTGTTCCATACTGCACCTCAGGGAGGCCTGAACGCCATCTTCCGCTAACTCAGAAATCTGAGGCGTTATGATTCACCTGCCACTCCAGCAGCGCTGACTCGAGATCACCTTCTGCCCGGATGTTTCTCCAGAACGCCTGAAAATCCTGGCGGGCATGTTCCAGGCTGAAATCCATCTTGTTGTTCTTGTCCTTGAGAAAAAAGGCGATATTTGCCTCCACAGTCTCAATATAATCCCGGGCGATCGCATAAGCCGTCTGCTGCACCTCACCTCCAAGCAGTATGCCTTCCCTGTACGCCTTCATTATTCCGAAATCGGTGCGTTTTTCAAAACTGAGTGCGGTGGTTTTCCTGTCTCTGTGCAGATGAACATAATAGGCGCTATCTCCATACTCCCTGTCTAATCGACCCAGCATCCAGGAAAGCCGGTTATCGGCCTCTATATGATTTTTCCTGTACAACAAACGCGCTTCACCAATCTTGTGGATATTGGATTCATGGGCCGCGCTGTAGTTCGAGATGTGTCTGCAGGCCTGGATAAAGGTGGTGGAGCCACAACGCCCGGTATTGAGAACAAACACGTTCATATACGGTTCAACACACGCTTCCACACTGATCGTTCCTTGCCGTATGCCACAATTGCATCAGCCATCCGGCTCAAACGCTCCCCCCGGTGATTTGCAGATCGTACGTATTCCATGCCTCGCGCTTTCACACCAAAATTGTGTCGTATATTGGTGATGAAGTGCTCTGTTTCCTTTATCGCTGCCTGCATATTCACATTGGAATTCCACCAGCTGGATTCATCGAGAAGCAGCGCTTCCAGGGCTTCCAGCTTCTGTTGAATCTGTTGATGCCTGTTCAGATATTTTTGCCTGAGTCGGGATTCCGTTTGCTCCAGTATGTGTAAAACTTCCTCATGTTTCGGAACATTCTGTGGGTAACCCGTGCCAACCAGCTTTTCCATACCAAACAACATGACATCCCCGAAATATTGCCGTTCAAATTCTCCAGACAAATCTGTCAGCCGGTTTTCCTGGAGGATGCCTGGCCTGAATTCAGACTCCCCTGTCTCGTCAACGGTGCGCTTGTGTAACATGGGCAGATTCGCAGACAAGAATCTGTTGCCCAGTTCACTGGCCAGAATACGCCCCAATGTGGGTCCCGCCATACGCAGCCCGAGCGTGGCGAAAGGGATGAAGTAATCCAGCCCGGTTCGATCGAATACGTAGTTTCCTGTATAGACGGTTCGGGCAGGCGCAGCACCAGAAGACACATCAGAAAACTCGAAAAAGGTCTTTCGCGTGGGATGCTCACCGTGGAAAAATCGCTTCAGCTTGTTGGCAAAGTCCTGAAAACATTGTTCGTGCGTATGCGCAGTTTCCAGGGTGCACCTGTATCGAACAGAGGTTTCCGTTGGCTTGAAGCCAAACAGATCAGCCATGTCATGGTATATGGCGCCATCGCGACTCTGCACGCTATCCTGATGAAACAGGCATTCCTGCTCACCCTCATATTCCGCCATTTTCAGCAGGAATGCGGACACGTCATCCAGAAAGTTTGATGCCATGACCGCAGGAGAAACCGGCGGATCCCCCACCACCTTACCCGTAACCATTGCCACCGGCCTGGTGCTGAAAATACGGTCGAGATGAAAGAAATAGTTTACCGAGTAATCATCGTCTTCGTTGTCATTCCCTTCAAGCGTTACTCGAAACTCCTGGTCGCTGTCGATGAAGTAGAACAAGGGGTTTGTATATTTTCCGGCCAGCTCCGCCAGCTTGATATAGGTGATGTTGCGCATGATCGATGCGCCCTTGTGATGAAAATGATCCGGGGCGACATCACCCAGTATGCCCCGTAACCCGTCTGTTTGCGCACTGATCAGTTTATCGAGCGTACTCAATTGCTCCTTCTGGCCGAAGTACTGCGTCTCCAGCCCATTGGCGCTGAATGCTTTGGCAATCCGTTTATTCTGCTGAATATTGCCAGCCTGTGCCGAATCATCCGCAACGAGCACCGACAGCCCGCCAATGCTTCCATCTGCCTTGCTTCCATAGGGGAAAAACCGGCACAACCGCAGCAGGCTTTCCAGGCAACTGTTCAGGTGTTGGGGCCTGTCTGCTACCGGAATCACCACGATAAAATGATGCCGGGTATCGTTTTCAAAGCACTGTAGATGTTGATCCAGTTCTGCCATCAAGCGGCGATATTGCTTCAGCAGCGCCGTGTCCAGCCCATTCCCCCACATCCTTTTTTCCAGGACGGAAAACAGCTGCGTATAGAAACCCAGTAGATCCTCCGATGTGTGAATCACGCCCGGCCATGTCGGTAGATCCGCAATCCCATGGTCTTCCAGGAAAGCATTCAATACAGGAAAATCACGTTGATCCATGGCGGACAAAGCTATCTTCGGGAGGAGTAGTTGGGAAACTTGTCCTTGTCCAGCGGCATTTCAATCAGATTGATCGAGTTGACCAGGTCCATATCCGTAAACAATGCCTCGACATCCGCATCAGACTCCAGGCAGCGGTAATTGATGCCAAAAGACTTGGCCAGCTTTTCATAATCCGGGTTGATAAAGTCACAATCGATGAAACGCCGGTCATATTGCTGATGCTGATTCTTCCTGATCAACCCCATGGTGGCATTGTTGAACAGAAGAATATTCAACGGCTTCTCGTAGTTCACTGCGGTCATGATTTCCATGCAACACATCTGGAAGCCACCATCGCCCAGCACGGCAAAACAGGGGCTCTGTTGATAGAACTGCGCACCTATCGCGGCGGGAATGGCATGCCCCAGGGATGATATACCTGAATTCGGGTAATAGCGGTTCCGGCTCGATACTTTGAAAAAATTCTGGGCGAAAATAATGTTGTCATCGAAGACAACCGCGCCTTCGGGGAAATGTTGTTCCAGTTCATGGAAGAACTTTTCCACCAGCGAAAAGCCGGTCTGAAAAACAGCATAGTCATCTGAGGCATCCTGTTGCTCCTCAACCAGCTGCAAAGGTTTATCTTCAGATTTTCCCGATGGAACAGCATCCAGTTTTTGCAGCAGATCCCTAAGGATCTCCTTTATATCTCCGTGAATGGCAATATCTGCCTGAAACACCTTTCGCAATTGTTCCGGGTTGATATCGATCTGGATGATCTTCTTGTCACGGGTCAACTCACGGTCCCATACATAGCTGGTCCGCTCGTTGAATGCCGCCCCCAGAACCACCAGCAGATCCGCCTGCTCCACGATGTACCGGTAGGCATGACCATTGGAAGACACACCCAGACTGCCCAGAGACAGCAGTGAAGCTTCATCGATCACTCCCTTGGCCTTCAAACTGGATGCCACCGGAATGCCCAGCTTTCCGCTGAGCTGTTTCAACAGATCCTGGGCACTTGCCCGTATGCAGCCATACCCCGCAACAATGACAGGGTACTTTGCCTGCAGCAACGCATCCAGCACCAGACTGGTGTGAGTGCATTCGGTTTCTGTAACCTGCTGCCCTGGCCGTGCGATCATCACGTCATCCAGCAGGTCAGCATCCACCTCCTCCTTCTGCACATTAAAGGGAAAGCTCAGCAGCACCGGCCCCGGATTGTCAGACAACAAAATCTGGGAAGTACGATTGAATACATTGGCAAGATAGTCGCTGCGCTCCACGATCTTGTTGTAGCGGGTTATTCCCTGGAACAGCGCGATCTGGTTGATGCTTCCCCCTTCACCAGAGCTTTCCTGAAGGCCGCCCCGGCCAAAAATATGGGTGGAAGTCTCCCCTGTGATCGCCAGCACCGGCTGCTTGTCAGCATAGGCATTGGCAATGCCCGTAACCAGATTCGTGGCACCCGGACCAGCGGTAGTAATGCAGGCGGCGACACCTCCGGAAATCCGGGAATACCCCCCGGCCATGAATGATGCCCCCTGCTCATGCTTGACGAGAACCGACTGGATTGCCGAGTCATACAGTGCGTCATATACGGGAAGTATGTGCGCCCCCGGCATGCCAAAAACATGGCGTACACCCAGACGTTCCATATACTTGACGATCAACTCACTAACGGTCAGCTTCATTACTCATATCACAGCATTGCCGATGCATTTTTCCCGGCGTGAACAAGTCCCTGAACCCGGAAATTCAGGTGATTAGCCTGCGCACGATACTAGGATACGAGGGCATTATCAATAAGACAGAAAGGACAGCAATCTCCCGCAACTGGTATTTACCCTGGGTAACGTTATATGATCATCGAATATCAACAAACCCATTCAAAAAATACGGGACAACCATGACACCTAAACTGTACCTTCCGGCTTTTCTGCTATTGTCTTCGGCCCTGCAGGCAGCTCCTGGCTGGCAGGATTGCAGAAGCATCGACAATGACGGTGAACGATTGGCCTGCTACGACGCCTATGTCCTCTCACTGGAGAAAAAATCACGCCCCCCTACAGCAGAAGAACAGCAAGCTGCTTTTGGTCTGCCAATGAAATCGCCAGCAGAAAATCTGCATGACATCAGTAACCGCATCGGCAAGATCGAAACAGCGGGTCACGGAGCCCGTATTCTCACTCTGGAGAACGGCCAGGTCTGGCGCCAGGTAGGCAGCAGTTCACAACCGCGCCTGAAACCGGGAGACACGGTGAATATCGAAAAAGGCGCGCTGGGCTCCTTCATTCTGAAAAAGCAGGGAAGCAATCGCTCCCTGCGCGTCAAGCGCATCAAGTAGCACTGAAAATGACCAGTTGCTGCTCATCCACCCCACCCTCCCGAAGGAAAGATACTCACACCTGCCCCGTGGATGGACTGGAGTATGCCGCTGTTTCAGAACAGACCGTGTTGCAACACATACGGAAACCCTGGAAATGGAAGACGCAGCAGATGTATTTCTGCAGTAACCCAGGTTGTCCTGTTGTTTATTTTGGCAAAGACGGATCGACGCTTGAGCAAAATGCACTGCGAACCGCAGTAGGCATCAAGGATGCGTCCGATCAGGGCATGATCTGCTATTGCTTTGGCATCACTCGCGCCGAAGCCAAGGAAAATCCCGCACTGAAAGACTACGTTGTATCACAAACCAGAAAACACCTGTGCGCCTGCGAAACCCGCAATCCATCCGGGAAGTGCTGTCTGAAGAACTTCCCGTGACAATCAGCCGCCCGACTCATCCCCAGAAAAAAGCTACTGGCAAAGATCTACCGTCGGCGTAACAGACAAGCTGGCACCTGCCTCGACCCGGAAAACCGCACCGGTTTTGATACTTGTATTCGGTGTCTTCAACACCAGCTGATGTGGCGTCAGCACTTCCACTGCGACATTGCCATCCAGCGTTTGTATCATCTGGGCGGATGACAGAATTGTTGTCCCGTCCCCGGCAAAATCACCACTGATCTGCAGCAAATCAGCCACATAGGTGCAAGCACCTCGTTTCATGGGTAAATTGTTGTTGATGAGCAGGCTGGCATCCACGGTGATATTGAAGCTTTTATACCAGGTGTTCGAACTGCAACTGGCGTTCTGCAACTTTCCGGTACTCTTGTCTATCACAGAACCAAGGCTGGTTGGATCATCGGCGACGGGCACATCCAGCGTTCCTGCAGTAGCCGGGCAGGCGTCATCAAACCCATATCCCGGCGGGGGGGTATAAGTCAGCGTACAGGTAGCCTGCTGGTCGACATCAGATACCAAAAACTCGTAGACGCCTTCACCGCCATCATGTCCGGAAACAATATTGGCTGTCCCTTTGGTACAGTCCACGCTCATCTTGCCACCGTACACCAGAGCCCCTGTCAGGGAGTGATAGATATATCCCGTGGGATTGTAGTCATTGTCTTCGTTGATTCCAGTCGGGTCTACGGGATCAATGCCGTTGAAGCGGGCATCGGCGCTGATCGTCGGCTTGGTTATTACATTGAACACCTGGTCATGATCATAGAGGGAATCATCAACACCCTTGACCATCACCTCCTGAGGAAGATTCCAGTCTGCCGCAGTAAAGGTCAGAACGATCGAAGCCATGGTGGCATCTGTCTCGTCATCGACAAACAAGGCTTCACCCGGATCATCTATCTGGATCTCTAGATAGACATTCTCGGAAGGTTCGGCATTCAATGACACACTGAACCTGTCCTCCGTACCGCTTTCGTTGGTCCGCAGCCCGGTATCCGGCTCTTCAATCAGCACCACGACCGGATCATTATCCACATTGGTGATCTCGACAGAGGGAATATGGAAAGAGCCATAGCTGGATGCGCCTCCAGTCGAGAACTGGCTGAGGTGAAGGGTGACTTCCTGATCTCCATCTGTTTCATCATCATTTTGACCGGTAACGACAACCTGTTGCGGTTGATTCCAGCTGGCTGGCGTAAATGTCAAGACCTGGGCGCTCAATTGCACCTCTTGCGGATCGCTGACGGTAAGGGAAAGTTGCACATCATTCTCCGGCGGCGTATCCAGCACGACGGTGAAATTGGCTGAACCGCCATCCTCGGTGGTCGTCAGCTGTGTCGCTGACAGGGTCACACCAGGCTCATCATCATCCACATTGCTGGCCTGCAGATCATCCGCATCCAGTCCATCGTAGTCGGTATCACCGCTGGTAGCGGGCAAAAGCCGTATTTCATATGCCTGATCGTCATCGGCCATCACATCGTCCTGGCCGGTAACGGTTACCGTCTGCGGCACAAACCAGTTGACGCTGGTAAATATCAGGCTGGTTCTATCCGGCTGCCCCTCCCCCGCATCGGTACTTTCAACAGGAATAGTGACATTCGCATCAGGCTGAGCCAGCAGCACCACATCGAAGCTCGAACTTCCACCGGACTCACTGGTGCGCAGAGCGGTTTGCGGCGTAACCAGAACACCGGCAACATCGTCATCTGAAATGCTGATGTTCAACGAACCGGTAGTCACTCCCTGATAGGCTGATCCAACACCCGAACCACCCGGCACATAAGCGTTCAAACCCACTGAGCGCAAGCCATCGATGACAGGGTTGTCCTGCGCGGTAAAGGTAACAAACCGGGGAACACCCCAATCGTCCGGCGTAAACCGCAACACATCAGGCGAAACACTGCCCTGCAGACCATCAGTCAGATTGAAGGACACATCGACATCCACCAGCGGCATAGAATTCAGCTGCACAGAGAACACCGCTTTGCCGCCATTCTCGGAAATATCGCCCCCCCCTTGTGCAGACAGCAGGATTTCAGCGCCATCAGCGTCGTAATTGGTTACGGTCACAATATGTTGAACACCATTGTATGGCGTTGAACTTGTGGCCGGCCCCGCGATCACCCAGAACAGGGTATCACCGTCTGCTGTGCCATCATTGATTCCTGTAACAGTAACCGTCTGCGCCTGATACCAGTTCTCTGGCGTGAAAACCAGATTGATGGAGGTTGGTAACGGCCCCGCAGAATCTGAAGATACGGTTGCCTCTGTCGATACGGGCGAGTTGAAATGAACAGGTACGGTCACCACCGAAGCTGGTTCTTTCTCCAGGACGACCGTAAAGGTATCACTGGCGCCCATCTCGTTGACCTCCAGGCCACTATCCGGGGAAACCACCAATACCGGCACATCATCATCCTGGTTCTGTGCCTGTACAAATGCGGCTTTGCCCGCATACAAAAGGTCATCACTGGCAGCGGTCAAGTTCACCGTAAAGTTCTGATTGCCATCCACGATATCCTCATCCACACCGGTTACCGTTACCTGTTGTTCAACACCCCAATTGTCCACGGTGAACAATAATTGTCCCTTGTCCACCGCTCCTTCACCACCATTGCTGCTGGTCACGGCAACCTTGACTTCAGCTTGTGGTTTGGAGCGCAAACGCAGAGTGAAAGAGGCAGCTGTCCCATCCTCAACAGTCTGCAAGGGTTGCGCTGCAGTCAGCAGCAAGCCACTTTGTTCATCATCGATATTGGTTACCACCAGATCATCAACATCCGCATCAGCCAGCAATGCATAGGCCGGTGCACCCGTTGACGTGATGCCAGTCTGTATGGAGAAACTCTGGTCTCCATCGCTATCTCCATCATCACTTCCAGTCAATGTCACGACCTGAGGCGTATCCCAGTTGCTATCGTCGAAAACCACCGTGGGGGTACTCAGAACGACTTCGTCGGTGTAGCCACTTTGAATCTGGAGACTTACCGTTACACTACCCCCTGATGCCGGCGCACTGTTGAGCACCACACGGAAACTGTCATCGTATGGCTGGCCCTCATTGGCTTCGGTGGTTCGCAGGTCGTTAATCGGCGTGATGGTAACACCCGCCTTGTCATCATCCGTATTTCGGGCTCTGACATCCCTGGTTTTGCCTTCATAGAATGGATCACTACTGGTAGCTGCAATCTGTATCTGGCCATATTGTGTGCCATCCTCGACCGCATCATCCACACCTGTCGCAGTAATCGTTTGAGCGACATTCCAGTTGGTCGCATCGAATACCAGGCTGACCGGTGCAGCAGAAAACTCGCTCGCATCACTGGTAGCGACATTCAGCGTGACAGGATGCACGGGCTCCGAAGTCAATTTGACCGCCATCGTGTCATCCGCTCCGGCCTGCTCTCCTGTCAGCATGGAATTACGGGAGACAGAAATACCTGCGCGATCATTGTCGCTGAGATAGACATCGGTTTTCTCCCCGGTTCCTCCCTGGAAGTTTGCATCTGAACTCAGCATCATGGTGTTGACAGCAGATGTGGTCCAGTGTTCTGCAACCGCATCATCCACTGCAGCGACAGCAACCTGCTGGGATACATTCCAGTTGGTGTCATCATATGTCAGGTCGATGGATGCTCCTGGTCCAGAGCCCAGGTCGATCTGGTTGTTGTCCGGGGTCACGCGCAAGGTAACCGATGTGGAAGCTGGAGGTTGCACAGACAGCGTATATCCCAGTGATTCAGGCGGCTTGCCTTCACCAATATCGATCCGTTTCTCATCAACCAGAGGCATGAAGACGGTCAACTGGAAACTGTCTTCCACTTCCCCGCCATAGCCGTCGTAGGCCCTTACCCTGAGCTCTCCCGAAAAGTTCTCATCAACCGTGCCATACAAATGCCCATTGCTCAGCAAGAGAAAGCCCGGACGCCCGGAAACTGCATAATTCAATGCCTGACCATCGGGATCATCGAAATGATCATCAAGATTGATATCGACACTGCCATTCCACTGGACATTCAGGTCAGCGATGGCGCTGCTGACCTCCGGTGCCGAATTTGCCCTGACCTGGAATTGTTGCAAAGGAAAATTCTGGAATCCCTTCAGTTCCCACTCATCACGAAACTCGTAACCCAGAAAATGGCTGCCTTCCCAGACCGTTGCATCAACAATCGGACCGTATGACAGGTCGAAGCCGGACCATCTGAATCTGCCCGTACAGATGGAGCCTACCCAGAAATCCACACAACGCCTTCCAAACACGGTGATACTGGGCGTTTCCAGGCCCACGTCCAGCAACGCCATATCGGTGGCAGTTACCAGTTCATAGCGTTCCACATTGGAAAAACGATTTGGCAAGGTGACTTCAGGACTGATATCGAGAGGCACAACTGCCTCGTTTGTCTTGACCTTCAATGACTGTCCCGGCTTCAAGGTCACCTGGGCGCTCTTGCCGGAATCCACCACCGTATGACCATCGAGAATGTCCCATTCGACAACGGATGAGAGGTTGAACTTCATTGAAAAATCGGGATCCAGGGTAAATTCCTGGTGCTTGATCAAATCAACATTGGTAGTAATGCCGAGCAGGTTGAACAGCAGCTCGACTTTCTTCATGGCCTTTTTCTTGTTGACGCCAAAAAACTTCTTCGCCAGCTTCTGCACCTTGCCCAGTCCCAGCAACAACCATTGATCGACCAGGATATCGAGCTGCGCAAAGCGGTGTGTATCACTGCCGGTAAGCACAAGCTGGCCATCGATCTCCTCATTGGTGATGTGAATCGCCGGTATGGAAAACTTCCCTGTGAAACCTGCCAGATCCTCGAAGTTGATAACCAGGGTCGAAAGGAGTGGGTCAGACAAATCCAACGTAGTGCCAGGTTCACCATCGAGCAGCACGATACGCCGCCGGCCACTGACATCCAGATCCCAAAGATCCTTGGATTTACATGACTTGAAATTACAGGCTTTACCGCCTCCATCCGTATCCAGTGATCCGCCCACATAGATACCCAATTCCGCATTGGGCGAGTGACTGACAATGTTGGGCGTGCCCCGCGGAACGATGGATGTATCGATCTGAATCGTATCTCCCGGATTGATCTGATTCTGATCCGGGTAGGTAATGTCAATGGAAACCGGATAACGCAGATCCACACTGCCGCCAGCATAGCTGCCGAAGAACTCCAGCCCGAAATTTCCGGTCACTTTGGTATCAAAGTCTGCACCAAACTTGTAACAGCGATTACTGAACCAGTCTTTCAGCTTGTCGAGAACCCTGCTGAAAGACAGCCCATGGCGGTCTATTCCGCTCAGCATGTCATCGAGTTTGTTGAACAGACAGATTTCGATCACTCTATCGATCTGCAGATCTGCCGAGAAGTTGGTATTGGAGCGCTTGAGTAACGCCACGCGCATGAATTCACTCTTGTCTTCCCCGACCGGCGCATCTCCCTCGCCACGCATGGACTGCTTTTCGGCAAGGAAATCAAGATCATATCTCCTGGATACCGTTACACCATCTTGATCGACATTTATTGGAGAGCACTGAACATCGTCTGTTTCACAGGCGGCAAAGGCAGGGGAAGAAACAAACAGCAATGCTGCAACAAACGAGGCTATACAAAAAAGAAAAAGTATCCGTACGTGAAAAAATGCAGAAAGAGGTCCTTTCTGTCTTTCCGATACACCAGCTCCAACAACCATTTTTTACCACCCACAGAAAACCTTTCTTTTTACAAGACAAAGTTATCCGGGGCAATACCGACAGGTCAACAGACTTTCTGCTGAAATGCGAACTTTTTCGTTATAAAAACAGGCAACAGTCTCTGTCGCTGCCGCCTGTCATGATCAAGATGAAGGACGCAGAAAATCGCATTTTCTGCGTCCTTAATTAAAAAGCCGAGAATGGCCTTTTTCAAAATACGGTTGCTGCTAGTCGCCGAGTGAGTTCAGCGCCTTGATGTCTTCGTCAGACAGTTTGTTCTGCATTTCAGTCTGCATCATGCGCTCGAACTTGTTCTTTGGGTGGCTGTTTCCATAATAGGATCGGGAATGATCAGGAAAGCCATTTTCCGGCGTGCAGGTATGACAGCGCCTGCCCTTGGGATCACGCCAGCCACCAATATGGCGATCCCAGTAGAAACCGTCCAAGCCTTCTGAATTGTAATCGCTATCGTGGTTTCCGGTTCGCCCATCATGAAAACTCTTGACCTTTACCTTCTCCACTTGGTCATAACCGCCGAGTTTGCAGTGCCCATCGGCTTTCAACCCATCCCAACGCACGGAGAAATGCGCACGATTCTTCTTTTTTCCCGGATAGACAGAAACCGCCGCCATGGGCAAATCATGGAATTTTGGCTTTTCGAGAACTGCCATCTTGCAGGCTTTCATCTGCGCGACAGTAGCTGCATTAGCTGACCCCGACATCAACAACAACGCGGCAGATATACCACATACAAAACCACCAGAAATCGTTTTTTTCATTTCCATATCTCCATTCAAGTCAATACTCATCGTCTTTCAACCATCCTCACGTTTCCAATACGCACAAGACAGCAACACAAAACCAGCAAACAATACCAAAACCAATATCAAGGCAAGATACATGTCGGCATTGAATCCACAGGAAACATCACCAACCACACCATCAACCGGCTGCATGAATTTATCCTTGCAGATCAATTCAGCAAGAGCGGTTGAAACAACGGATGAAAAGCGATCTATCAGAAAAAGCGTTCCCGCTAATACAATGAGCAGCCACCCAGAACTCTTCTTTGTCATCAGGTTTCACCTCATCCAGCACGGGCCCCAAATATCATCACAACATTTTGAGCGCTTTGCATGAGATGTGCCATAGCATGATTATGCAGTCAACCAAGGCGCCTACATTGCACTGTCAGAAAAACAGCTTGCCATTCGAACGATATCGAGTAGTTGCACTTCAAACAGGCTTTTTCTTCATCAAGCAATAGGTTTCATTGTTTATTACTACCGAAGTAAGCGTAACACAACGATCTTCACCTCGTGTTTGATAGGGGAAGTCAAAACACTCATTGACACTATTCCAGAAATCCACGGCTTCGAAAAACTGCTCCAGCCTGATGACAGGCTCCATGTCTTCCGGAAAGGTTTGATCTCTGAGCTTTACACCAGTTTGATACTTGAGTCCGGGATGATATTCGTTGTCTGATGATACCGCCATGATCGTACCGTCACGATGCAACAGCAATGCAGGCAGGCGACTGCAATCGAACAGTACTTGCGCCGTTTCTGCAACAACATCCAGGTCCGTTTTTTCTGCTGTCGTGAGGGGGCAGCCCAGCGCTTCCAGTTTCGAACGCATGCGAAAACTGGGTGTGGTGACGCCACGTTCCCAACGTGAAATTGTGCATTGATTGGTCTGCAGTTTGCAGGCGAGATCTTCCTGGCTGAGGTTCAACTGCTTTCTGAGCTGGCGTACCTTGTCCGCCCATACGTCCTTTTCAGGTTTCATCACAGATCCCCACACCCGTTCCTTCGATTGCAATTACATCATCCTGCCGGGAAAGTATGCATAATCATGATATGGAATTCAAATTATCCTTGGCAGACAATTCACGCTTGACCAGACTGCCTTGCTGCTGAAACACTGACAAGCCCGATTCAAGGAGTTTTCAATGAAAACCAAAGCATTTGTGAAGAAGTTCAAACCAGCTCTCCTGCTACCACTGGCAATTATCACATCCATTTCCCTGGCGAGTGGCAGCAACAAAGACAATGGTGGCTTCGACAAGTTGCTGACTTTTGAAGGCATTTCTTTTCATGTGGTCTGTCCGAACAACAGCTCACTCAATCAATTGATCATCAAGCCAGGCGGCCTGGAAATCGACAACTCAGTCATCAAACAGGAAATAGATGGCTCGGTAACCAATGCTGAAACAGCAGACCTGAATGCCGATGGCTCCCCCGAACTATATGTCTATGTCACTTCTGCAGGCAGTGGTTCCTATGGTGAGCTGGTTGCCTTCAGCACCAACAACAAGAAATCCCTGAGCAGCATCTATCTTCCTCCCCTGTCGGAAGACAAGAAGAATTCACAGGGATACATGGGACACGATGAATTTGCCATCGTGGAAAACGCATTGGTCCGGCGCTTCCCCGTCTACAAGGCAAAGGATGCCAATGCCAATCCTACAGGTGGAACAAGGGAGCTTCGGTACAAGCTGGTCCCAGGAGAAGCCGGCTGGCTACTGAAGGTGGAGAAAAGCATTTCATACGACTGAAAAGCCCCTCCCCGCTCAGATCGCAGATTGATGGAACATGCCCTGAGCGGAAAAGCATAGGTCTGATCATCTATCTGATGATCAAAGCTATTCGATCCAGTGCAGAACGTCACGAATGACGGACCAGCGGTGACGGCAGGCATGCTCTTTCTTCCCCAGTACCCATTATTAACCCGACATCAATAGATATCATGTTCAGTCGTCGCCTGCTGGTTCGCGGCAAGGCGGAGCCACGCCGCTTTAGTCATTCTAAAGCCAGTGGATCCAACGCAGTCCGCGGGCCAGCAGGCTACGACCTTTCAATATATAACAATAAGTTAGGGGCGTCAGGCAGGCGCCAGTACGGCGTTGCAACGCTTGACAAGGGAACAACCCTTGCCTGCGCGCTGCGCCTTGTTCTGACACCTGCCTGACGCCCTGAACATGGTATATATTGGTGCCGGGTTAATAGCTATACAGATTCTGGATACTGCCGTCCTTCTTGCGTATGGTCAGCCATATTTT
>CAZFXI010000010.1:0-18376 GCA_964522855.1 uncultured Sedimenticola sp.
CAAAAATACTTTGGCGCTCAACCCTCCCATTTTCTTGACAGCAATACATAGGCGGCGCCGGTACCGCCATCCCAGTGAGGCGCAGAGCAGAACGCCAGCACTTCCTTGCGCTGGGGTAGCCATTGGTTGACCCTTTGCTTCAACACCGGCTGCTGACTGGAGCCGCGACCCTTGCCATGAATGATGCGTACACAGCGGCGATGGGCTTTGAGACTCTGGTTGAGAAACTGGCTCAGGGCCTGGCGGGCATCACGGACACGCATGCCGTGCAAGTCCAGGGTGGCCTCGGGGCTGAGTACCCCGCGTTGGAAGTCTGCCCATAGGCGATGCTGAATGCCGGGACGACGGAATTCCAGAAAATCCGGGGTGTCCTCCGAGGTATCTGCAAACTCGTCACCGGGTTGTTCCTGATCAGGAAATTCCAGTGGAACCGGGCGCTTGCGTTTGCGCCAGGGTGATTTCTTGTCGTGCTGCAGGGGTTTTACTCCCTGCATGGCGTCACGGAAAACATCGAAGTCGCCATCGGTTTTTTTGTCTTTGGAACTCATGAAGGGATTATACCTTCTGAAATGCCTAATCGGGATGTAGCAAGACCCGCTTTCGGTTAGAATTGCGCGATGCGTATCTTGTTGAGCAATGATGACGGTTACCAGGCACCGGGACTGAAGGCGCTGGCAGCCGCTATGGAGATTGTGGCAGAGGTGGTGGTGGTTGCACCGGATCGTGACCGCAGTGGCGCCAGCAACTCATTGACCCTGGAAACCCCGATCCGCGCCCACACCATGGAAAATGGCTTTATACGCGTGGAAGGTACGCCCACGGATTGTGTACACCTGGCCATCACCGGCTTGCTGGAAGAGGAGCCGGACATGGTGGTCGCCGGTATCAATGCCGGTGCCAACATGGGTGACGATGTGATCTATTCCGGCACCGTAGCGGCGGCAACGGAAGGCCGTTTTCTGGGGTTTCCGGCCATAGCGATATCCATGGACTCTCATGCCCCGCAGTATTTTCAGACGGCGGCACAGATCGCCGTGCAACTCATCGATCGTCTGCAAAGCAAGCCCCTGGCCCCGGAATCCATACTCAATGTGAACGTGCCGGACCTGCCCCTGGCGGAGATCCAGGGTATACAGATCACCCGCCTTGGGCATCGTCACAAGGCAGAGCCGGTAGTGAAGGAGCGCGATCCCCGGGGGCGTCCCATCTACTGGGTGGGACCTGCGGGTCCGGAGCAGGATGCGGGTCCGGGCACGGATTTCCATGCATTGCGGAATGGCTTTGTATCCATCACCCCATTGCAGGTGGACCTGACCCGCCATGCGGCCATCGAATCGCTGCAGCATTGGCTGGAGAGCTGAGTCATGGATGCCGATCTGAAAGCAGGCCAGGGGATGACATCCGAACGCACGCGGGAGCGCCTGGTGCAGCAACTGCGCCGAGAAGGAATCCGCGATGAACGAGTATTGCAGGTTATGCGTCAGGTGCCGCGTCATCTGTTCGTGGATGAGGCGCTGGCCAGCCGCGCCTATGAAAATACGGCCTTACCTATCGGCCGTTCACAGACAATCTCCCAACCCTATATCGTGGCACGCATGACAGAGGCGCTATTGGCGGGAAGGGATCTGGATACGGTGCTCGAAGTGGGTACCGGCTCAGGCTATCAGACGGCCGTGCTCGCTCCCCTGGTTCGTCGTGTGTACACCGTTGAGCGAATTGCGCCTCTGCTGGAACGAGCGAGGCAGCGGTTCCGGCTCCTCAAGTTGCGCAATATTCATCCCAGACATTCAGACGGGGGATTGGGGCTGCCGGAATTCTCTCCCTATGACGGCATTATTGTAACGGCCGCACCGGAAGGAATCCCCCGTACTCTGGTGGAGCAACTGAAACAGGGAGCGCGGATGATCCTTCCCATCGGTGGTGCCAGCGCCCAGGCGTTGGTCAAGGTCACCCGCACGGCCAGGGGTTATGACACGGAAATGCTGGAGCCGGTAAACTTCGTACCTTTGCTTGGCGGGGTGGAAACTTGAAACTGTTTTCAGGCCTGTATGCCCGGGCCATGCAGTGGGCGCGCCATCCCAAAGCCCCCTGGTACCTGGCAGCGTTAAGTTTTGCCGAGTCTTCCTTCTTTCCTGTCCCACCGGATGTGATGCTGGCTCCCATGAGTCTGGCGCGCCCGGCCAAGGCATGGGGCTTTGCATTTATCACCACGCTGGCTTCCGTTGCCGGTGGCATCGCTGGATACTTTATTGGCCTATGGGCCTTCGACTTTATTGAGCCCCTGTTACGGGATCTTGGCTACTATGAAAAATACCTGCAGGTCCGCAGCTGGTTCGATGACTGGGGATTCTGGGCGATTTTCATTGCCGGGTTCTCTCCCATCCCGTATAAAATATTCACCATTACTGCGGGCGTGATTTCCATGAGTTTCCTGCCTTTTGTACTGGCTTCCATCATTGGTCGGGGGGGGCGTTTTTCCCTGGTAGCCGGGCTCATGGCCTGGGGGGGGAGGCCGATGGAGGAAAAGCTGCATCGGTATATGGATGTGATAGGCTGGGGCGTACTGGCGATCATTGCTCTTGCTGTCGTCGTACTCAAGGTCTGGTGAGTATGGACAAGAGAATCATTCACGCGGGAGGAAAGGGGAATCAATAACCGGTATAAAACTGTGTTGTATCGCACCGTCTTTGCCGGAACGATGCTCTTGGCGGTGATGGTCATGCTTGGTGGCTGTGCGAGCAAAGGCACCCCTGCCGGCCATCGTCAGCACAGTAAACCCAAACCCCCGATAAAAAAATCTGTTGGAAGCTACCGTGTGCACAAGGGGGACAGTCTGTATTCCATCGCCTGGCGTGCGGGTCTGGATTATCAGACAGTAGCGCGGTGGAATGGTTTGCGTAGTCCCTACACGATTTACCCCGGTCAGCTGATCAGGCTGTCTCCGCCGAAGAAGGCCAAAAAGCCGTATGTTGCTCCCGGAAAAACGCCAAAAAAGACTGCGCCCGCACCGCCGGCCAATAAAGGTGCTGTAAGCAGGGGCAAGAAACAACAGCCATCCCAACCCGCCAGCAAGCCCGCGAGGATTAAGAGGCCTGCTTCCACGGCTACAGGAAAGCTGCATTGGCTGTGGCCAACCAAAGGCAGGGTTCTGTCCCAGTATTCTTCGGCAGATTCCTCCCGCAGCGGCATACGGATTGGTGGCAGGCGCGGCCAGAGGGTTGTGGCCGCCGAGGCGGGTGAGGTTGTGTATGTAGGCAGTGGACTTATTGGTTATGGTCAGCTTATTATCATCAAACACAACAACAAATATTTGAGTGCCTATGGACACAATGGCAAGCTTCTGGTGAAGGAAGGTGATACGGTACGAAAAGGGCAGCATATTTCCGACATGGGCGTTACCAATCAGGGTAAGGCATTGCTGTATTTTGAGGTTCGGCGTTATGGAAAACCGGTGAACCCGCTGTCTTATCTTCCGCGTGGATAGCCGTCCGACTGGCTGGCTGTTGCAACGGAGAAGGAAAGCTGTTGTATTCGCAGGTGAAATGTATGACAGGTAAAAAGGAGGATAGTAAAGTGATTGCCAGGGAACAGGTGCAACTGGGCACCGTAGGCGAAAATGAACCCATGGATGCAACCCGCCTGTATTTGCGGGAGATTGGTGCAGCCAGATTATTGACAGCAGAAGAAGAGGTCGAACTGGCGCGAGCCATCGGCAAAGGGGATGACAGCGCACGCAAGCGCATGATCGAAAGCAACTTGCGTCTGGTAGTGAAGATCGCAAGGCGCTATCTGAATAGAGGTTTACCACTGCTGGACCTCATAGAGGAAGGAAACCTCGGATTGATCAGAGCCGTGGAAAAATTCGATCCCGAGCGGGGGTTTCGCTTTTCCACCTATGCTACCTGGTGGATCAGACAAACTATTGAGCGGGCGATCATGAATCAGACCCGTACCATTCGGCTGCCGATTCATGTGGCCAAGGAAATCAACATCTATCTCCGGGCCGCCCGCCAGTTGTCCCAGCAGCTTGATCACGAGCCCAGCGCGGAGGAGGTTGCCCGGTTGCTGGAAAAACCGTTGGCTGATGTGGAACGCATGCTGGGATTCAATGAACGCATAACATCGGTCGATGTTCCCCATGGCAGGGGAGTGGACAAGCCGCTGGTGGATGTGATTGCAGATCATTCCGTCGAAGAACCGACAGAGTATCTGCAGGCGGAAGATATTCATGTGCATCTGGAAAAGTGGCTCGACAAGTTGAACAGCAACCAGCGGGAAGTGGTGATGCGCCGATTCGGATTGCAGGGCTATGACAACTCAACGCTGGAGCAGGTGGCGAGGGAACTGGGTGTGACGCGGGAACGGGTAAGGCAGATACAGATCGATGCCCTGAAACGTCTGCGTGCGATACTGGAGCAGCAGGGCTTCAGCATGGACAACCTGTTTGACTGACAGGCTGGTAACCATTCCTTGTGGATAGTATGGATTGGCTTCGAGTATGCTTGTCCCCTGAAAATTCTTTGAGGCAGTATGTAATGAGTGATGGCAGTCAAAAAGAAGGGGAAATCCTGATGGTGATGCGCAAGGTGCTTGCGAATATCATCAAGGATACTACCCCTGAGTTCAAAACCATGAAGCATCCCCTGTCAGGAAATACCATCGAAGACATCAAGATGTGTCTTAGCCTGATCGCGGCCAGGGAGAGGGAGCTGGCCGACGCTGCCGGTACGGCGCAGTCCCGTCCTTACTACAAGGATGAAAAAGTGACGGCCGACGTGGTACCGATTAGCAAGATAGGTGGGTTGAAAAAGAAAGGGGATCCTGCAGACAGTTGATCACCCTGCCTTGTTGGATGAGCAATGGCGATCAAGGGAAAAAAGCGGCGCTCGTTTCGGCAAGCGCCGCTTTTTTGTTGTCCCGCCTTATCCGGGATAGGCTTCTGCCGCCATCGTGAATAAGGTGAGGTTACTTCTTGTCGGCAGGAACCGCAGTTGCTTCTGTCTTGGGTTGTTCTGCACCGGCGACGTCGATCTTTGCCGTGCCACGCAACTCGCGGACCATCTGTGCTAGCTTCTGCTGCTGGATCTGCAGCTTGAACTGCTCCTTGACCTGATCGAGAGGAGGCGGCTCCTGGGTGCGGATATCGATCACGTCGATAATATGCCAGCCGAACTGGGTCTGCACCGGTGAGGTTGTGTGCTCGCCTTTCTTCAAGCCAACCATGGCATCGCCAAAGGGCTTGACGACCTGGTTACGCCCAACCCATCCTAGTTCGCCGCCGGCATCCTTGCTACTGTCCAGTGAATGCTTTTTGGCCAGTTCCACGAAATCCTCGCCTTTGCTCAGGGCGTCGATGATGTCTTTTGCTTCTTTTTCCTCCTTCACCAGGATATGGCGAACCTTGTATTCCTGGAGGTTTTCAGGGGTGAATTTCTTTTCATAGGCCGTCTTGATTTCAGCATCACTGACCGGGTTCTTCTCGAAGTAGGAATTGACCTGTGCTTCAGCGAGTACCTGGATTTTGGCCATTTTCAATGCGGCAGCTACCTGGGGCAGTTTTTCCACCCCGTTCTTGCTGGCTTGTTGCGCCAGCAGAGTAGTGTTGACCAACTGGTTCAGCAACTGCACCTGCGCCTGCTGGCTGTCCAGCTTGTTCTGACCACCTTGCAGGGCATTGAATGCCAGTACCTCGATATCGGATATGGGCTGTCCATTGATGGTGACCAGAGTTTGCTGGCCTGCCGTTTGAGGCGCCGTGGTTTGAGTACTTGCCTTGTTGTCTTCGGCCAGGACGCCGCTTTGCAGCGCGCCAGCGAGAAACAGAGAGCTTGCCAATGTCTTGAGTGTGTTGTTCATGATTTTGTTCATTCTGGGAATACTTTCCTGAAAGGTTTGACGGAGACGTGTTTGTACACGCCAGAGGATACATAGGGGTCGATTGCGGCCCAGCTTTCTGCATCAGTCAGGCTGGGAAATTCTGCAACGATGAGGCTTCCGGTAAAGCCTGCCTGCCCGGGGTCTTCGGCGTCGATGGCTGGATTGGGGCCGGCGAGCAGCAACCGTCCTTCAGATTGCAGCTGACGCAGGCGCTCAACGTGAGCAGGGCGGGCGGCCATCCGTTCTTCCAGGCTGTTTTCCCTGTCGGTAGCGATGATGCAATATAACATTTAGGTTTGTTCCTCCTCCTGTGGCTGCATGTGGCGGGCCAGGTAAAAGCCCTGCAGTATGATAAACACCAGGGTCAGTCCCAACATGCCAAACAACTTGAAATCGACCCAGGTGCTTTCTGAAAAGTTGTAGGCCACATACAGATTGGCCACACCCGCGCCGATGAAGAAAACTACCCACGCCAGGTTGAGCCGGCTCCAGACAGACTGGGGAAGACCGATGGCGTGATCCATCATGCGCTGCAGCAGGCTGCGGCGCATGAACAGACCCGAGCCGAGGAAGGCGGCAGCGAACAACCAGTTGACCACGGTAGGTTTCCATTTGATGAAAACCGGATCGTGCAGCGCCAGGGTGAGGCCGCCAAAAACCAGTACCAGTCCCAGTGTCACCCATTGCATGGTATCGACTTTTTTGTGCACATGATGATTCCAGCCGATCTGTATCATCGTGGCGACAATGAAGATGCCCGTAGCCACGTACATACCCCAGATCTTGTAGGCAACAAAGAATATAATGACTGGCAGAAAGTCAGCGATGAGTTTCATTCGACAGGAATAAAGTTGTTGGAATTGTTTTGCTTAATGGACAAGCATGGTAACAAAAAGTTGCACCGCTGGCATTTCAATACGGCAACTCCATACTATTTATGAGGAAATAGAAATTTGTCTACGCCATCCATCCAGCGTGCTCATGACTTTGTCGAACTTGCAAACAGGGCGAAATCTGAGCGTCGCCTGATTCTCCTGCTGGTATCCCGACAAGATTGTACGTACTGCCATCTGATCAAGGAGGAAATCATTCACCCCATGATGCTTGGCGGTGATTTCAAGAATCAAATACTGATTCGCGAGCTGTTCATCGACGAGGGTGAAACTGTCGTGGATTTTCAGGGAATGAAAAGAGCGGCTGCCGATTTTATGCACGATTACCAGGTTTATGTCACACCGACCTTGCTCTTCCTGGGAATGGATGGTCGCGAGCTGGAGAAACAGATGACCGGCATCAACACCGTGGAAATGTACTGGTATTACCTTTCCGAGTCGATCCGGGCTGCGATTCGGAAATTACCGGGAAGTGATACATGAAATTCGGATTGATGGTGATCGGTGATGAAATTCTCAGCGGTCGGCGAAAAGATACTCATGTGGCGTGGTTCCGCAAGATCCTGCGTGATCAGGGTTTCTCCCTGGCCTGGGTGCAGATCCTGCCGGATGATCCTGATATTCTGGTTCGGCAGTTGCAACAGAGTATGCAGGCGAGGGAGCAGGTGTTTTCCTGTGGGGGAATTGGTGCCACGCCTGATGATCATACCCGCCAGTGTGCGGCAGAAGCCGCCGATGTACCTCTGGTGCGCCATCCGGAAGCTGCCGCGCTCATCGAAAAACAGTTTCCTGACAGCGCCTGGCCTCATCGCATTCGCATGGCGGATCTGCCCCAGGGAAGTCAGCTGATTCCCAATCCGGTCAACAACGTGCCGGGTTTCTCGATAAACGCGCATTATTTCATGCCTGGCTTTCCGGACATGGCCCACCCCATGGGGCAGTGGGTCTTGCAGCACTGGTATCAACCAGACAGCCATCCACAGCGGGAACAGTCACTGCGTGTCTATGGGGCATCGGAAAACGAGTTGATGCCGATACTTGAAAAGCTGACCAGGGACTGGCCACAGTTAAAGTTGTTCAGCCTGCCCAGAATGGGTGAGAAATCTTTCGTCGAGTTGGGGTTTGTTGGTAATGAGAGGCTTGAAGAAGCCTTCCAGGCTCTACAAGAGGCGTTGGCTCAGGCAGGATTCTCTTTCGTCCTGTCCACTGCATCAGGGCCACCCGGGAATGCATAATTTCGATATGGAAAATGCCTGGGTAGATGCTTCATAATTGCGGTTTCTTAACTCAGACTAATTATTTAAGGACGACTTTCGAATGAAAATCCAGACTATAAGGAATACGCTGTGGGTGATGATGGCTGCGCCGGTTTTTCTTGCCGGTTGTGTTACGGAGGGGGAAGTCCTTCGTGACAAGGGCTATCCACAAGCTTACACAGAAGGCTATGACGATGGTTGTTCCAGCGGCAAGAAAGCGGCTGGTTCCATGTTTGACGAATTCAAGAAGAATGTTCACCGCTTTCAGGATGATGCCGATTACCATGATGGATGGCGTGACGGCCATGACGAATGCGAGAGTAACTGGAAGGAAACCATGCATGAAATCGAACGTTCCCAGGATCGCTATGAAAGGGAAAAATACAACGACAAATATCGTTATTGATCGCTGGTCGTAGAAAGCAAATCCATCCTTGGTGCCAGGACGGCCGGCATTCCGTGAGCAATGTCGGCCATTTTATATATTGCAGGTTCAACCCTTTTCCTGTGTATCGTTCGTCCAGGAGGGCGGGATGCGTTGGTGTCCAGCCTGCTGCAGTCTGTCCAGATAGTCTGTCCAGTAGAGAGCCTGCTTGCGCCCCAGGTCGTGCAGGTAGGCCCAGTCGAAGAGGCCGGAATCATGCCCGTCATCGAAGAAGATCTTGATCGCATACTGGCCCACGGGTTTGATGTCGGTGATGTTTACATCCTGCTTGTCCAACTGCAGCTTTGCGCCTTGGCCCCAGTGTCCACGCACCTCCGCAGACGGTGAATATACCCGCAGCAGTTCGGCCGGATAGGTGAAGTGGCTGCCATCATCGAAGTGAATTTCCAGCGTATGTGAGCGTGTATGTACGGTGATATCAACGGGTTTTGCGGTATCACTCATTCGCCCATCCTCCCAGATAGCGCTGCGCCAGATCAGCCAGCATATCGATGTGTGCGCTAGAATCGTTGAGGCAGGGAATGTATTCATAGCGCTCACCGCCGGCTTTCAGGAAGACATCCCGATTCTCCAGGGCGATTTCCTCCAGGGTCTCCAGACAATCTGATGAAAAGCCCGGACAGATAACCTGGACGTGTTTGCATCCTGAAGCAGCCAGATCGCGCAGAGTGTCGCTGGTGGCCGGCTGCAGCCAAGGTTCTCTCCCCATACGCGACTGATAACAGTGACGCCATTGCTCGCCGTTCAGATTCAAGGCGGCAACCAGCGCTTTCGACGTCTCTTCGCATTGATGGGGATAGGGATCACCTGCGTCGGCGTAGCGTTGCGGTAGCCCGTGGTAGGAGAGGATCAGCTTTTCGGGATTACCATGTTCCTGCTGGAAAACAGTCACGCTGTCTGCCAGCGCCTGGATGTAGCCGGAATTATCGAAATACTGATTGAGCAGGCGCAGTTCCGGGATCAGGCGCCAGTTTTTCAGTTCGGCAACCACCGCATCGAAAGCAGAAGCCGTGGTAGTGGCGGAGTACTGGGGATACAGGGGAAAGACCAGAATCCGCTGGCAGCCTCGATCACGTAGCTGCTCCAAGCCCTGCCTGATGGAAGGATTGCCGTAGCGCATAGCCGGAACGACGCAGATGTGCTCCCCCAGTTTTTCCTGCAGGGCGCCTGCCTGTTTGAGTGTGTACAGCAACAGAGGTGAACCCTCATCCGTCCAGATCTTCTGGTAGGCCCTGGCGGATCGTGCTGGCCGGACAGTAAGTATGGCGCCGTGAAGAATGGGCCACCACAGGGCGCGGGGCATTTCCACCACCCGTGGGTCCCAGAGAAATTCCCGCAAATAGCGCTTCACATCCCGGGGTGACGGGGAATCCGGTGTGCCGAGATTGATCAGCAGTATGCCTGCGCTGCAGTTGTGTTCAGAATCGCTCATAGGCGGGATGATCTCATGAGTAGCTCAGAAAATAACCTGCTGAATCCAGATACTTTGCTTCACGCTCCAGTTCGGCGGTGGTCAGGGGGTGCTCTTCCAGCCAGTCGGTCGGGAAGGACAGGATAATGTTGTTCTTTTCCGCCGTGATGCCGAGCCTGGGTTTGCGCTGGGGGCTGCGGCCACGGTGCAGCAGTACCGACAGGCGCAGCAGGATGGCCAGGCGTTTGCTGTGCTCACGCAACTCCTTTGCCAGATCATTGAACTGGGAAACGGGGAACTTGCGCCGGTGAGCTCGAACCAGAATCGCCAGCATGCCCTGGGACTGACGGGAGAAGCCGGCCAGATCGGCATTGGCGAGAATATAGGCGCCGTGCTTGTGGTAGCTGTCATGGGAAATGGCGACACCGATTTCATGCAAGATGGCACTCCATTGCAGCATCAGATGCAATTCCGGGTCGTCCAGTTTCCAGTTTTGAGATACCTGTTCCAGCAGTAACAGTGCTGTTTCCGCCACCCGTTGCCCCTGTCCCTGGTCAATCCCGTAGCGTTGCACCAGCGTATTGACTGTGCGCTCGCGTACGTCGTGGTGCTGTATGCTGCCCAGCAACTCGAAAAGCAAACCCTCGCGTAGGGCAAGATCAGAGACACGCATCTGCTCGATGTTCAATGCCTTGAATACTGCACTGAGCACCGCAACGCCCCCGGCAAATACCGGACGCCGGTTTTCGCTCAATCCTTCCAGCTTGAGATTGTCCACCTTGCCCGTATCGACGACTGCCTTGCGCAGCTTTTTCAGCGACTTGCGGCTGATACCCTTGTCTGACCAGCCCTGTGCCTGCACCACGTCGCGGATGGAGCGGATGGTGCCCGAGCTACCCACCGCCAGTTCCCATTGATCAGATTCATACACGGTTTGTACAGGTCGCACTTCCAGGCGCCCGGCGATAACAGCGGCGTCCATGAGTTGCTGGGTGATCTTGTCATCGGGAAAAAAACGCCGGCTGAAACTTACACAGCCCATGAACAGGCTTTCTCTCTCCAGCGTTTCCATGCCCGCCCCGATGATCAACTCGGTACTGCCGCCGCCGATATCCACTACCAGGCGTTTTTCCTCGCTGCCTGCCAGCCCGTGGGCTACGCCGAGATACACCAGTCGTGCTTCTTCGTGGCCGGCGACGATCTCAATGGGGTGATTCAGCGCCGCTTCTGCTTTTCTCAAAAATTCGCCACCGTCACGGATTTGCCTGAGAGTGTTGGTGCCGACCGCACGGACCGCATGCTGAGGCAAGTCCCGCAGGCGTTGACCAAAGCGCGACAGGCAATCCAGGGCGCGTTCCTGTGCTTCTTCGGACAATCGCTTCTTGTTGTCCAGACCCGCACCCAGGCGTACCATCTCCTTGAGACGGTCTATGATCTGCAACTGGTCGTTTTCGATCTGAGCAACGATCAGATGAAAGCTGTTGGAACCCAGATCAACGGCGGCAATGGTATGTGGCGGGATGATTTTCGATTCTGGCATCGGTGTGGGTCTGGATACAGCGGAAAGAGCCTTTAGTTTACAGCAGAGGAGAGAGGAGTGAAATTCTGTAGCAGTTGTGGTGCGGGTGTGGTGCTGAGCGTTCCACCGGGGGACAATCGCCAGCGTTACGTTTGCAACTCCTGTGGTGAAATTCACTACCAGAATCCCAAACTGGTGACGGGCTGTATCCCCGAGTGGGAAGATAAACTGCTATTGTGCCGCCGTGCCATCGAACCCCGTTACGGGTTGTGGACCCTGCCAGCGGGATTCATGGAGAATGAAGAGAGTGCGCAGCAGGGTGCGGCCAGGGAAACGCTGGAAGAAGCAAATGCGCGGGTAAGCGTTGAGCAGCTCTACACCACCTTCAATCTCCCGCATATCAGTCAGGTATATCTGCTGTTTCGAGGGAAGCTGGATGACCTGGATTTTTCTCCAGGCTCCGAGAGTCTGGAAGTGGCGTTGTTCCGAGAGGGTGAGATCCCCTGGGCACAGCTGGCGTTTCCCGTTATCTACGAAACCTTGAGATATTATTTCGAGGATAGAAAACGTGGCGTATTTGTACCACGTGTCGGTGATATTCACTGGCGCTCCCGGGAATTGGGCGAGTACACGGTTTCCATGCTTTCCGAGCGCCGCTAAACCAAAACTATTTGCAAGGAATCATTCACCATGGGGTGGTACACCATAAAGAGATATCAAGTTGTCCTCTTGCTTTGTGGCTTGTTGTTTCCCTGCACGGTTGTATCCGGACCAAACCTTAGCTGGGAAGAAGCTCAGTTACGTTCGAAACAGGTGTCTGCTGTCGATTACCAATTGTATTTCCGGTTTACTGGAGGAAATGCGGAATATCGTGCGGAGACAACGGTAGCTTTCACCCTCGAATCCATTCCAGCGAAACTGTTTTTGGACTTTCAGGGGGACAAGCTGGAAAAGCTGGTTGTCAATGGTCATCCTGTGAAGCGGGCAAGCATTGAAAACTATCGTGTGTATCTGGCTCCGGAATTCCTGAAGATCGGGCGTAACCATGTAGCCATACGTTACACAAACCAGTTTGATACCGATGGCACGGGCTTGCATCGGTTTGTCGATCCGATAGATGGCAGGGAATATTTCTTTTCCCATTTCGAACCGTTCAAGGCAAACCGCTTGTTCCCGTGTTTCGATCAGCCGGACTTGAAAGCCAGTTTCTCCGTTACAGTCGAAGCACCGACGGGCTGGAAAATCATCAGCAATACCCTGGCGCAGATTGAATCGGATGGAAAGCAAGCCAGACATGTGTTTCCCCGCAGCAAGCGTTTTTCCACCTATCTGTTTACATTGGCGGGTGGACCTTTCGTGGTATTCGAGGACCGACAGGCGCGGATTCCAAGCAGGGTTTTCAGTACATACTCCATGTCTGGGTATGTGGATGCAGGCAATATCTTCGAAGTCACACGACAGGGTTTCGATTTTTATGAGAAGTACTTTGCTATTCCCTATCCTTTCGGAAAGTACGACCAGATCTTCGTGCCGCATTTCAACGCCGGTGCCATGGAAAACGTGGCTGCGGTTATCATCAAGGAAGATGCTTATTTGTATCGGGAAACCCCCTTGCGCTCCAAATTGCAGAAGCGGGCCAATACTATTCTCCATGAAATGGCTCATATGTGGTTTGGTGACATCGTCACCATGCGCTGGTGGAACGATCTGTGGCTGAATGAGAGCTTTGCTACCTATATGTCCTACCTGGCGCAGGTGGAAGGTACGCCCGACAAGGATGCCTGGCAGCGCTTTTCCGGCAGTATGAAAAACTGGGCCTACTGGCAGGATCAACTGCCCACGACGCATCCCATCGAAACCCGGGTCGAAGATACTCTCAGTACCTTCGACAATTTCGATGGCATCACCTACGGGAAAGGTGCATCGGTGATCAAACAGCTGGCCTTCTATGCAGGAGAGGATGCCTTTCGCAAAGGTGTTTCCGAGTATCTGAAAAAGCATCAATGGAAAAATGCAGAGCGCAAGGACTTTACCGAAGCCATTGGCAGGTCTGCCGCCGTCAGTCTGGCTGGATGGACGCGGCTGTGGCTGCAGAAATCAGGCATCAACACGCTGCGGGCGGAATATGATGTAGACCCTGAAGGGCGCATATCCCGCTTTGATCTGGTTCAGGAAAAGGGCAATGGAGACCGCGTATTGCGTCCCCACCGTCTGCAGATTGCGTTGTTCTACGGTAGCAGTGAAACGCCCAGGATAGGCAAGCTAGTGACGGCAGAAATAAGCGGGCAGCGAGCGGCAGTTGCAGGCCTTGTCGGGCAACCGGCACCGGATTTTGTGTTCACCAACTTCGGTGACCATGCCTACGCCAAATTCTACCTGGATGATCATAGCCTCGAGTATGCGCGGCTGCATCTGGAGTTGTTGCCTGCGCCGGCTCGCACAAGTGTATGGAGTACGCTGTGGTTCATGGTTCGTGATGGCAAGCTGTCACCATCCACTTACATGGATGTGTTCCTGGACAAGGCCATTTTGGAAACAGATGCCAGTTTGGTCAGGGCCTTTCGGTGGAACCTGAACACCTTGCTGACTCGCTATCTGGGTGAGGGTGCCTGGCGGGAAAGCATGCACAGGCTGTATGCGACAGCTTGGAAGCAGGTCAATCTTCAGCAGCCGGGTTCTGATCTGCAGGCGGTGTGGTTCGATTATCTGCTGCGATCAGCTATATCCGCAGATGCCGATGCACGGCTGGAGAGGATACTGCAGGGTAAAACAGTGATTCCCGGTTTGGAATTGAGCCAGGACAGACGCTGGCAAATCATCGTCCGCCTGGCGATCATGGGGCATCGTGGAATCGAAAAATTGCTGAAAGGCGAGGAAGGGCGTGATGTGGGGGAACGCGGTCTGAAATATGGATTTGCGGCACGGGCAGCGATGCCGGATGCGACAATGAAGGAGGAAGTATGGCAGAAATTGCTGACAGATCAGACCCTGCCCTTGACCCATGTGCGTGCGGCGCTGGATGTGTATTTTCAGCGTTCACAGCTGGCTTTGACCCGGCCCTATGTAAAACGCTATTTTCAGGTGCTCCCCTCGGTATTGCAGGGGCGCAGTGCCTTGTTTGCACGGCGTTTTATCGAATCTGCCTATCCCGGCATCCATGTTGAACCGGCAGTTCTCAAGGAAACCGGCAATGCGATGGCGACCGCCAGGGACGCACCGCATTTCTTCCAACGCCTGCTCGTGGAAGCCAGGGATGACATGCAGCGTGCGCTGTGTATTCGGCAAATTGAAGAACAGGCAAAATGCAGCCGTTAGCCCCGTTTCACATAGCTCTGAATATGCTCGGCCAGATGTATGCCAAATGATCCTGGGCGATGGGATGTCTTTATCCGGTAGAGGTTTCCGGCGATATCCCGAGGATGCAATGAAAGATCAATAATGTGCGGATCACGCGTTTCCTTTGCATGGCTCAGAAGCAGCTTTACTTTCGGACGCAGGCGATGAGAGGGATTATTGTCCACCACGATACCCACTTCGCCATTGGAAAGTTCAACAATGGTACCCAAGGGATAGGTGCCAATGTTCTGGATAAATTCAAGAACCAGTGATTCGTCGAAAGCCGTACCGGAGCCTTTGTGTAGAAGGCCAAGGGCAGTTTCGGCCGTTTCCCCTCTTCGGTAAACACGATCACCGGAAATGGCATCGAATACATCAGCGATAGTGACCATGCGCGTGTACAGGGGGATTTCAGAAGCCTGTATACCTCTGGGATAACCCTGGCCTTTCAGTCGCTCATGGTGACCATAAGCAGTATCAATCACCACATCCATGACCTTGTCACTGCCCAGCAGTATTTCCTTGCCATCGAGAGGATGGCGTTTCATGACCGTCATTTCGTCATCACTGAGCTTCCCGGGTTTATTCAGGATATCCAGGGGTGTCAGCATCTTGCCCATATCATGTAGCAGACCGCACAGTCCGAGTACATTGAGCTCCTTGCGGCTCATTCCCAGATGGCGGCCGAAAGCAATGGAAATGATGGCGACGTTCAGGCTGTGTTCCGATGTGTACTCGTCCTTGTTGCGCAGACGAGTGAGCAGCAGGCTTGCATCCTGGTTCATCATCACATTGTCGACGCAGGCCGCCACTGCTTCCTTGGCGGCAGGTGTATCGATGCTCTTCCCGAGGCGGATATCCTCCATGATGGACTTCACCAGCCGGTTGGTGTTCGCACGATTTTCCGTGGACGCTTCCAGTGAAAGGATGAAATCGGTGTTCTCTTCCTCAGCTAAGGACTTCTGGCCTTTGATGAACTGCCCAAGCCCGTGGTGCTTTCCTGGTGCTATTGGTGTGCTGGAGGGGTCTCCGGCGGTGACGGAACGCCGTTCCGGATTGATGGATGCTTGCGTGGGGGGTGAGGTTGCATTCGAGCCCGATGCGGCGCCAGGTTTTGCATGCACGGACTTTCTGACATCGATATAGACGTATTCACAATGCTTCTGGATCGATGCAATGTCCTCGATGTCCTGTAATATGAATCCCTGAAACATGAAAGGCGTTTCTGACCATGGTCGATCGAGCTCGCAAACATACATGCCGAACATCAGCTTGTCGGCCTGAATCCTCAGCTTTTCCAGCTGTTGGTATTCCAATTCGTCAGGAAGGTCGGGTTTCATGCTCAGCCTGTATTTATTGGTCTTTAAACCTGGGTCAGGAATCGTGTTGGGGCGGAGTATATTCGCCGCAATAGCTTACCAGAATATCAATGCCTGCCCCTCGTGTTTACGCCCCTATTTCCAGTGTCTTGAAGGCGGAAAATCCTCATATGGGGGATTTCCGGCATAATTCAAGCGTTTTTGTGGTTGGTACACAGCTTCTGGTTGGAATTGTTTTTTCGTATTCCGGTTTGTATTCCTTAAGTAGCAACCCCATGTAGTTGAACTAAATCAATAAATACAGCTCCAAATTCCCAAAAAAATACTCGGAGAAAAACTAGATTATGGAGACAATCAGCAAAGAACAGCGGGCTTTCGCTGCACTGCAGGATCATATGCAAGCACACATACTTGGCCAGGAGAAGCTGGTAAACCGCTTGTTGGTAGTGTTACTGGCTGATGGCCACCTGTTGGTAGAAGGCGCTCCCGGTCTGGCCAAGACCAAGGCCATCAAGATCCTCAGTGAGGGTATCGAAGGCAGTTTTCATCGCATCCAGTTTACACCAGACCTGCTGCCTGCCGATTTGACCGGCACCGATATCTACCGTCCCCAGGACGGCAGTTTCGTCTTTCAACAAGGCCCCATGTTCAACAACCTGGTATTAGCGGATGAAATCAACCGTGCACCTGCCAAGGTGCAGTCAGCGTTGCTCGAAGCCATGGCCGAGCGCCAGATCACCGTGGGCAATACATCCTATCCTTTGCCGCCTTTGTTCCTGGTCATGGCAACCCAGAACCCTATTGAACAGGAAGGCACTTATCCATTACCCGAAGCGCAGCTGGATCGTTTTCTGCTGCATGTCTTCATCGACTACCCGGCTTTGAACTATGAAAAGCAGATTCTGGATCTGGCGCGAGGGGAGGCCCGGGGTGAACTGGGGGAGCAGCAACAGAGTGTAGCTGAGCTCTTGAGTCAGGAAGACTTGTTCGAGGCGCGCCGTCAGGTGCTGGATATTCATATGTCGGAAGCCGTAGAGGAGTATCTGTTGCAACTGGTGCTGGCGACGCGAAACCCTGGATCTTACAGTGAGCAACTGGCAGGCTGGATCGAATACGGGGCCAGCCCCCGGGCCTCCATAGGTCTGGACCGAAGCGCCCGTGCACATGCCTGGTTGGCAGGGAGAGACTACGTCTCGCCTGAAGACATTCAGAGTATGGCTTTCGATGTGCTGCGGCATCGCCTGATTCTCAATTACGAGGCTGAAGCCGAAGGCGTGACGCCGGATCGTTTCATTTCCGAACTGGTCGCATTGGTGCCCGTACCCTGAGATGTGTGCCGCCCGTAAAACCATCGATCCTGCCATTTCGGTCAGCCTGACCGAGCTGGTTGCCATGAGCAGCAAGGCCCAGCAGTTGCGTTTGCGACCAAAAGTCATTCGCGCCCGTCAGGGCGGCCAGTATATATCCCGAATGCGGGGCAGGGGGATGGAATTCGATGAATCACGCCCTTACCAGCCGGGGGATGATGTACGCAATATCGATTGGCGGGTGACCGCCCGTACGGGCAAGACCCACAGCAAGATTTTTCGGGAAGAACGTGAACGACCGGTGCTGATCAGCGTGGATGCTCGCCAGCCCATGTTTTTTGCAACCCGGGGACGCTTCAAATGGGTGCAGGCTGCGCAGTTGGCCGCGCTGCTGGCATGGACCACACACCATGCCGGTGATCGCATCGGTGGAGAAATCTTTGCCGAGGATGAGTTCACCGAGTTTCGTCCCCGCCGGGGCAAGCAGTCTGTGTTGCGTTTCGTCAGGTCCCTGGCCGATGCCGAGGCGTCTGCGCCGTCTGATGCTGTAGTTCATTCCATGGAAAAAGTCTTCCGCCGCATGCGCCGGACGGCACACCCCGGAAGTCTGGTGATCTTCATCAGCGATTTTCGAGGATTCGACGAAGCATCAGAACGCCAGTTGGCGCGTATCGCCAGGCACAATGATGTGTTGTTGCTGCACATGTATGACTGGCTGGAGGCCAGTCTGCCTCAGCGAGGACATTATCGCCTGGGTGACGGCACACGGACATTGGAGCTGGATACGGGAAAGGCCTCCCTGAGGAACAATTATCAGCAGCAATACCAGCAGCGTGTAGCACGCCTGCAAAGGCTTTGCCGCCAGCAGCGCATGACTTGGCTGCAGTGTGCTACCGACGAGGATCCCGTCAGCGTATTGCGGCGCATTTTCGGCAAGGAGGGCGGACGATGAACGACCCCTTGTCCCAACTCAGGGATATTCACCTGCCGGCACCCGTAAGCTGGTGGCCGCC
>CAZFXI010000010.1:18476-41402 GCA_964522855.1 uncultured Sedimenticola sp.
GCCGGACAATTCCTCGCGGACGGCGCCTATCGGCCCATCGGAGAGCTGCAGGATGCAGATGAGTTGCTGGATATCGTTGAAAACTGGTTGACTAAAGTCACCCGGGAGACGCCTCGTGTTTGAATTTGCGTGGCCGTGGGTGTTCCTGGTGTTGCCGCTGCCGTTGCTGATGCGGCATTTCCTGCCGCCGATAAGGCAGCAGCAGGCTGCATTGCGCGTCCCTTTCCTCGATGACTTCGATGCCCTGCAGGGGAAAAACAAGCGCTCGGGTGGCGCATCAAGGCTGGCACTGTTTGTTGCGGTGCTCGCCTGGTTGTTGCTGGTCGCAGCAGCAGCCCGTCCCCAATGGCAGGGTGAGGCCTTGCCACTACCGCTGGAAGGGCGTGACCTGATGCTGGCGGTGGATCTGTCCGGTAGCATGGCGGAAGAGGATTTCGTCATCGGGCGACAGCGTGTGGATCGCCTCACGGCCACCAAGATCGTGGCGGGAAACTTCATCGAGAAACGCAAGGGTGACCGGGTGGGCTTGATCCTTTTTGGCGAGCAGGCTTACCTGCAGGCGCCACTGACCTATGATCTGAAGACCGTCAAGACCCTGCTCGAAGAAGCCTTCATCAACATGGCTGGTCAGAAGACCGCCATCGGTGATGCTATCGGCTTGGCGATCAAGCGCCTGCGGGATAAAAAAGGAGAGAAGGTATTGATCCTCATGAGCGATGGAGAAAATACCGCAGGCGTTATGGACCCACTGAAAGCGGCAGAACTTGCGGCACAGGAAAACCTGAAGATCTATACCATCGGTATCGGTGCCGATCCCGAAGCAGACTTTTTCGGCATGATGAGTAACCGCAGTGCGCTGGATGAAAAGACCCTCACCCGCATTGCGGCAACAACCGGTGGCCGCTACTTCCGTGCCAGAGACACCGACCAGCTGATGGCCATTTATGATGCTATCGATGCCATGGAACCGGTGGAAAATGAACAGCGCTTCTTCCGGCCGGTAGACGAATTATTCCATTGGCCGGCTGGCGCATCACTGGTATTGGCGTTGGGTTTGTTGTTCCGGAGGAAAGGATGAGCTGGCAGGATTTTCATTTTATTCGTCCCTGGTGGCTGTTGATGCTGCTGCCAGTGGTGGTTGCGCTACTGCGTCTCTGGTGGCGCAGTGGCAGTGAGTCTGCATGGCGTGCTGTAGTATCACCTGAATTGCTGCCGCATCTGCTGCTGGATGAGGATTCACGGCTTTCACGTTGGCCGCTACTGGTGACCTTTGCCGGCTTTCTGCTGACTATCCTGGCACTGGCCGGTCCGACTTGGGAGCGACTGCCACAGCCGGTCTTCAGCAACCAGTCTTCACTGGTGGTTGCACTGGATTTATCACGCTCCATGGATGCACGGGATATCCGGCCGTCACGCCTGCAGTCTGCGCGCTTCAAGGTAGAGGATATTCTGCGTCTGCGCAAGGAAGGACAGACGGCACTTATCGTTTTTGCAGGTGCGCCATTCACGGTGTCCCCCCTCACTGACGATGTAAAGACCATCACTGCACAGCTGCCGGCATTGACCACGGATATCATGCCGGTACAGGGCAGTAACACAGCTGCGGCCATCAGGCACGCTGTCGAGTTGTTGCAACAGGCGCAACAGCCGACAGGGAAAATTCTGCTGGTTACCGATGGTGTGAACCTGGCTGCCAGCGTGGATGAGGCAAAAAAGGCTGTTGATCTGGGTTATCAGGTTTCGGTACTGGGCGTGGGTACGGAAGAGGGGGCTCCCATTCCTGCGCGCAACGGCGTTATCAAGGACGCCCAGGGCAATATCGTCATTGCCGCTCTGAAAGAAAACGCACTGGCTGAAGTGGCGCAGGCGGGGCATGGTCGCTACGTGCGCATGACGCTGGATGACAGCGATATTCGTAGCCTGGCATTGGTCGATGCCGATCACAATGTCACTGCAGCGGGTGATACCACCGATAGGGAAATAGCACGTTGGCAGGACTTTGGTCCCTGGCTATTGTTGGGTGTACTGCCCCTGGCGGCACTGGCTTTTCGCAAGGGAATTTTATTGCTGGCCCTTGTCATGGTCATGCCCCTGCCCGGTCGCGTGGAGGCAGACTGGTGGTCTGATCTGTGGTCCCGGCCGGATCAGCAGGGCCAGCGATGGCTGGAACAGGAACAGCCTGAGCAGGCAGCGCAGGTATTTCAAAATCCTGACTGGAAGGCCAGTGCGCTGTATCGAGCGGGAGACTATGAGGCTGCTGAAAAGCTGTGGTCTGATGCTCAGGATGCCAATGCCCGCTACAACCTCGGTAATGCGCTGGCCAGGGAAGGCGAGCTGGAACAGGCAATAGCCGCGTATGACGAGGCACTCGAGAAAAATCCCGATCTGGAAGATGCACGCGCCAACCGTGAACTGTTGAAGAAGCTTCTCGAACAGCAGGAACAGCAACAGCAAAAGAATCAACAGCAGCCGGGGGAACAAAAGGACAAGCAACAATCCGGGGAGCAAAAACAGGATCAGCAACAATCCGGATCTCAGCAACAGCAGCAGGAAAAGCAGTCACCGCAGGCTGGAAACAACCAGCAACAGAACCAGCAATCGCAACAAGGTCAGGCAGGTGAGCCGCAGGACCAAAAACAGGATCAGCAGGCTGAACAGGATGCCAGCCAATCCCGGCAGGGACAGAACAAGGAACAACAGGCTGAGCAGAATTCGCCGTCGGAATCTGCTGACGCCGAAAAGGAGCAGGAACAACAGGGCCAGCCCGATACTGCCATGAATGAACAGCAGCGCCAGGAAAAGGAAAAGATGCGGGCCGCTGCAGAAGCTGCCCGGGCAGAGGAAGAGAAACAGGCCGAGGAAAAGAGAAAAGCGCAGCAGGCGAGGGAAGAGCCGTCCTCCGATGAACAGCAACAGCTGCAGTCGGCCAATCTACAGGATCAGCAAGCAGAGCCTATGGACGAACAAAGCCTGTCCCGCGAGCAATGGCTGCGACGCATACCGGATGATCCGGGCGGGCTGTTGCGGCGTAAATTCAAATATTATTATCAGAGAAAGCAATATGATGTTCCACAACAACAACCCTGGTAAGTTTTCCATGCAGGTTGCCGGCATTTTCCTCGCGGGATTGTTGCTGATTTTCAGTAGTTGGGTGCAGGCAGCGCAGATCAGCGTCAAGACCGATCGCAGCCCCGTTACCGTGGATGAGACTTTCCAACTGATTTTCAACGTCGATGGAGAGCCTGACGGCAAGCCGGATTTTTCAGCCCTGGAGCAGGATTTCGAGGTGCTGGGCAGCAGCCAGTCACGAAACGTCAGTATCATCAATGGCCGAACTTCCCGTACCACCCGCTATCTGGTGACGGTACTACCCAGGCGCAGTGGTGAGTTGACAGTTCCTTCGGTGTCTTTCGGCAAGGATCTGAGTCCGGTATTGAAGCTGCGCGTGCAGGATGTCGCGGCAGCCCAGAAGCCTTCTACGGAAGCAACAGCCAATGCCGTGTTTCTGGACGTATCTGCTGACGAGAGCAAGCCCCGGGTGCAACAGCAAGTGATACTGACTGTGCGTATCTTTAGTCGTATCCAGTGGCGTGAAGCCAGTCTGTCTGATCCCCAGTTCCGTGGCGGGGATGTGGTAGTACAGAAGCTGGGCGATGACCGCAGCTACGAAGCGCAACGGGATGGAGAGACCTGGCAGGTTATCGAACGTCGCTACGCCTTGTTCCCGCAAAAGAGCGGAGAGCTGAGGATGGATCCCCTGAGTCTGAATTTGCGCTTGCCAGCGGGGCGGAAAAAACAGCGCTCACCTTTTGGCAGTTTCAATGATCCTTTTTTTGATGATTTCTTTTCCAGCCAAAGCTACCGTAACAAGGTAGTGCGTAGCAAGAGCCTGGTATTGGAGGTGCAACCTGTGCCAGCAGGCTTCAGTGGCAAACGCTGGCTGGTGGCAAAAAAACTGCGCCTGGAGGAAAGCTGGTCCGATACACCTGAAAATCTCGAGACCGGAGAGCCCGTAACCCGCACACTGACGATTGTTGCTGACGGTGTCACGGTGGGGCAGTTGCCGGACCTGGAGCTGCCCCGGATCAAGGGGTTGCGCATCTATCCCGATGATCCGGTAAACAAGGAACAGGCCACAGAAGACGGTATTCGCAGTACCAGCTCACGCAAGTTCGCCATTATTCCCACCCATCCGGGCAATTATCAATTGCCAGCCGTGGAACTGAAATGGTGGAACAGCAAGACCGACCAGGAAGAAACTGCCCGTATCGCTCCCAGGCTGTTGAAGGCAACGGGCAGCGTACAGCCGCCGCTGCCCACTGGCGCAGGTTCCAACCCGGTCATGGCTGCGCCGAACCCCGTTAAGCAAGACATGCCCGAGCCTGCTGCCGGGCTTGCGCCTTCTGTATCCCCGGTACAGGTTCCTGAAAGGGTTTCCATCAACACCTGGCTGATGCTCAGCTCGGCTGTGTTTCTGGTGCTGTGGTTGTTGACGCTGGTACTGCTCCTTCGTAACAGGAAGAAGCCTGCAGTGGCATTTTTGCCGGAAAATAATCCGGAGTCTGTTCCGGATATGGGTAAAACGTGGAGGCATTTGAATCAGGCTGTACAGTCCGGTGATGCCTTGGCCGTGCGCGGGGCTTTGCTGGAACTGGCGCCCGGGTTATGGCCAGAGCAGACGCCAAGGAGCCTGGAGGCCATGGCTGAACGGGTTGAGCAGCCGCTGTCCACAGAGTTGCTGAATCTTAGTCGTTATCTGTATGCGGGCAGTAACACCGATTGGGATGGAAAACAGATTGAAACAGGGATGCGGAGAGTGAAGAAGAACGGCATTCGGCAGAAAAATAATGCTCGAAAATCCGCGCTCAAGCCTCTTTATCCTGATGATGGCTATCATCCAGTATGATAATTCTATTCCAGTTCTGAGGCATTGTATCCCAGAGCCTGCAATGTCTGGAGATCTGCCTGCAGGCTTTCAGCTGGCGGCAAGACCAGGGTCGATATCTGCTCCAGCCGGGCATGAGGGAGATCCTTCAGGGGCAGGGTATCCTTCCTGCATGTGTGAATGGCCAACACCGGGGCTTCGTAAATGATGACTTCATGGTCAGAGGGATACCAGCGACAAAGCTTGTCCACCAATACCTGCAGTTTGCGGGGTGTCGTGTCGAAACGGGTGCAGCTCAAGTCCCCGGTGAGTCCCACTTGCCACAGGATCAACAGGGCAGTTGGATCGATTCGTCTGTCATAGACCAGAAACTGGGTAGCTTCCTGGGATAGGCAACCGGTCTTTCCCGGATCCATGCCCAGATCGGCGATCAGGCAGTCTTCGGCAGAGATGCCGGGCTCCATCCGGGCCACAAAGCCTGCAGCCTGCAGCTTGCTGATGGCGCCGTGGGGCACGTCGGCAAACACCCCCGGATGGCCATAGAATACCGCGCAGACATTTTCTCCTTGCCGCACTGCAGCAACGATGGCCGCTTCCATTTCCCGGTAGGTTTGGCGCCGATCCTTGTTCTCGCCGTAGTAGATGTGCAGAGGTTGCAGATCCGGGCGAATGCCTTCAATCCAGCAATAGGTGAAAGCATCGGTCATGCAGAAAACCTTGTCTGCACGTTCGATTTCGCTGATGCTGCGTGCCGAGATATGGCGGCCCAGTTGAATGCCACTCCCTACTACGACCAGTGATCCACAGGACATCTCAGGCTTTCTTCCTGATTTCCGTATTCCCGTGGACAATAATCTGGTTTCTTCCCTGATCTTTTGCTTCATAAAGCGCTTCATCCGCTTCGCGAACCAGAATATCGAGCACGTCATATTCGCCATGACTCACGGCCAACCCATAGCTGAGTGTGACCTCGATGTCCTTTCCGTAGTCCGTCACTGGTTGCATATCGTCGCGGCACGCCTTGACTATGGTTATGGCTTCATCGAGGCTCAGTCCAGGCAGAAAACAGGTAAATTCCTCTCCCCCAGTGCGACCGGCAATACCTCGGCTTCCCATGTGTTTTTGTAGCACGCTGGCAATTGATTGCAGCACCTTGTCGCCGGCGGCATGACCATAAGTATCATTCACCTGTTTGAACCAGTCGATGTCTGCCACGATCACTACAAAGGGTTGATTGTTCCGATTGCATTGATGAAAATTCTGTTCAGCAAGAGAATAGCAGTAGGCATGGTTGTATAAACCCGTAAGGGGATCCACTTGTGACAGGTGTTTGAAATGGCTGCTTTCTCGTCGGGCTTTTCGCCATAGCAGGGCAGAGGTCAGGGCAATCACGGCAAGGCCGAGAATCACTAACCAGGAATAGAGCAAGGTGGATCGTTTCTGCAAGGCAAGCAGCTCATTTTTCTTTTCCAGCAGGTCGATGTGTTGTTCCTTGTTTTTTACTTCGAAAGCCACCTGCAATTGGGCGATGCGAATGGCTTTCTTATTGTCCATGACCTTCTTTTCGGTAGCCCATTGCTTCTTATACCAGGCTAATGCTTCCTGGTAATTGTACTGTTGTTCAGAGATCTTGCCCTTGAGGTTATAGGTATCTACTAATTGTTCCAGAACACCAATGGATTCGAGTATTTGCAGGGCTTTTTCGAGGTAAGCCTGGGCGCGTTCAGCCCTGTCCAGCGCAAATTCGTTTTGTGCCAGCCCCAGTAAATCATGGGCAATGCCAAATTGAAAATCGGTTTCACCATGCAGGGAAAGAGCAGTCGTATAGTGCTCAATGGCTTCTTGGTAGTGCTTTTGTTCTTGCAATACCCCCGCCAAACCAGCGTGTGAAGTACCTAAAAACAATGGAGCGGGCTTCCTGCTGCAATAGTCCATCATTTTCTTGAATCCAGTGGTTGCCGCCTCCAGGTTTCCCTGCTTGAAAAGAATGCCCGAGTAGGCGTCGTATGCCGTACACAGATTAATGAGGTCATTTGTTTTATTGGCGGCATCTATGGCTTTCAGAGAAAAAGTCAGGGCAGTGTCCAGGTCGCCGGCATCTGTATATAGCTCTGGCGCCAGACTGATGGCCAGATATTTCAGATTGTCGTTGTCAATCCACGGTATCAGTTGCTGAATTTTATTGAGCGTATCGAAAGCAAGAATGTAATTTCCCTGCATATGATGAATGGGAATGGCGATGGTATAGGCTCGTACGCGAAAACTTGGAGGGACGGACGGGGAATCAAAGCTAGTCAGTAGTGAAAGTGCCGCAGGAAATTTTCCGGTAATGGCGAGATGGCGTATCTTGAACAGATCGATAATCAACTGCTGTTCTGGTGATGCTTCGCTTTCCAGAGGTGCGAGTTGTTTCACTAGCGTGGCCAGCGCTTTTGTGGGTATGGTGCTTAAAGGGTCAGCATTTGACAGCAACTCTTCCAATGTCTGGGCTTGTGTCGGTTTGCCCAGGAGAAGCAACAGCAGCAGCAGAAGTTTTAAAAAGTTTCCCATGTAGAGCATGTTTTCCAGAAATACTGTCTTTGCATCATCTATTTGTCGTAAGCTTTCACAATGATATTTATTTTCTTGAGAGGGCCTAGTCCAGTGGCTTCTTCCAGCAGTTTCAAATCACCCTTTGTGAGCAGTTCCTTTTCTTTTTCGGACAGCCCGGCTTCTTCCATTACCTCTTGGGGATTTTCTTCGTAAGCGATTGCCAGATCGGCTTCCGCACCCAGGCGTTTCAGCAATTCAGCGAGTGTGGACATGGTATTTTCCCCTGTTGTGGATAGTGGCTGGTTGCCAGCCACAGGTTTCAGATTTATTCTGTTTCATCGGACTGTCTCACTACCGTGTGGTTTTTGCAAGGTCAACCTGCTCGCCGTTTCCAACCGATGAATCTCGCAAGAAAATCAGAGGATTCTTGAAAGCATCCAGTACAAAAAAGAAGTTGTTGATTGTGGCTGCAACTGCGTCTGTGGTCATTGCCACGGTTGCGGGTGTGTATTATTGGGATGCCATGCTGGTGGGCATTGTAGCGATACTGTTGTGGCTGAAGAAAATGGCTACTTTAAAAGGATTGTTGATTCTGCTCAAGAAACTGCCTTTCCTGCTACTGCTGGGTTTAAAGCGACTGGTGATCAAGGTGACCAGCCGATTCCTGCTATTCAGCGCGCACCTGCGTTTTCATCGTCTGCAACGTCTGTTGCGCTATTTGCGGGTACGCGCTTACCTGGTGAAACGACGGCTGAAATACCACTGGAGTGATCTCAGTGGTGTAGAGCAGGTGCTGGCAACCGTTGCAGCGCTGCCACTTGCCACCGTGCTTTCTGTTCTGCTGGTGATATTCGTGCTGCCCAGGGCGGTTTTTTCCTTTCTGGGCAACAAGGTGAAGGAACATTCCAGTGCGGCAGTGTTGAAGCAGGCAGCGCAGTTGGGGGTAAAGGAAAAACTGGCGCAGGCCGACAGGAAGATCAAGGAAAAAATCCGGGAGAAGCTTCTCAGAAAAAAAGGTGGGAGATCAACTTACGGGGAAGGCGAAAAGGAGCAATCTATTTCCGGGGCTGACGGTAGAGATAATACAGGGGAGCAATGATGGCAGCCAGGAAGTAGCTGAACTGCAGGGCCTGGGGATCGGTATCTCCTGAAAATTGAAATGCCGTGGCCGCAAGACCAAAAATCAGGGCGATGAAAGCCTGGGAATAGTAGCTTTTCAGGAACAGGTAACGGTGGGCCGAAGTATGTTTGGCCAGATCAAAGAAACGTTTGTTGAATGCCAGCCGGAAGAAAGAAGTGCAAAAGGTGATCAGAATTAATGTCGCAAACAACCAGCCGAGGCTGAGTCCGTCACCTACAGTTGCACGCATCAGCCAGGATATACTATAACCTGCAACGGCAATCCCATAGATTCGTTGGGTGGGCATGTGATCGATGCGGTTCTTGATCAGATAGAACAGAGCACTGAAGCTCAGTCCGAGAAGGATGACCAATGCTCCCAGTTTCCAGAAGCTTTCATGGGCGAGAAGGAACAGGGAGATCATCCAGAAGTAACTCTCCAGAAACAGGAAAGGTCCATCCAGAAAAAAAATCGGGCGTGATCTGTAGGTATCCCGAAAACGCAGTACTTCTCCGGAACTCAAGGGAGGGTCGGCTCTTAAACTGGCGGGTAGCTCCATTGGAGTGGATAAAAGAAAAAAGGATAACATCCCCAACGAGGCGATCAGGGTCGAGAGCAGGAATACCGAAAGATAGCCTGCCTTGTCCAGTAACAGGCCGCCAAACAGTACCCCCAACTTGATGATGATGACTACCACCACCTGGAAGTTGCCGAATTTCCTGCCGGTATTGCCATCATCCAGGGTTTCGAAAAACAGGGCGCGCTGTGTGATCCAGAAGAAGCAGTTGTAAGCCCCGTTTATCAGAGCGAACAGGACCAGAAACCCCGGCTGCTGGTCGAGGAATACCAGGGCAAGCAGGGTGATTTCGATCAGGAAGGATGCGGCAATGATGACATGCAGGGGCAGCGTCTTGTGTACGCGATCCCAGAGCCACAAGGTCAGGATGAAGCCCGTGCCGGTGATGGCTATGAACGTGCTGATTTCTGTGAGGTTGTATCCCTGGCGCCACAGGAATACCGGAATGAAAAAGGGAAACAGGCCGATGAGAAAGGAATGTAGTCCAAGAAAACGATAGAAAAAGCGGGTGCCGGATGGAAGTCTGTCGGCCATCAGAAAACATCCTGCTGATCGATTTCCAGTGCATCCAGACGTTGGAAATGCGCGCTGAGGTCTTCGGCTTTCCCGTATCTGGGAACATTATGCATGGCCGTGAACGGGCGGGAGTTTACTTCCAGAAAGATACATTTTTGTATATTCCAGGGTTTCTCGATACCTTCTTCCATGATCACATCGATGCCAAGGATGTTGGCCTTGAAGAGTCTGAGTATGTGTAGAAACAATGCCTTGTTGATGGACGGAAGCTCCTTGATGGCAATGGTTTCAACGACACCACCCGGCGCCAGGGAAATGCGGTTGAACAGGATGACCCGCTGCCCGTTGTCGGGAACAGATGCCAGATTCATGCCCTGTTTTTTCAGGTAGCGTTTGATATGGTGGTTTTTGGGGATCGGATGAATCACGGGATATAGCCCCATGTCTTCACGAAGCTTGTTTTCCTCGTTGATGAGGGAATCGATGCTGGATCGGCCATCTCCGACAACAAATGGTGGATAGCGGCGAATGACCGAAATGATCTCGTCATTCCCCACCAGCACCCGATAGTTCTTCCCCTGCAGATATTCCTCGACTACGGACATGGGCCACCAGATTTTAACCATCAATGCGGCTTTCCACAGCTCACGAAAACTGTTGATGGGAAAATGGCTGCCACGGGAGAAGCCGGATACATTGGGTTTGATCACCAGGGGAAAGCCGTGCTGCCGGGCAAAACGATGGGCTCTCCACGGGCTGAAAAATATTTCGCCTCTGGCATGTGGGATGTCGTTGGCAGCAAACACTTCGCGGGCCTGAGCCTTGGATCGGCAACTCTTGCGCACCTGCAGGGAGTTGTAACTACTGCAGCCAGACAGGAAAAAGCGGTCAACCCAGGCGTAAACGGTTTTTTTCAGATACTTCATCAGCGGATTTTGTAACTCAGGAACAGCATGGGCCAGAAAATATTTTTTCGTGCCTGTTCCGGGGGAATCGATTTGGTGAGCGTGGCAAGCTTGTACATGCTGCTGCGAATGAATTTGTTGCGTTCTCGCAGTGAGATGGTTTCATCGAGCAAATAAAGCGGCATGGGAACGAACAAATTGATTTCAATGATCTTGAATTTCCCGGCCAGCATGGCGTCAACGCTTTCTGCCCGTAGGCCGATACGGGCGATACGGAATGCCGGTAGCTCATTCATGTATTGCCAGAGTTCATTGTTGTTTGCGTTGTACCCTGTGAGAGTTCTATGGCTGGTATGCTGATTGAGGATACTGTTCACCGGCCATTTCTGGTCGCTGCTGTTCAGGGTCTCCGTTATCGACAGCAGCGCGGGCTCCTTGCCCGACGCACCGTTACGGATGTAAAACACCTCGAATTCACGTTTGCCCGCCGCTGCTTCCTGCAACAGATAGGGTGTCTGGCCGGAGAGCAGTTCATGGCCCAGGCGATCAAGGTCCTGCTGGTTTTCTGCGACCAGAATTCCCCGCGCATTCTGTCCCCATTCCGGTTTGAGGAATACTGGCCAGGATGATGGCCGACTCTCCGCTTGCAGGGGCTCCTGTACAAGGCGCCACTTTGCCGGGAGCAGGGCATCCATATCCAATTTGGAAAACAGCCGTTTTTCGCTGCTGAACCAGGGTGCGTTTAACTGAAAATAGCGCCAGGGGCGGGCGCCGAGGCGCACACACCAGATCATGTACCAGAACACCAGACGAATACGCAGCATGGTTAGAGGAAGGATTTTCCTTTCAGTGCGTCATCGGAATATACATGCAGGCTGAGGCTGGGCGCGAGTGCAGTTACGCGGTGAATGGCATTGTCGAAACGGTTGGCGGTACCTGCCGCATAGATGTGCTGTCCCTTGCGTTTGACGATAGTTTCGGTCAATACCAGTCCCTGATCCGTTTCCCGGTAGTGCTCCATCTGCAGCTGCCCCTCCAGCACATACACAAAGGCAAACTGGGGATGGCCATGGATGGGGGTACTTGCGCCTTGATCCCATCGGGCGACCATGATTTCCGCGCCGCTGTCCGTGCGCAGAAGGATGTTGCGGGAGTAGCAGTGCGGGGCGTGAGGATAGTCACCTTCGGGTTCAAACAGGCTACAGAGAGCCAGCAAGCGTGATTCATCTGCCAAGCTTTCAACCAGCGCTGAAAGGACGGTCTTCCGGACGTCCGGCTGTTGGGGAACCGTATAGGTCTTAGCGTTGCAGACGTTCATTCAGCAACTCGTTTCCGACGGATACCACGGAACTGAAGAAGTGCTCGATTTCAGTGCGTGAGAAATCCGGATGTGTGATAAGAAGCCTCAATGTAAGCTGTCCGTCGATATAGGCAATGCCCACGAGGCTGATGCCCTGGCGGAACAGGCGATGGCGCAGCTCCAGATTGAAAGCATTGACGTCCAGATCGTCCGGGGTGCTGAAACGAAAGCAGACATTGAATGATTCACGTGGTACGGACATTTCCAGTTCCGGCGTGCTGTTCACCACTTGTTCTGCATATTCGCTCAAAGCCAGGTAATGGCGCACACGCTGCGCCAACCCGTCTTTCCCGAAATACTTCCAGTCCAGGAACCACTTCAGGCTGTCAACCCGACGTCCACACTGGAGAGAGGCCGTGCCCGTATCCAGTTCTGCACTCTCGTGTTCTTCCCGGAACAGATAGCTGTGTTCACCTGCGCTGCACACACAACGCAGGGTTCCGGGGTGGTGGTTGAACAGCAGTACATTGCACATGAGGCTGGTACCCGCCATCTTGTGAAAATCCCAGGTAAAGGAATCCAGATGCTCCACTCCGGCAAGATAATGTTGCTTCAGATCATCATCCAGCAGAACTGCCCCTCCCCAGGCCCCATCGCCGTGGAGCCAGAAGCCGTATTGCTTTCGCAGTTCGACCAGTGGTGGCAGTGGATCGAACGCCCCTCTCACGGTGGTACCCAAGGTGGCGCAGACGAAGAAGGGTTTTTCGCCGGCCTGTTGGTGTTTCTGTAACAATTGTTCCAGCGCTTCAGGGCGCATACGCCCCTGTTCGTCCACGGGTACCTTGATCAGCTGTCGGGTGCCTATGCCGAGGATGTTTGCCGCCTTGTCCAGGGAGTAATGCGCATCGGCGGAAACGAAAGCGACCATGGGTGTCTGCCCCGCCAATCCTTGTTCCTTGCTTGTGCCGAGCATTTGATTTCTGGCAGAAAGCATGGCGATCATGTTGCCACTGCTTGAACCAGAGGTCATCTGCCCTTCACCTTCCTCGAAGCCGGCCAGATCCAGCATGGTGTTCAGCATGAAATGTTCCATCAACGTGGATACCGGTGCGCCCTCGTAGGTACAGGCTGAGGTATTGGTAACGGCGGTGACGATTTCTCCAACGATAGATGGCAGGTTGGCTCCGGACCACATGCGGTTGAGAAACCCCGGGTGACCGGTTTTTACGGAATGCTGGAGGTATTTTCCTATCCATTGAAAGAGTTGCTGCCAGTCACCGGCGGCGTTCCTGTCCAGATCCAGTTCTGCTGCCAGTTCTTCCGGCTCAAGGTAGTCCAGAAGTTTTCCCTGTTTACGTCCGGCATAATACTGCTCCACCATCGACATCAGGCGCTGGAATATTGCTTCTTCATTCATGAACTATTTCTTGTCTGGATGCTGTTTCCGGTTGAGAATAAACAGAATGATACCAGACACGAGGATAGAAACGGCAGCATAGAAGAGTGAGCCGCCGTCACTCTTGCCTTCATGCAGCACTTCCACGCCGAGGGGGGAGACCAGGTGGAAGAATACTGCGCCCGCCATAACCGCCGCCGCCATCAGTCCGCCAATGCAATGCATCACAGGGCGTTGCGGCAGGTTTGCTGTGGGTAACAACTTATGGATTACCCAAAGCAGGATTGGCGAAAGAAGCACGATTGACGTCAGTAATTCGAAGCTGCCGATCAGGTAGGCGCCATATTGAGCAAACAGGCCCCCAATGGTATTACCCAGAAAACCCTGTAGCCATCCGCCGATGGTGTTGAAGATATAAACAGTATCCGGATGCCCGGTAAACTTGTAAAACAGGGAAGTAAGAAAGATGTTGCATATCCATGCAACCAGTATCCAACTTGTGATGGTGATTATTCGGCTATTCATATGGTGTTTAAACTCTTATTGGATGATTTTGGGCCAGTGATGATCTGCAAGCTGTATCCAGCGGTCCTTGTTTTTATCCCAGTCGCGCTGCGTTTTTCGATCATAATTCAGATACAGTTTGTCCTGATGTATCGTCCATTGCAGGGGATCACCCTTGGCCGTGGTGTCATGCGCAACGGCCCAGGCGCAATAGCCGCCATACTGGGGGGCATACTTCCCAGGGTTCATCTGAAAAATTCTTCGGTGTTCGGTGCTGGTAAAGTACCAGTTTGCACCCTTGTATTTGAGTTTGAACTGCTTTGCCCCTTTTTGGGGTTTGCCGTCGGTGAAATAGGTAACTGGATCATATCCGCCGACGGCGCTGCTGCTTAAGAAAGACGTGTAGATTGCATCCTGTGCCGCTGCTGTAGTCAACAGAATCAATGTGCCGAGGGCTAGAATAATTTTCTGGAAGTACATCGTTGATACCTTCTTCGCCGGGTAATCTTCTAGATTCCCAGATATAGACCCGCCGGCAGTCCATGTTCTTTCCAGAGCAACAGCCTGGGCTACCGATAAAAAAATGCCATAAAGGCTTCACTTTCGCTCAAAATCTAGTAAAATGCCGCGTTTACCTTGATTCGGTTTGACGCTGGATCGCTGGATTACATTGAATTTTAAGGCTTTTAATCAATATGGTTACCATTCGTCTTGCCAGAACCGGCGCTAAAAAGCGCCCTTTCTACCACATCGTTGCTACAGATTCCCGCAATCCCCGTGATGGCCGTTACATCGAGCGCCTGGGATTCTTCAATCCTGTAGCTAAAGAAAATGAAGAAGCTCTGCGCATCGACCTGGAACATGTTGACAGCTGGATCGCCAAGGGCGCGCAAATGAGCGACCGCGTGGCCCAATTGGTAGGTCAATACCGCAAACAGGGTCAGAGCGAGGCAGCCTGAGGGTTGTTGCGTGTTGCCTGAGCTATGAACGATAGCCAGGTTGAAGAACAGAGCATCGAGGGTGGCGGGCCGGATCGGCTGGTCACCCTCGGTCGTATTTCCGGTCTGCACGGTGTCCAGGGTTGGTTGAAGATTTTTTCCGATACCAGACCGAGGGAAAATATCCTGAACTATTCGCCCTGGTATCTGCAGCGTGGCCAGGTCTGGGAAAAATGGTTGCCGGAAAAAGGCCGCAGGCAGGGAAAACTGGTGGTGGCCAAATTGCAAGGCTGCAATGATCGGGAAAGCGCAAGGGAACTGATGGATTCGGCTGTCGCCGTGCATCGTTCACAACTGCCGACGTCGAAAGACGAGTATTACTGGGCAGACCTGGAAGGGTTGCAGGTCGTCACAGTCAAGGGTATTGAACTGGGTAGAGTGAGCCATTTGTTTGAAACCGGTGCCAATGATGTGCTGGTGGTCAGGGGAGAAAGGGAACGGCTTCTTCCCTGGATATGGGAACAGGTGATCCAGGATGTGGATCTGGAGCAGGGACGTATTACCGTGGACTGGGATCCGGAATTCTGATGCGTTTCGATGTGATCACGTTGTTTCCGGAGATGTTTCAGGCAGCCAGGCTGGGTGTCACCGGCAAGGCGCTGGAAGGAGAGCAGGCCAGCCTGCAACTGTGGAATCCACGGGACTATACACAGGACAATCATCGTACCGTGGATGACCGTCCCTATGGCGGTGGCCCGGGGATGGTAATGAAAGTGGATCCGCTGAAGGCAGCGCTGCAACAGGCGAAGGAGGCCGCTCCGGACAGCCGGGTGGTTTATCTTACTCCCCAGGGCCAGCGTTTCGATCAGAAAGCCGCCAGGGATATGGCAAAGCGTAGCGGCATGATTTTACTCGCCGGGCGCTATGAAGGCATCGATGAGCGCCTGGTGGATTGCTGTGTGGACGAGGAATGGTCCATCGGCGATTACGTATTGTCCGGTGGTGAACTGGCGGCCATGGTTATCATGGATGCGGTTACCCGATTGCTGCCAGGGGTATTGGGACATGCGGAATCTGCAGAGCAGGATTCGTACATGAACGGCTTGCTGGATTTTCCCCAATACACCCGCCCTGATGAACTGGACGGGCAGGATGTACCGGAAGTGCTGTTGTCCGGTGACCATGCGGCCATCGAACGCTGGCGATTACAGCAGGCGCTGGGACGCACCTGGTTGCGTCGTCCGGATTTGCTGGCGCAACGCGAACTCTCTGATGACGAAGAGCGTTTACTGGAAGAATTTATACGCACCCATCAGGGGGCGTCGGCGTCTTCTTGAACAACAGAAGACAGGATTTTTGATTAACATTCGCGCCGTGAGGCGCCAACACTGGTAGAGGAGCAACAACGATGAGCAACATCATCCAGGAACTCGAAGCTGAACAGATGAACAAGGAAATCCCGGAGTTTGGTCCCGGTGATACCGTTGTTGTTAAGGTCAAGGTAAAGGAAGGCAACCGCGAGCGGCTGCAGGCCTTTGAAGGCGTAGTCATTGCCAAACGCAACCGTGGCCTGAATTCGGCGTTCACCGTACGTAAAATGTCTCATGGCGAAGGGGTTGAGCGTGTGTTCCAGACCTACAGCACCATGATCGACAGCGTCGAAGTAAAACGCCGTGGCGACGTGCGCCGCGCCAAGCTGTATTACCTGCGTGGTCGTACTGGCAAGGCGGCCCGTATCCGCGAAAAACTCAAGTAACAGAGCCGTTTTTGCAAGTGGAAACAGAAACCGTCATGTCAGCAGGCATGGCGGTTTTTTGCGTTTGTAGATGCTGTTGATGTGCCGGAGTGTGGTGCCGGGAAATGCGTTGACGGTACATCCTGTCAAGGATTTTCAAACCCGTTTTCGAAAATTACGGCAATCACCGGGCGGCGTTTTTTTATAAGCCGCACAAAACGTATTTCCAGATCTTCTGTTCCGCCATTGAAGATGCGGAAATCAGCGGCATTGTCCAGTTGGTTGCTGAATCGGGCACCGGGCAAATCGATGGTGGCAGTTTTCACTCGTCCGCTATTGCTGCGCTGAACGGTTTCACTGGTGACGAGTTGCTGTTCATTCCTGTACTCGATCCACCATTCGCTGCTGCCTGTGTCCACAAAGCTGACTTTCAATTGCCATTGCTGTTGGTAGGCGGTGGCGAACACATCATCCACAAAGAAATAGAAATAGTTCTGGTCGTTGGCATGGTCGGTAAGGCGTCCTTCCCAGGACTCGCCGTTGTCCGCATCGATCTCGTTCTTGTGATGATCGGTCCCGCGGCGGGTCACGCCATCCATCCCCACATCCTTCTGCACCAGCCAGCGTTCCAGATTACGCACCCAGGGTGCGCCATTCCAGGTATGACTGTTGTCGTCCATCCAGTACTTGTCCTGGGCTGTTCGCAATGCTACCCAGGCGTCGGCGCTGTTGTAACGCTGTTTCCCCAGGGAGCGCCGCACCCAGTCCCAATGAGCAGGGTAGGTGGACAAATAGCTGTCCTGAGGAACTACATACAGCCGTTTGCTGCGCATTTGTAATGCTTTCAGGTTGGACATCCTGATGGCGTAATAGAGATACAGATCCTTGGCGTGGTAACCGCAGGCGTTGTAGCACTCGTTTTCCGCGCCGATAGTGCGCTTGTCGGTAAGCAACGGCCAGTCTTCATCGATCACGATATGGCCATCCGGGGCGATGGCGGCACCATAGGCCGGGGTGTGATTGAGATGGAAATTGAACAATTCGGTAATGCCGTTGCGTATGCCCATGCCTGCCAATACCGCATCCCGGGCAAACAGATTGGTGGCGCCATTCCAGGTGCCGTCGAAAGGATAGTCTTCGCCGGTATAAACCAGCTTCCAGGCGTAATCGTCGTTGGATGTGCTGTTTTCACCGTTGGCAACGGCTACCAGTTCATCCATGGCATTGTGGAACCAGTTACTGAAGTCGGTGAAACTCAGCCCGTCTTTGGCTGCCTGGAAAGGGATGTCGAAATCAAATTCGGTGTAAAAAAAACCGCCGGGAACATGGGTAAAGAGCATGTCGGGATCGGCCGCCAGTCCCCAGTTTAGAAAGACCTGACGATACATGGCCTTTACATGTCCCCATACGCAGGCATCCCAAATCGGCAGGTGTTTTGCCTGACCATCATGATCTGTCCATGTCTTGTCGATGTTGCAGTCAGACTTGACCCAGGCCGGCGCCCAACTTTCTCCTGTCACCCAGATACGTAGCCAGTATTTTCCCGGGATGGCCAATTGGTCAGCCAGGGAGGGAAAGCTCATGCCCGCTGCCGAACCCGTGTTGGTGGTGGAGTATTCGCCGAGATTCGGGTTGATCTGGCGCCAAGTCAGGTCGATGACTCTGACATTCACGTGATCATTGGGAGAGGCCTCTTCGGAATAGAAGCGCGTGTCATCCACCGGGAGCGACCAGGATGGCAGGCTCCAGTCGTCACCATCGACCATGGTTACGGCGGCTATCGCCAACGGCATGTACAGCAGCAACAACGTCGGTAATATGATTCGAATACGCAAGTAATGTTGCTCCGATTGTCGAAAGTTGACAAATACGATGTCGATTGCAAACAGCTGTATGGAGTAAACTTGGCAGCTGGTCAGGCAGCTTCGATGTTTCATCGCAGTATCCTGCAGCTATCTGTAAAATACAAGGAAACGATCATGCCCACCAGCTTTTACTGGCACGACTACGAAACCTGGGGAACGGATCCGCGCAGGGACAGGGCGGTACAGTTCGCCGGTATACGCACCGATCTGGACTTCAATCCCGTGGGTTCTCCTCTGATGGTCTATGCGGCACCCGCTGATGACCTGCTTCCTCAACCCGCAGCCTGCATGGTGACCGGCATCACACCCCAGCTTGCGCGACAGGAAGGGGTTTGTGAGGCGGATTTCTTTCATGCCATCCATGACGAGTTGTCCCGTCCGGGGACCTGTGCCCTGGGGTATAACAGCATTCGTTTCGATGATGAATTCACACGCTATGGGCTGTATCGCAATTTCTATGATCCATACGCACGGGAATGGCAGAATGGCAATTCCCGCTGGGACATCATCGATATGGTGCGCCTCATGCGGGCCTTGCGTCCGGAAGGAATCAACTGGCCGCAAAACGAAGACGGCGTAACCAGTTTCCGCCTGGAACTGCTGACCGAGGCGAATGGCATAGCACATGCAGGCGCTCATGATGCCCTGGTGGATGTGCGGGCGACGATTGCGCTGGCCAGGCTGGTGAAAGAAAAACAGCCCCGTTTGTTCGACTATATATTCAACAACCGGGATAAACACAAGCTGGCCCAGCAGCTCAACCCGCGGGATCAGTGCCCTGTGCTGCATGTATCGGCAAAGTATCCGGCGCGCCTTGGCTGCATCGCGGTGGTGGTTCCCGTGGCGCAGCATCCCAGCAATCGCAACGGCATCATCGTCTACGATCTGCGTGTCGATCCGCAGCCCTTGTTCGATCTCGGCGTGGAACAGATCCGCAAGAAACTCTATACGCCGAGCAGCGAGCTGGCAGAGGGAGAGCAGCGCATTCCGCTGAAGATGATCAGCATCAATCATGCACCGGTGGTTGTTCCTCTAAACACGCTGACTGATGCAGCGAGAGAAGAATGGGCGCTGGATGCTGTGCGGGAGGAACAGCATCTGCAGGCGATTCGCAATGCACCGCAGCTGCAGAAAAAGATTCAGCAGGTTTTTGCCGAACAGCAGTTCGAGGAAACGACAGATCCGGACCAGAATCTCTATGCTGGATTTGTATCCAAGCATGATCGGCGTTTGTGTGATCAGATTCGGGGCAGTAGTCCCGAAGCATTGGCTGCTTTTCATCCCCTATTTGAAGACAGCCGTTTGCCGGAGCTCCTGTTTCGCTATCGGGCGCGCAACTGGCCGGGGTCCCTTTCAGCGGAGGAGAAAGAGCGCTGGGAAGCGTACAGGCGATGTCGCCTCACGCAGCCTGATGGCGGATCGAGCATCGTTTTGTCGGAGTATCGCCGGCAGCTGTCACACATGGTGATCGATCCACAGCTGACCGCCGATCAGCGCCAAGTTGTGGATGCCTTGCTGGATTGGCCGGAAGAGATCGGGTTGTAGCGCTCAAGCGGCTTTGGCCTCTTGGCTTGTCCCCAGCTCGGCTTTCAACACTTCTTTGCTAATGCGTTTGGTAAAATAGTAGACACGCTTCAATGCCTCCAGCAGTTCAGTTTCTGTCTGATAGGTCAGCCTGCGCATCGGGGCGTCTGCTGCCATGCGGCGCACCACATGACGTTCGATTTCTGTAGACAGCTTGCTGACTCTGCTCTTGGCCTTGATCACTTTGCGTGCCGCTTTCTTGTCCATACGGGTAACTGCCTGAGTGGACTTCTCCAGTAAATGCACCAGCTCGTCCAGCAGTGCTTCGATCAGTTCACGGGTTTTTTCACCGATTACCAGTTCTTCATGCAACCGCTTCCGGCCGACGTGAATGAGATGCAGTTTCAGATTGTCGCCAATGTTTTCGTAGTAAGAAGATATGGCCAGGTAATGATGCAGCAAATCGGCTTCATCGGAACTGAGGTCGCGCATGGACAGCTCACGCAGATAGTCGAGAATCGGCCCATGAAGCATGCCGACTTCGCTGTCCATGCGGCTGAGTTCCGATAGCTCTTGCGCCTTACCTTCCATTGCCAGATGTACGCCCTTGCGCAACATGGGCAGTACCCGCTCCGCCATACGCCCGATTTCCATGCGTACCCGATCAAGGGCCAGGGAAGGGGTGTCCAGAAGATCCTTGTCCAGGTACTTGGGGGTGACCTTCCCTGATCGTTCTTTTTCGGTTACCGGCACCATCCAGGTGACCAGTTTGGCAAACCAGGGGGTAAACCCGATGAACAGCAGAGTGTTACCCACATTGAACAGAGTATGGGCGTTGGCGATTTGTCGCGGGGTCTCCGCGGCTAGACGGTCTACACCGCTGAGGTCCGGGTGCAGGGGGGAAATCGAGCGGATCAGTGCGGCAAATTCCGGGATGAACCAGAACCAGACAAAGACGCCCAAGGTATTGAAGGTAATATGCACCATGGCAGCACGTAAGGCTTCCCGGGATTTACCGAGGGAAGCCAGTAGTGCCGTAACACAGGTCCCGATGTTGGCGCCAAAAACCAGTGCGATGCCCTGGTCAAGGGTGATCAGCCCCTGGGTTGCGAGAACGATGATCACGCCGGTGGTAGCAGAAGAACTCTGTACGATTGCGGTAAAGGCGGCGCTGGCCAGCACACCATACAAGGGGTGCTCCATTTCCTGCAGGAATTTGATGAATGGGGGATAGTCTCGCAGTGGAGAGGTGGCATCGCCCATGAGGCTCATGCCAAAGAAAATCATGCCGAAACCAAAGATCATGGTGCCGGTACGCTGCAGCACTTCATTTTTACCCAGGAACTGCATGACAAAACCCAGGGCAATGATGAGCAAGGCAAAGTGGGTGATCTTGAAGGCGATGATCTGGGCGGTAATGGTGGTGCCAATACTGGCACCCATGATGATGGGAATGGTCTGCGTCAAATGCATCAGTCCGGCGGACACGAATCCCACGACCAACACCGTCGTGACAGAAGATGACTGAATGATTGCCGTTACCAGTGCGCCAGCAATCACACCCTTGAAACGGTTGGTGGTCATGCGCGCCAGCAGCGTTTTCAACCGTTTGCCGGTGCTGGCCTTCAACGCATTGGTCAATAGCTCCATGCCATACAGGAAGATGGCCAAGCCGCCGGCCAAACCCATGAGGATGGCCCCGATCTCAAGGCTGTGCTCTGTCATGTGTCTGTTTTAAGTACGCTGTGTGCGCTGGTCAATCGTCAGTCCAGTGTTTGAGGGCTTCGATGATCTTCTTCGCCTGATCCTTGCTGGAAATGTTGAATTTGGATTTTGCCATGTATTCACCATTGCGTTTCTGATAGCGGCGTATGGTGAATTTGTCAGGTCCGTATTCCTGCTTGGCGTTGTTCCAGTCCTGATAGCGGAAGATAATGGTGGTCCAGGCCCCTTTGGTGAGGATCTGTTTGTCCAGTTCCTTGACCAGTTCCAGGTCACCTTCTTTGTAGCTGATGCTGATCTCGTCGGGTGTGCTTGCCATGGGTAATGATCTCCTATGTTGCGCCATTGCGTTGTAAAAGCAGCGCAATATCCCTCAATTTCAGGGTTTTTGCAATTTCCAGCGCCGTTTTTCCCTGAGTGTCGGAAACAGTGACATCCGCGCCGTAGTTAACGAGGTGCTTGGCCAGCTTGTGATTGCCTTGGCGAATGGCGATCAGTAGTGGCGTGTCTCCTTTGCTGTCTTTTGCTTCCAGGTTGGCGCCATGCTGCGCCAGATACCGTATGACCTCGCGTTTACCAATGCCTTGTCGGGTGGCATCCAGCAGCCAAGTGGTGGCATGTATCTGTGCACCGGATTTGAGAAGCAGATCGGCAATGCGGGGGCGTGCGCCAAGGACGGCATGATACATGGGCGTATGGCCATTGGCATCCTGTATTTCGACATTTACTCCATGTTTGAGCAGCATTCGGGTGATGGCAATACGACCCTTGCGTACGGCGACATGCAGAGGGGCGAAGCCATCCCGGTCCAGCTGGTTCATGTCGGTGCCCCAGACGATATGACGTTCGATCTGTTCGATGTCACCGCGTTGCATGGCCAGGTACAGGGTAACGGTGGGTTTTTCCGGCGCCCCACAGGCAGTGAGCAGGAACAGCAGCAGAATAAGCAGTAGGAGTGTTTTCATATTCGTCGATTGGTGTTACTTTGAGCCCATGATAGCAAAGGAAATCCATATTCGTTCATGCTGACAAAAATACTTTTTACCCTGGCCGTAATCGGGTTGGTTTTCGTCACGGTGAGGTTTCGCGATCGACCGGCAAGAGCACCGGCGCCGCCGCCGAAAAAACCGGCGGGAAAACCCTGGATCAAAGCCCTGGCTATTTCGGTGATTGTACTGATGTTGGTCGGTACCGGGGTGATTATCTACCTCAACTGGCGTGACAGTCATCAGGTCCTGCAGATCCAGGTGATAGACAGTCGCTCCGGGCGTGTCAGTGAATATCAGGTGTATCGTGGAGAGTTGCAGGAACGGCGCTTTATTACGCTGGATGGTCGTCAGGTGCGACTGGCAGAAACCGAGCGCCTGGAGGTGGCCGCCGCACCATGAGTATCACGGATTTTGTGAT